>SIAF01000218.1 GCA_009691905.1 Planctomycetaceae bacterium | reverse complement strand
TCAGCTCGCTGAAATCTTTGGGAAAGTTCGTGTCGAACTCCTCGCGTTTGCCCAGATCGTTGAGTCCGTAGCGGATCAGCACGTAGTCGATCCCCGGCAATTTGGCGATCTCGCGCTCGTAACGGCCGTCGGCGAGCAAACCGTGGATGTACTCGCCGTCGCGACCCTGGTTGATGACATTGGTCGGCGGCAGGTCTTTTTCCGTCGCCAATTGCGAGCGGATCACGTCTTCCAGGTGCGGTCCCTTGGGATCGGTCACGCGACAGACGCTGCCGATCGTCGTGCTGTCACCCAACAGCAGGATCTGCAGCTTGCCTTCATGCTCGGCCGGCGCCTTGCGCGGCAATGCTCCGACGACGGCGACGATTCCCAGACAGACGATCACGATGCGGCGGGACAGGTTCATGCGAACTCTCGGGGGGGGCGGGGGGGGATGCGAAACGGTGGGGTGACGCGTGTTCCTTTGGTGGCCGAAGATGATTTTAACCACGAATAGAGCAAACGTCGTCTGCCACGCAAAATGAGTTGTGCGACCCAATCCTACGAATCGTCTCCCCTGTACTTGACCGGCCGAACTGCACTAAAATACACTGTGGATTTACCTTACGACATTGTGGCGGGCCGACTTGCCGTCGTACTCCGTTCCCGGAAGGCGCGTTCTCCTTGAAAGCTCTCATCAGTGACATTCATGGCAACCTCGAAGCGCTCGACGCGGTCCTGGCGGATATCAAGCAAAAGGGGATCAACGACGTCTATTGTCTGGGCGACATCATCGGCTACGGACCCAACCCGCGCGAGTGCATCGACCGGGTCATGTCGTGCCAGTTGTGCCTGCTGGGTAATCACGATCAGGGGGCGCTGTTTGACCCGGAAGGCTTCAATCCGGGGGCCGAGCGTGCGATCTTCTGGACGCGCGCCCAGCTCGAAGAGGGGGATTCGAAAGCCAACGGGCAGCGCTGGGATTTTCTGGGAGAACTGCCGCGCTTCTATCGCGAGGACGATTTTCTGTTCGTCCACGGGTCGGCCCGCAACCCGCTCAACGAATATGTGTTTCCCGAAGACATCTACAACCAGCGGAAGATGGAGCGGATTTTCGCGCTCGTCCCGCGCTACTGTTTTCAGGGGCACACCCACGTTCCCGGCGTATTTACCGAGAGCCTGAAGTTCTTTCGACCTGAAGATTTGGACTTTCAATACGAATTAGGTGAAGAAAAGGTGCTGGTCAACGTGGGGTCGGTCGGACAGCCCCGCAACGGCGACTGGCGCAGTTCGTACGTTGTCATCGATGGAAAGCGGCTGTTGTTTCAACGCGTCGAGTACGACATCGACACGACGGTACAAAAGATCTATGCCATTCCCGATCTGGATAACTTCCTCGGGGATCGGTTGCGCGACGGGCGATAACTTATGGACCAAAAGCGTTTTCTGGCATTCATTGTTCTGTCGATGACGATTCTCATCGGCTGGAGCCAGTTCGTTGTGCCGCTGTTGCCGAAGCCGGCCAAACCAAATCCCGCTGCGCAAAATGCTCCCGCCGACGAAGTCGAACCCGGTGCATTCGGCGATGCCAAGCTCGCCCGCGGCAAGCCCGATGCGGCCGACGACAATGCCGATGCCGATCCTGATGCGACGGCGGTTGCGCGCCCGGCGATCGCCGATCAGCCCGCTGAAGCGGCTGCGGGCGAACCGGTTGCCCAGCCGCCTGACGCCGGCAAGCCCGCCGACGACAACCTGCCGAAGTTTCCCGACCGGACGGTTGTGCTGGGATCCGTCGACCCGAAGTCTGAGTTCCGGCAACTGGCGACGTTGACGTCGCGCGGCGGAGCGGTCGAAAAGATCGAACTCAACGATCCGCGGTACACGACGCTCCGTCCGGCCCCTCCGCCGCTGCCACAGCAACCGCATCCCCCGCTGTCGGTGGTCGGCACCGACGACGTCAGGCCCTTTACCCTGGCGCTGAGAATTCCGCAGATCGATGCCGTCGCCGACTTGTCGCGATTGAACTGGCAGGTGATCGACGTGCAACCTGCCGAGGCCCCGCATTCGGAAGCGACGTTTCGTGTCGAAGTGGACGGGTTGGAAATCACCAGGCATTACAAACTGGCAACGGTCGACGCGAAGACCGAACATCCCGAAGCGCCCGCGTATGAATTACAGGTCGATCTGACGTTTAAGAACCTCAAGGCAAAATCCCGGACGATCAACTACGAGTTGCAGGGACCGACCGGAGTTCCCCTCGAAAACGAAGACAATACCCAGAAGTTTCGCGACGTCGTCGTGGGGTTTGTTGCGGCGCCGGGCGCAGTCAAGCTGCTGGCGGGTAAGGCGATCGCCAAGGGCCAGGTCGAAGAATGGACGAAAGCATTCGACTATATCGGGGTCGACGTCCAGTATTTCGCGGCTCTGTTAGCGCCCGTGGCCAATCAGCTCGAGACCCCCTACACACGCTCAGTGATTCAGGAACGGCTGGGCGCCAATCTCGACGAGCGCAGCGAAATCAGTGTGTTGCTGACTTCTGTCGATCTCGATCTCGAACCAGCTCACGATCCGGAGGGAAAAGAGGCACTGACCCATTCGTACCGGCTGTTCGCCGGGCCGAAGCGCGACGACATACTGCCGCCGGGCGCCTCGCAGGTGATCGAATATGGCTGGTTCCACTTTGTCAGCCGTCCGATGCTGGCCCTGCTGAAAGGCTTCCACAATGTGACGGGAAGCTGGGGCATCGCCATCATCTGTTTGACGATTGTCGTGCGCAGCGTGCTGTTTCCGCTGTCGATCAAGCAGGCGCGGGGCGCCGCCAAGATGCAGGAGTTGCAACCCAAGATCGCCGAGTTGAAGGAGAAATATGGCAAAGACAAAGAAAAGATGGCGCGGGCCCAGATGGAACTGTTCAGCCAGCACAAATACAACCCGCTCGCGGGCTGCCTGCCGGTCTTTTTGCAATTGCCGATCTTCATGGGGCTCTATTCGGCTCTGAATCACTCGGTCGACTTGCGGATGGCGAAATTCCTGTGGATTGAAAATCTTGCTGCGCCCGATGCGTTGGCCCAGCTCCCGTTCGTCGTCCCCTTCTTCGGCTGGAAGGTATTCAACCTGTTGCCGTTGATTACCATCGCGCTGTTCATCGTGCAGCAGAAAATGTTCATGCCCCCCCCGACGAGCGATGAACAGGCGATGCAGCAGAAGATGATGAATTACATGATGATTTTCATGGGGGTCATGTTCTACAAAGTGCCGGCGGGCCTGTGCGTGTACTTTATTGCTTCCAGCCTGTGGGGTATGGCCGAGCGAAAGTTGCTGCCCAAGGCGAGGGCCGGGACGAGCCCGCCCACTCCTCCACTGGGTGGCTCCAGCGGCAATGACCGGCCCGGCCCCGGTGGCAAACGCAAGCCTCCTGACGCCGGCGACGGCAATGGCAATGGAAATGGGAATGGAAAAGAAGGGGGCGGTCTGTTCGCCATGCTGCTGAAGGCCGCCGACAAGGAAACCTCGGCCCGCAAGGCGCAGCAAGGCAAGCGGAAGTGAAGATCCCGGCGCGACGATGAATTCGCTTCCGCACCCCGACGACACGATTGCCGCGCTGGCCAGTGCTCCGGGAGCGGCCGCGCGCGGCATCATTCGAGTCAGTGGGCCGCAGACCGTTACCGTATTGCGCGGCTGGTTTGTCGGGGACGCGCCGGTCAACGACGCGTCGCCTGAGTCGTTGGCCGTGCCCGGTCGCAATTCGCCCTGGCACACCGCCGGCCGACTTGAGGTGGCTGGATTGCAGCAGCCGTTGCCGGTCAATTGCTATCTCTGGCCGGGGCGCCGCAGCTATACCGGCGAGCCGCTTGCCGAACTGCATACGGTCGGTTCGCCCCCCGTGCTCGAAGCGCTGCTGGCCGATCTGGCGTCGCGCGGCGTGCGTCCCGCTGGGCCGGGTGAGTTCACGCTGCGGGCCTTTCTCGCAGGCCGAATCGACCTGTTGCAGGCCGAAGGGGTGCTGGGGGTGATCGATGCCCGGGACCCGCGCGAATTGCAATGTGCGCTCGAGCAACTTGGCGGTGGCGTCTCGTCGCAAATCGTCCGCCTGCGGGGCGATCTGCTGGACCTGTTGGCCGACCTCGAAGCCGGATTGGATTTCGCCGAAGAAGACATCGAGTTCGTCACGCAGGTCCAGACGGTCGGACGCATCGGCCTGGCGCGCGAGGTGGTGACCGAAATGGTACGGCACTCGCACGAGCGCTGGCAATCGGCCGCACGCCCGCGCGTCGTACTGGCGGGACCCCCTAACGCCGGTAAAAGCACATTATTCAATGCGCTGCTGGGAACCGACGCGGCCATCACTTCAGAAGAGCGCGGCACAACCCGCGACTACCTTGTCGCCGACGTGACCAGCGGCGGCGCCGGTTATACGCTGGTCGACACTGCCGGCCGCGAATCAGAGTCAGACGGCATCGAGGGCGCGGCCCAGGATCAGCGCCGTGCGCAAATGTCTCGGGCTGATCTCATCGTGTGGTGCCTTCCCGCCGACGATATCGGCACGGTCAGCGACGCGATCGGGCCTGAGCGGCTGTTGGTGATCGGCACCAAGACTGATCTGGCAAAAGTTCTCCCTCGGTCACCGATCGCCGAACAAATTCATGAGCAAGGTGGTCTCTCAACTACGGATCTCCTAGTCGCCCATTCTCCCCGCCTGTTTGTCAGCGTCCACACCCGATTCGGGCTGGAGGAATTGAAAACCGCGATCGCGACGCGGCTGGCCGATCCAGCGGCGGGAGAAAACCTGCTGCTTGGCACGACGGCGGCCCGTTGTCGCGACAGCCTGCACGGTGCCGCCCTGGCCCTCGACCGGGCGCTGACGGTTGCGCGACAGGGGGTCGATCACGAGTTATTGGCGATCGAACTGCGCGAGGCACTCGAAGAACTCGGCAAAATAGTCGGCGCCGTGTATACCGACGACATTCTCGATCGAATCTTCAGTAAGTTTTGCATCGGCAAGTGAGGGGTGGGCACGATCAGGTGAATGGTTGCCGCGGTGGTTGCCGATATCCTGGCCGCGCAGCGGCCACCCTTTCTCCCCCCCTTAGGAAGGGGGGGCAGGGGGGGTCGCGCAGTGCTGTGATCACGCCTCTATTGCAAACGCGACAAAGATCAGAAGAATTGAGTCGGATGCAGTGTGTCACAGTCTGCCGATCGGGCATCGCGCCCGATGTGATCCGCCATGATCCAATATTTGAATCAGTCCGACCACAAACCTCGGAGGCAAGCCGCTCGCGCGAGCATGCCCAACGCCGACGTTTTGCGTGGGCGAAGGACGAAGCGCGAGCGAACGCGTAGTTTGAAATCGGAAGTGACCCCCCCTGCCCCCCCTTCCTAAGGGGGGGAGAAAGACCCGACCGCGGGGCGGTCGAGACATTGCCTGCAACCAGAAGACGAAACACTGCCTGCTACCAAGAGAGAGGATTCCATAATGCCCGTTCGTCGCTCGTTGTCGGTATCAGTGTTGACGGTGGTCGCTGTCGCACTTGGTTCAGCATCATGCGCGACGGCTGCCGACCTTGACGTACCGGCCGGCGTCCTCTTCGAAAAGGAGATCGAATTCGCCAATCCCGACGGCCAGCACTTGCAGCTCAATCTGGCGCGGCCCAAAGCCGGGAACGGCCCGTTTCCGGCAATCATTTGCATTCACGGCGGCGGTTTTCGCGCAGGGCATCGTGACGGGTACAACGCGCTGTGTCTCAAGCTGGCCGAACACGGGTATGCGGCGGCAACCGTCAGCTATCGGCTGGCTCCGAAGTATCAATTTCCCGCGGCGGTTCACGATGTCAAGGCGGCCGTTCGCTGGCTGCGCGCCAATGCCGGAAAATACAGCATTGACCCGAAGCGAGTCGGCTCAACCGGCGGTTCGGCCGGAGGTCATCTCGCGCAGTTTCTGGGGGTGACCGCGGGCGTGCCGATGTTCGAAGGCGAAGGCGATCATCTCGATCAGTCCAGTCATGTCGACTGCGTCGTCAACGTCTATGGGCCCAGCGACTTTACGAAGTCGTACGGCAAGAGCGTCGATGCCGCCGAGGTCCTGCCGCTGTTTCTGGGGGGAAACCTCGAAACCGCCCGGCACAAGCATATTCTGTCCAGCCCGTTGTACTGGGTCACGCCCCAGTCGGCTCCGACGCTGTGCATTCACGGTACCGAAGACAAATACGTCGCCTACGAGCAGGCCGAGTGGCTGATTGAGCGGCTGAAGGCCGCCGACGTCGAGTCCGAACTGCTGACGTTGCCGGGTGCCGGGCACGGCTTCAAGGGTGACGATGCGGTGAAGGCCGATCAGGCGCTGATCGTTTTTTTCGACAAACACTTTCAGCCGAAGTAAAGACGCAGAATGGGCGAATGGCGACAAGTCACGATCGACGGCAAGAGGGCCGATGCGTTTGAGCCGGCGCGCTGCCTCGAGCCGGCGGCGGCTGTGCTGTTTTTGCACGGCCACGGATTGATCACGCTGCGCGAAAGCGCCCCATTCACTGCCGAACTCGAGCGGCATGGGCTGCGGTGCCTGTGTCCGCACGGGCAGCGCTCGTGGTGGGGCGACGTCGTTTGTCGTGAATTTGACGCAGTCCAATCGCCGGCGGCCTACCTGCACGAGCGCGTGCTGCCGTGGATGGCCAAGACCTGGGGCGTCGCGCCGCCGCGAATCGCCCTGGTTGGCGTCAGCATGGGAGGGCAGGGGGCGCTGAAGCTGGCGTATCGCTTTCCCGACGAATTCCCGGTGGTTGCGGCCCTGGCGCCGGCCATCGATTTCTATCAATTGTACGGACAGGGCCTGCCCCTGGATGAGATGTACCCCACCGCCGAAGCGGCACGGCAGGATACCGCGACGCTTTGGATTCATCCCCTCAACTGGCCGCGCCATCAACTGCTGATGTGCGATCCGGCCGATGCCCAGTGGCTGGAAGGGGCCGAGCGACTGGCGAGCAAGCTGTCGTCGACCGGCATCCCGTTTGAGTCTGACTTTTCAACCAGCCACGGCGGTCACACCTGGGAGTACTTCAACCACGTTGCGCCGGCCGTGATACGATTCGCGAGCGAGCGGTTGGAGCGGGAGCGCGCGCGTGTTTGAAAGCCGAGAGCCGAGAGCGGAAAGCGGAAAGCGGAAAGCGGAAAGCGGAAAGCGGAAAGCGGAAAGCGGAAAGCGGAAAGCGGAAAGCGGAATGAAGGCTGGACTCCAACGGATTTCAATGACGAATGTCGAAGTCAGAATGACGAAACAATGACGAAGCCTGAATGTCGAAGGGCTCGTTGGTGATTCGATTTTCGAGCTTCGGATTTCATTCCCGGCGCGCCGGGATTCGGATTTCGACATTCGTCATTCATCCGCCGGGACGTTCGCACGGACGACTCCCGCTGGTCGCTGTCCGTGGCACCCGGCTCGTGACGTGCTCAACTGCCGGATTCGGCGCTGGTAGCGCGATTGTTATTAACTCTGTTGATGCTGGGATTGAATTCCATCCGCTGGGCCGAATTGTGAGCTCGATCACCGCCAACCTTGGATTCGCGCCAGATCGTCGCATTGCTGCGACCGTCGCCAAACAGGCTGTACAGCCCTTTCGACTGGTCGAAGCTGACGCGGGCCGCCTGGGCATTGAAGCGACCGTCCTCCATTCGCCCGTGGATATAGACGTCTCCCTTTCCGACCATCTCGATGAATGACGGCTGCGCTGCCTGCTTGGGATGCTGCGTCAGTTCGAGCGCCTTGCAGCGCATCCAGGCGCCGCCGATCGGCAACTCGTCGGCGTCGATTTCGTCGGTCGACGAGCGGACCGGTCCGTACACGATTTGACGCAGGTCGTCGAATCGCGTGGTCTTCCTGTCGATATTGCCTGACATCGCCCCGAAAAAGACAATGCGGGTGTAATCCCATTCGGCCGTCTCGGTCTTGCGGGGCGGCGCATTGGTGACGCTCCCCGCGGCGCCGAATCCCGCCCGGTTGCCGGTTCCGCGGCGACGCAGGATCAGTCGGCCCGGCCCGTGACCGGTGATCGCCCCCGTCGAGCGATCGAGGGCCAACTCAAACGCCTCGGCCTCGCGGATCTCTATCAGTTTGTTTCCGTCGTATTCGCGATTTGACATCTTGACGCCGTCGCGACAGTCCACAAGTTGAACTTCCGGATCGCGGTTGCGGCTGCGGTCGCCGTCTTCCGAGAACCCAATGCGTTCGCTCAGCGTGACGTGCATCTGTTCGCAACGCATCTCGGTGCCGTCCAGTTGCGTATGCACGTTTCGATAGAAGTCAGCCGTTTGGCCGTCGAAGCGCATGCGTTCGTCCCAGAACACGTCGAGCGTTTGCGGCGTGTCGAAGGACTTGCCGTCGAGACCCTGCTTGACCGGCAGCCGCAAGACCCCGGCTCCTTCGACGCGAACCACATTTCGTCCGCTATCGAAGTGAATGTCGTCCCCCTCGAGCTGTAATCCGCGGTCGGTGATGTGCGCCCGCTGGCCCGAAACGTGAATCACCTGGTGAGTTTTCGAGTAGTTCCAAAGCCGCAGCTCGTTTCCCCCAAGGTCGAAGGGAACTTCACCAGGGGCGCGGGCCTGCGTGATTTTCACATGCCCTTCGGTGACGACTTTGGCAACTTCGGGATCGGCCTCGCCGTCGGTCATCAGGCGGACCCGGATCATATCGGCTCTGATATTGAGGGGCTGCTCGACCGACTGCCGCTCAGTTTTTTTCTGCGCCGTACGTTGGTCCAATTTCGGCTTACGCGGCGGTGCCTTCGGGCGCACCGGGTCAGGCACTGCGGCCAACCCCGCTCGATGGGCCTTGGGTTTGCTGCGGTCGGCAACGTGCCGCAGAGCCGGCAGGCGGCGACTTCGAACCCGGCTGGCAGCCCCAGCCGTCGCGACCGAAAGTTCGGCCGCGGGAGGCACCTGATGGAATGCACCCGGCCGACCTGCGGGGTCGTCGTCTTCGACGGGAGGCGGGGGGGGAAGCGGCCCTTCGTCAAACCAGACCTCCAGCCGGTCGGTCTTGCCGGCGATCTTCGGGCTTTCGAATTCGGCGTCCCCCAGGGCCAGCATTTTGCGGGGCCGCGCTGTATTGCCGTCGCCTTCAGTCAGGGGGCTGCGGCGGCCGGCCATTCCTTTATCTTTGTCGGGCGTAACCCAAATTCGCACGACGTCGGCTTTGAGCGCCATCCGCCCGGTCTGGCTCAGCACGGCTTGCCCGCTGAACTCGATCATGTCCAGTCCGTTCTGCGGGTCGGGCTCCATCCGCAATTGCTTGAGCCACTCACCCGCGAAATCGATCTGGCGTTTCTTAGTGGTTTGCTCGGCGACGATTGGGCCCTGCACGTACCGAAACAGTTTCCCGGCACCGCGACAAGTGGCCTGCTCAATCTGGCCGTCTTCGTCGAGGTTGGCGGTGACTTCGGGACATATCAGCTCGTTGTTGCGCTGCAGCAGCCGGACGCGCTTCGCGTCGCGCAGGGCGATGCGGCGCGCCTCGAGATCGTACGTCAGTTCCTGCATCTGGGCCCGCATCTGGGCCCGCTCTGAGGTCACCCAGGTTCCCTGGCCCTCGGCACGCAATCGCCGAAACTGCAAATCGCCCCCCAGTGCGAACGGCGAGTCCTGCGGCTTGTCGCGATCGGCTTCGGTCTTCTGATTCCCGGACGCAGGTTCGAAAATCAACGTCAGTCGGTCGCATCCCAGTTTGTCGGATTGCCCGTTCCCGGTCGGTCGATTGACGCGGACTTCTTTTTGAAACAACGCCACTTTTGATTCGACGTCGAACTCGAAACTGCCGGCACTGGTGACCCGCACGGCGTCACTCGGTTCGCCGTCGCGCTTCGGTGCCGAGACGAGATTCATCTCGACATCCTTCACGAGACGTATCGTGCGGACGCCGGCGATGGCCGGTTTATCATCTTCGGGGGGGCCGGTCTCGGGAATCAGGTCGAGCTCGAGCCCTTGTGCTTTTCCCCAGTGCGAACTTTGCGTGAAGGCGATCGGGTAATCGCTCCAGACGCTGCGGGCACCTTCTTTGAAGCGAAAGTCGCGTCCCTTGACCGACATTTTGTCGGGACCGCGAATGATGACGGCCCCCTCGAGTGCTCCGCCGATGATTCGTCCCGGCTTCAGTGACTGGATATCAAACTTCTCGGCGAATTCCACGAGTGCAGAATCGCAGATGATCACGATCGGCGCCCGGTCGCGATCATGATCCTTTGATCGCCAAATCATGGCGAACGGCGTAAACCGCACGCGACCTGAGTCTTCCAGCTTCTCCCAGTCGCGGAAAAAGACATAGGTCCCGTGATTCTGGAGCTGAAATCCGCGTTTGGATACCCAGGCCTGGTCCGCGAGAAAATCGTCGGCTTGCTTCTGCTTGTCGGTCGACTTCGAACTGATTGCTCTGGTCGACAGAGCGGGCTCGCCCAACAGCTCGGTTCCCGGCGAGACCATCGGGCTGACGACCAATTCGTACAGCGCGAACATCCCGAGCAGGCAGGCGGCTGTCGACAGCGTAAGCAGGGTTCGGCGGGACACGGGAACTTCCATACCCAGTGAGTAACAAAACCAACACCACGTTTAGCCGCAAGGCGCAGCCGCACGCCCAATCAATACCGCGCGTCGCCTTACTCGGCACGTTCCTCCGGCATCAGGCTGATCAAATCGGTAATGTCGACGAGACCGATCGGGCGTCGTTCGGAGTCGATCACCGGGAGTTCGCTGATGTGATGCTGCGAAAGCAGGTTGACGGCATCGACCAGCGGGGCCTCGGCGTAAATCGTCTTCGGGCAGTGCGTCATCGCCCCGGAAATGGCCTCGTCGATTTGGCTTTCGCGACGATTTTCGAGCAATCGCACCAGATCGCTGTCGGTGAAGATCCCCGACAGCCGACCCTCGTCGTCAAGCAGCATCACCGCCCCCGTGCGGCGACCGGCCTTGCGCCGATTGACAAACACCTCTCGAATCGTCGCGGTCTCGGGGGCCACGCGCAACTGATCGCCGCCACGCATCAGGTCTCTGACGCATTGCAGTTGTTTCCCCAGGTGACCGGCCGGATGGAACATTCCGAATTGCCCGCGTGTGAAACCGCGCGTGCGGCTGACCACCAGCGCCAGCGCATCTCCCAGGGCCAGCATCGCCGTCGTGCTGGTCGTCGGAGCCAACCCTAATTCACCCGCTTCTCGCAGGCGGCCCAGTTCGAGTGTCACCGTTGCGGATTTCCCCAGAGTGCTGGTCGCGCGCCCTGTAATCGCTACAATCGGCACGCCGAATTGATCGAGGATCGGCAGCAGTCGGCAGAGTTCTTCGGTTTCGCCGCTGTTGGAAAGCGCCAGAGCGACGTCGCCTTTGCGGACGCAGCCCAGATCGCCGTGGACCGCTTCAGCCGGATGCAGAAACAAGGCTCGCGTCCCGGTGGACGACAGCGTGGCTGTGATTTTGCGGCCGATCAACCCCGCTTTTCCCATGCCGGTGACGACGACCGCCCCCTCGCAGGTTTCAATCAATCTTGCAGCCGCGCAGAAGCGGGTATCGAGCCGCTGCGACAGTTCGGCGATCGCCTGCGAGGCCTCGCGCAGCACATGACGCGCCTCGCGCAGTTGATCGACATCGCCGAAGGGAATGAACTGGTGCGCTGGCAGAGAACTCATGAACGGTCATCCATGACCCGAATGTCGCGGGGCGGCGTTGACTGGGCCGCGTCCCGAACGCGGGCGGGAGTATACCGCCGCTCAACCAGTCGGGCAATCCGCCTTCGAACAGGCTGCCCAATGCACCAGACGACTGCGAATCGCCTGAACTACTGCTGCCGCAAGCTGTTCACACAGAATATGTTGTGGTGGTTCCTGAGTAAACATTCGTCCAACCCGTTGTCCGAAGCAATGGACGGACGGTCTCCGGCCGTTTCGGTGGGGAAGATCTGGCAGGACAAAAGAGAGGATGACGCGTGTTGGGGCCTTGTTAGGAACTGTCGGTCGGTTCGAGAGCCAAGTCCC
>SIAF01000217.1 GCA_009691905.1 Planctomycetaceae bacterium | reverse complement strand
TCGGTGGCCTGCGGACACCCTCAGAGACGCTGGGCGTTCGTTGGAGCGATGTTATTTGGGATCAGGACCGAATGCGTGTCCCGTCGCCGAAGACCGCACGGAAGGGGAAGCCGGAGCGGTTCGTCCCCCTGTTCCCCGAACTGCGGAAGATGCTTGACGAACTGTTCGACCTGGCCCCCGATGGTGCCGAGTTCATCATTTCGCGGGCTGGCAAGTCGGAAGGTAACCTGCGAACACAACTGGCACGCATCATCCGCAAGGCCGGGCTGGTGCCGTGGCCACGGATTTTCCACAACCTGCGATCGACTCGTCAGACCGAATTGATTGAGACCTTCCCGGCGCACGTCGTCGCGGCGTGGCTGGGCAACACCGAAGCGGTGGCAAACAAGCATTACCTGCAAACGACCGACGCGCACTTCGCGGCGGCTGCCGGATCGTGTGTAAAATCGTGTGTAAACGGAACCGAAATGGACCGAAGTACATTGAAGCCACAAAATGGCGACACGCAAGAAACGCCGGAAAACACCGTATTTCCCGAGGAAATCACGGTTTCTCAAAAGCATTTCACGGGAGTGGATGGGAATCGAACCCACCTGTCGTCTTTGCAGACGACACACCGGGTTTGAAGCCCGTGGCGGTCACCAGAGCCGCGTACACCCCCCGGAACGTTGGGTGCATGCTACTCGGGGCTGCGACGTGCGTCGAGGCAAAGCGCGCGGTGATACGCCCTCGACGGCCCGCCGGGGTTAACCCGGCGGCTCGCTTCCCGCTCAATGACGAATGTCGTCCGAAACGGTTATACGACGCGATGAACCACCCAACCCGGAATTTCCATTCGAGTCGTGTACAGCGTGCGACCGGCGGTGACAAACAGGGTTTTCAAGTCGTCGCCGCCGAAGGTCACGTTGGTGATGACGTCTTCAGGAATCGGGATTCGTCCCAACAGTTCTCCAAACGGCGTGACGATGTAAATTCCCGGAGGGACTTCGTCGGTCTCGTGCGTACCGCGGGGGCGGTTAATGCCGGCGGCAATATACAGGTTGCCATCACAATCGACCGCGAGCCCATCGCCGCCGCGACCGGGGGCGAAATCGAACACCAGCCGCTGACGGCTGAGGGTTCCTTCCGGAGACAGTGCGAACGCCCAGATCCGGCGATTGCCGCCAGGCACCGGGCAACTGTCGACGACGTACAGCGTTTGCTCGTCGGGACAAAGCGCGATCCCGTTGGGGCGCTGGATGACGGGCTGCGAAACGGCGCGCGTCACCAGGCCGTCCGGATCGATCCGATACACCGACTCGTGCGCCATCTGCATTGCTGCGCGGTCGCCATAGCAAGGATCGGTAAAAAAAATCTGCCCATTGGAACAGGCGGCGACATCATTCGGCGAGTTGTATGGGGCGCCGTCATACGTGTCTGTGAGAACCTCAACGGCGCCCGTCGTCATGTCGGTTCGAGTCATACGGCGGCGGCCGCCGGGGCCGAATTCGTTTCCCTCGCAGGCCAGCAGTCGTCCCTTTTGATCGAACAACAGGCCGTTCGAGCGGCCGCTATCGGCGCGCCAGACCGACGTTGCGCCACTGAGTGAGTCGAGGCACAAAATGCGGTTGTTCCAGATATCAGAAAAATAAACGCGTCCCCGGGAGTCGGCGGCTGGGCCTTCGAGAAACGCGACCGCAGCCGCCGGCGCAACGCGCGAACCGGGTGAAACGAAACCTGTCGGAAGCGGGGTGGCATGCAGATTGGGCATGAAGTGATGCCGAGGCGGGCCGCAAAGGAAGCCAGTTCACGCAAGAGATTAGAACATTTCGTCGTCGAGCAGCAGGTCGCTTTCGGTGACGATTTTCAAGCCCTTCTCATTGAGCGTCTGCAGGGCCAGATCGACATCGTCGACGTACAGCGCGATCGCTCCACGTCCGCCGCGGTTGTACAGCAGGGGGTACGTGTATTGCACGTTGAGCTCGGCCTGCAACAGGGCCAGACAAATCTGGACGAAGGGCTGCGGGCCGTCGGGCAATTCGACGCCGATCAAGTCGATTTCGGCGAACGCGAACTTGGAAAACTGCAGTATTTCGCGGCCGCGATCGGCGTCGTGAACCATGATCCGCACGAACGCGCAATCGACCGAATTGGCGATGCTCAGGGCCACGACGCGAATCTCGTGACTTTCGAACAGCCGCAGCAGCTCGTGCAGGCGGCCGACGCGGTTCTCGACGAAGACCGCAAATTGCCGAAGGCAGGGCCACGATCGGCTGCGTTCGGTGGCGGTCGGAACGGCCTCGCCGGCACCCGTCCCCTGCTGATCGTTGCCCCTTTTCTTTCTGGAACTCACCGAGACCTCCCTCAAGATTTCTCCGGGAAACGCGATCGCGATTTCGTCCGGAGGTTCATATTCGTTATGCTTCGTCAGATTAGGGAAGCGGCCCGTGCGAGTCAACAAGAATATGGCGACGATCGAAACGATTCTGTTCGACATGGGAAACGTGCTGCTCGACTTTTCACACGAGCGCCTGTGTCGGCAGGTGGGCGAATTGTGCGGGCTGAGCGCGGTCGAGGTCTGCCGCCTGCTGTTCGACTCCGGATTGGAAGCCGAATTCGAGCAGGGACGCGTGACTGACCGAGAACTGCATGACCGGTTCGAGCGGGAATCGCAGCGATCGATTGAATTCGAGTCGTTGCTGCACGCCGTTTCCGACATCTTCGAAGCGAAAGCAGAAATGTTTCCCCTGATCGAAGCGCTCGACGAACGCGGTTACCGCCTCGTGCTGCTGTCGAACACCAATTGTGCGCACTTTCGGCATGTGCGGAAGAATTTCGAAGTGCTCGGGCGCTTCGATGCCTTCGTCTTATCGCACGAAGTCGGAGCGATGAAACCAGCCGCAGCGATATTTGCGGCAGCCGTGGCGGTCGCCGGCTGCCCCCCCGAGCAGTGCTTCTACACCGATGACATTCCCGAGTACGTGGCCGCGGGTCGTGCGTACGGCCTGGATGCCGAGGTGTTCACAACCGCGGCTGCCCTTCGGAAGCAATTGCAGCAGCGTGGCGTTCTTCAGGAACCGGGCCCTTGAGCATTCTGGTTGGGACGACGCGTTCGTGGTCGACTACGATCACCCGCCGAATGCGCTGTATCGCCTGACACCCCGGTTGAACACGAGTCGATTGGCTGCCAGCAGCAGCACGACCCACCCGGTGCCGACCGCGAGCTGCCAGGCCAGATCGTGCCCCTGGAGTTTTCCGAGCAAAATGGACGCTGGTACATACGCCAGATACTGAAACGGCAGACAGGTCATCGTCTGGCGGGCGATCTCCTGGACCGCCGGCCAGCGCTGAAACAGTCCTGGCAACCAGTCGAGCGGCACCATATGTCCTGAAAGAAAGTAGTTGATCATCATGAAAATAAAGATCAGCGAGCTGACTTCCAGAAACCAGAAGGAAATGAACCCGATCAGGCATTCCATGAGGAATCCGATTAGAAACGCCAGAGCCAGCGCGTAGGCGAACGCAGCAATCGTGATCAGGTCGGGAGTCTGCTCGAAGTAGCCGCGGCAAAGGTAGAACACCAGCACGAACGGCCCGGTCGCAACGACGTAGTACACCAGCTTATGGGCGACGCGGGCCCAGAACAAATAGGCGAGCATGTCGACCGGCTGGGTGAGATACTTCTTGATCGTCCCATCGCGAACATCGCGGGCGATTCCGGCCGCCAGCCCCGGCATGCTCGAAAAGGCCCGCCCGACCATGACCAGCAGTGCGTAGGCCACCATGTTGCGATAGGTGTAGCCGTTGAGCCTTTGCGTCTCATTTCCGGCATAGACGGCCGACCACAAAAAGACTTGCGTCACGATCGGAAGAAATCGCACCAGCGTGGCGAACGCAAAGTCGGCCCGATACGTCAGTCGCTCGCTGATGCACGTCCGTAGGATGAACCAGCTTGTTTGGGCGCTTGCCAGCATGGGTTCGATGGTCAGGGAATCACCGCCGCCGCAGGCTCGGGGGCGGTCGCACGGGTCGAAGTAAACATTTCCGCAATGGCCTCTTCCAGCGGTCGGTCGTGAACTCCCACGTCTTCGAGCGGGAACGCCGACAACAGAGCCGAGAGAATCTCAGGCACCTGATTTCGCGGGACGCGGATCTTCGCGCGGGGGAAACTCACATCAAAGACTTCGCCAAAGCGGTCGAGTTCGCCGGGAAGCGACTCGCCGGCGAATTGCAGTTCGATGACCTTGAATTTGCTGAAACGATCGACAATTTGCGCGAGCGGCCCGTCATGCTTGATTTCGCCTTCGTTGATGATGATGGCCCGCTGACAGAGGGCCTGCACATCCTTCATGTAATGACTGGTGAGCAGTACCGTCAGCCGCTGTTCCTGCTGGTATTGCTTCAGGAAATCCTGGACCTTGCGCTGCGAAACCACATCCAGGCCGATGGTCGGCTCGTCGAGCAGCAGCACGTCCGGGCGGTGCAACAGGGCCGCAATCAGTTCCATCCGCATGCGCTCGCCCAACGACAACTCGCGGACGGGCTGCCCGACCAGCTTTTTGACTTCGAGCAGCGTCGTCAGTTCGTCGAGCCGCCGTTCGAAGTCGGTGGGGTCGATGCGATAGATTTCTTTATGCAGACGGAACGATTCCTGGGCCGGCAGATCCCACCAGAGCTGGTTCTTCTGCCCCATGACCAGTGCGAAGCGCCTGCGGTAGGCGATTTCACGCTGCCAGGGAACGTAGCCCAGTACGGTGGCAACGCCTGAGGTCGGGTAGATCAGCCCCGCCAGCAGCTTGAGCGTCGTGGTTTTTCCGGCACCGTTGGGGCCCAGAAACGCCACCATTTCGCCCCGTTCGATCTGAAAGCTGACCCCCGCGACGGCATGCACCGGCTGGTGCTCGCGGTGAAACAGCCCCTTGATCGAAGGCCACAACCCCTCTTGCTTGCGGAATACCCGATAGGTCTTACAGAGATTGCGGACATCGACGGCGATCATGCAGCGATTTTAATCGCAGCGCCGATACGGGTCGAGGCAGTCCGATCGCCACGGCAGAATGACGCGACTGAACTACGCCATCGGGGGCGTGATTTGAATCGGGATCTGCCGGGCTGCGGCCAAGGCCACTTTCGCCAGGCGAATCGTCAGCACGCCGTGCCGCGAATCGGCCGATACCTGCTCCGGGCTGACAGTCGCCGGCAACGAGAGCGTGCGGTCGAATTCGCCCACGGGTCGTTCGCGGCGATGGATCGCCGCCCCGGCAGGGACGTCGGCAGCCGAAGTGTTGCCTTTGACCGTCAGCAGATTGCCGGCCAGCAGAATTTCGACGCTTTGAGGATCGATGCCCGGCAGGTCGACGGTAACGACCAATTCGTTACCGGTCTCGACGACATCGATGTCGGGGATCCATTGTCGGCCCGGTGGCCGCAGGCCCAGCGTGTCGATCGCCTTGCCCCCCTGGGTGGTCACGACGTCGATCAGGCCGGCAACGACGTCGCGCAACTTGTCGACCGGAGTCTCAGGGATCTTTCCAGTGGAATCAGCGTGAGTCGACATCGGGAGGGGCTTTCTGCAATTCGATTCAATCGCTTTGGACCTGGATCCGCCGCGGGGCGGCTTTCGCAGCACGGGGCAAAACGACTTCCAGAACACCGTTATTAAGCCGCGCGTTGATTCGCTCGTGATCGACTTCTTCGCTGAGAATGAACGACCTCAGGAAATCTCCCTCGTCGTACTCTTTGTGGACAAGCTGCGCTTCAGCAGGTGTTGACCGGGGGACGCGACCCAACAGCGTCAGACGATTGTTCTGCACCTGCAGCTCGAGTGTACCCAGCGAAACGCCCGGCAGATCGGCGATCAGCACCAGCCCTTCGGGCGACTCGTAAATGTCGATCGGCGGGGTGAACAGCACTCGTTCGACCGATCGTTCGGCGGGAGATGTCTCAGGCAACGAAGGCGGGGGAGTAACAGCACTCAACTCGTGCGACACAGCCTCGTGCGAGATTACGTTCGAATTTTGAACCGGCACCTGAGACATGCTTTTACCCCCCCTGTTGATTACTGGGGCCATCACTGGTCGTTACTTTGCAACACCTGAATCTGTCGTGGCTTGACCTCGGGTGCCTTGGGAAGATGCACTTTCAGAATGCCGTCGTTGAACTGCGCCGTGACCCCTTCTTCGACGACCCGCTCGGGAACGTTCAGCGAACGTTCCCACGGCCCCCACATCCGCTCATGACGGCGAAACTGTTCATCCCCGACCCCCACCGGCGCCGGCCGGCTGCCTTTGAGCGTCAGCGCGCCGTTGCTGACCGTCAATTCGAGACTTTCGGCGGTCGTGCCCGGAAGCTCGGCGGTCAGCAGATATTCGTCGGCGAGTTCGTAGAGGTTGACCGGCGGAAACTGCCGTTCGAACCGAATCGCAGGAAACGGAATCTGAATCCCTTCCAGCAGCCGATCGACCTGCCGCTCGAGGTCTCGCAGCGGCTCCCAGGTTTCCCGCCAGCGAAAGACCGGCATGAGACGATTGCTCCTCGGGTGTTGCCACCCGCTTCAAAATGACATCACGGATTTGTGTCAGGACAGGCTCAATCCGTGCGACTCTTGAGTGAATATGCAAAGGGCGTACCACGTGCATTCCGAGTTCGGAATTGCGGCCCGGGGAAAGGCGGAACACTATAATGCACTTTCATATATAGGGTTGCGGAGATGTTCGTCAATCGGGACTTTTTGACGACTCATCTGATACGACTGCCAAATTGTCAGTCTGCGGCGTCGGGAGATGTGCGTGATCCCGTTTTCACGAATGACACGGATGACTGGGGATGCATTTATTCCTCAATCAAAGATCAGCTCAATTCGTGACGTATCCGTGCCATCGGTGTGATCCGTGGTTCATTTTCTTCAACCACAATAGAAGGGGGTAGACGATGCATTTGTTTCGTGCGAGTTGGGTCTGCGTTCTGGTGGCATGGGTCACGACGACCATCACAGCCAGTGGAATCGCGGCTGAGTCGTCTGCCGGACAATTCGTCGTCATTGGTGACTTTCATTTCGATCCGTTTGACAGCTTGACCCCGCAGCAGTTCCAGACGCTGGCGGCTTCGCCACTGGAGGCGTGGCCGGGTCTTCTTGCGGCGCAGCCGGCGGCCGCCTACGGTCGCGACTCACCCTTTTCGCTGTTGCGAAGCAGTCTCGACGACGTGCGGGCGCGGATTCCCGATCCCGATTTTGTGCTGTGCCCCGGAGATTTTCTGGCTCATGGCTGGCAACCGAAGTACGACAAACTCGCCGCGAAAACGCGATTGCAGGATCCCGAGGCGTTCCGAGCGTTCACCGACAAGGTGATCCGCTTCATGGCCGGGCTGATCGCCGAACGATACTCGCAGGTGGCGTTTCGTCCCGTGCTGGGAAACGACGACTCGTACTGCGGCGATTACAAAGTTGCTCCCGACTCGCCGTTTCAGTCGATGTTCGCCGAGACCTTTGAGCCGCTCTTGGGCATTGCTCCCGACAGCGACGAGGCAAGGGAGTTTCGCGCGAGCTGCGCACGGGGGGGGTATTACACGCTCCGGCTTCCGCCGTCAAAGCGGCACCGGCTCATCGCGCTGAACACCGTGTACTTTTCGACGCTGTACAGCAATGACTGCGGCTCCGCCACGGCGACGCCGGCACTGGATCAATTCCAGTGGCTGGAACGGACGCTCGAAGCCGCCCAACCCGCCGGCGAAAGGGTCTGGCTGCTGATGCACGTTCCGCCGGGAATCGATGGCTACAGCACCAATCGGGCCAGGGGCTCGGGCGTTGCGTACTGGCAGCCCGAATTGATCGCCAAGTTTCTGCAACTTGTCCGTCGGCATCGTTCGACGATTCAGATGGCGTTTGCGGGCCACACGCACATGGACGATTTCCGAGTGATTTCACTGGAAGACGAGCCGGTACTGTTGACCAAAATCGTTCCGGCGATCAGTCCGATTTTCGGCAACAATCCGGGTTACCAGGTGTTTCGGTTCGATCGCGAATCCGGGACGATCGCTGATTTTCAAACGATTCATCTCCCGCTTCCCGGCACCGGACAGGCTCCATCGGCGCTGTGGACCGCCGAATATGAGTTCGCCCAGGCCTACCAGCTTTCGCCGCTGAACGCCGCGACGGTCGTTCAATTGGCGAAGGAAATCGGGATGGGCGGGGCTGCTCAAAAACAGTACCTGTACTACTACTCGGTGAGTGCCGCCCCCACGGGAATCGCACTACCGATTCTGCGCTGCGCGATACTGAACTCGACGCTGGGTGAGTTCAATGCCTGCGTCCAGGGACCATCGGGCGCAGTCCCCTGAAAGTCGGCTCCGACCGCCAGCCTTTCGACGACGACGGACATCAGCGGTCTGGCTGGTCGCCGTGGGATGTAGCATTTGTTCACCAGGGCAATCCGGCCTGGGATTCGGTTCAAGAATGACCTCTTGGGGGCGAATCACCTTGGGAGCTTGCGATCCATCCGCCGTTCGATCGAGACCGAGTTCGGCTTGCGGTCGATTTGAGTTGGCTTTGCATTGCCGCGGTCGAATGCGGTACAATTAACAAACGAGGTGGTTCGGTTCCAACGTGATAAGGGGTCGGTCATGCTTACCGTCAACGGTTCGCGCGCGCGGTTTTGCGATGGAGTGTCGCGGCGGAACTTTCTACAGGTCGGCGCGGCAGGATTGGGGGGGCTGACGCTGGCCGGCTTTCTGCGGGCTGACGAGGCCCGGCAGCGCGATCCGTCCTACGCGAAAAAGTCGATCATCAATGTCTACCTTGGCGGCGGTCCATCGCACATGGACACGTTCGACCTCAAGCCCGACGCTCCCAAGGAATTTCGCGGCGAATTCAAACCGATCGAGACCGCTGTCGCCGGCATCCAGATCTGCGAGCACCTGCCGCGGCTGGCGTCGATGATGGACAAACTGGCCATCATCCGCTCGCTGACAGGATTGTTCGAAGAACATAGCCCGCACCAGACCGAAACCGGCTGGTCGGATCAATCGCTGAAGACTTCCGGCGGCCGCCCCAGCCTGGGTTCGGTGGTAGCGAAACTGCACGGGGCGAACAACGGGGCCGCTCCGACTTTTGTCGATTTGACGGGGCACACCAAGCACGGCTTTCTCGGTTCGGTTTACGGCGCCTTCCGTCCCGATGGCGAAGGCCGCGCCAACCTGATGCTGGCGGGGGGGGTCACGGTCGGACGGCTCGACGACCGGCAGCAGCTTCTGGGCGGGCTGGATCGACTGAAACGCGAGGCGGACGCGTCGGGTTCGATGAAGGCCATGGATGCGTTTGCTCAGCGGGCGGTGAGCGTGATCACCTCGGGCCAAATTGCCAGGGCGCTCGATTTGAGTTCAGAAGATCCGCGACTGCGGGAACGGTATCGGGGGGTCGGCAAAACGGCGAACCAGGAAAACGATCGGTTCCTTGTCGCGCGCCGGCTGATCAGTGCCGGTGTCCGCTGTGTGAGTCTTTCGTGGGGCGGCTGGGATACGCACGGCGACAATTTCGGCCACCTCAAGCGGCAACTTCCGCCGATGGATCAGGGACTCGGCACGCTGATCGAAGACCTCGACGCGCGCGGACACCTCCAGGACACGATCGTGATCGTCTGGGGTGAGTTCGGCCGTACGCCGCGGGTCAATGGCAACGCCGGCCGTGACCACTGGCCGCGCGCGATGAGCGTGCTTGTGGCCGGCGGCGGACTGCAAACGGGGCAGGTGATCGGCGCGACGAACCGTCTGGGCGAGCAGCCCAAAGATCGCCCGGTGCATTTGCAGGAAATCTTCTCGACCCTGTACACGCACATGGGCATCGACCCGCGCTATACGACGCTCGTCGACAACAACGGCCGCCCGCAATACCTGGTCGACCACAGCACCAACCTGCGTGAATTGGTGGCGTAGGCCCGCATCGGTTGGCGTGATGCGCCTCATTCGTTCGATTCGTAAGATTCGTGGTTCCTTTCTTTGTTGCGGCCGAAGGCCGCGTCGGGCTCACTCCAGTCCCTTCACGGCCTCGAGCACCTGCTCGTCGTGGCCGTCGACGCTGACCTTCTTCCATACCCTGGCCACCTTGCCTTCGGCATCGATCAGAAACGTCGAGCGCTGGATTCCCATTGAAATCTTGCCGTACATGTTTTTCTCGCGCCACGCGCCGAATTTGTCGGCGACCTTGTGATCGGTATCGACCAGCAGCGGGAAATTGAGATCGAATTTGTCGCGGAACTTCGCGTGGCTTGCCCCGTCGTCCGGGCTGATCCCCAGGACGACCACCCCCAGCTTGTCGAGTTCTTTCTTGCGATCGCGAAACGCACACGCTTCGCGCGTGCAGCCGGGGGTGTCGTCTTTGGGATAGAAATACACGACGACCGGCTTGCCGCGAAACTGCGACAGCTTGACCTTTTTCCCGTCGTCGGTGGCCAGTATGAAATCGGGAGCTTTTGTCCCTTCTTCGACCCATTCGGCTGCTGCGGCCATGTTGCTCCTCACATCGCGGTGAAACGGATGGTGGCTGTGACAAACCCTATCGTAGGCAGCCGGCAAAGTTCGGCAAGGGATGCGTGTAAAACGGCCGGGCATTGATTGTATTGCAAATCGCAATACAATAGTGTTCCAGATGGAACGGAGTGAAACGCATGCCTCGCGCCCATGTAAAGAACCGATCGACTCCCGCCAAACGCCGCGTTTCAGGATCGCTGATGGTGCGCCTGGATGCCGAGAGCAAAGCCTGTCTTTCGCAAGCGGCCGATTTGCGCAAGATCAGTGTCAGCGACTACGTTCGGGATGTCATGGTGGCCCAGGCGCGTCGCGAGATCGAGGCCGCGCAGCAACAGACGATTTCGCTGACACCTGACGAGCAACTGCAATTTTGGAAAGCGCTTGAGGCGAATCCGAAACCGACGCCCGCTCAACGCCGGCTTGGCAGATTAATACGAGGGGGGACGTGAGCGGCGTACAGTTTCCCGTCGGTTTTCGTTGTGAACGGCTTCATGCCCGGCACTCCCGCAAGACGTTTCAGAGCGACGAGTCGGCAGTCGACGAATGGCTAAGAACCAGGGCCCTGCAGAATCAGGAAAAGCACCTTTCGGTGACAAAGGCACTGCTCGACGAATCGCAGGTCATGGCCGGCTATTACACGCTCGCCACCGGGCAGGTTGATTTCGGCGACCTGCCCGCAGAAATCACGAGACGCCTGCCGCGCCGCTTTCTGCCGGTGGCTGTGCTCGCCTGGTTGGGGGTCAACCGGACTCATCAGCGGCGGGGCCTCGGACGGCTGCTTTTGGCGCAGGCTCTGCGGGATTGCCATGAAGCCGGACAAACGTTTGCTTTCGTCGCCGTGATCCTCGACTGCCTCAACGACTCCGCAAAAAGATTCTACCGGCAGTGGGACTTCGAAGAGTTGCCGGGGCATCCGTATCGGCTGTTTCTGAGCGCCCAATGCCTCGAACTTCTGATGAACGAGCCGTAGGTCAGGCTGCGCCTGACGGCGATGGAGTGCTGCCTGGCCCACGAGGTAGCAAGCCCTGCAAATCGGGATTCGAGCGGCCTCGATTCAGCGGCCCTGCTGATTTCAGATGCCCGACTGCGTGCCAGTCGATATTGAATTTCGCGTGTTCCCCCACTGCCGTCAGTCACAACCTGACCTCCTCGTACTCGTACTCGACTTCTCAAATATCAACCGGGTATATTGACTATCTGAAACAAATGCCGCTGCGGCCGGAACGCAATAATCCGTTCACCCAGAGACGATTGATGCGCACGCACGTTGTTCCCTTTAATGTGCCAGAATGTTTCCATGCAGGATTGGATGCAAACAATCTTAGGATTTTTGGCGGCGTGATCCGCGACAACTCAGGTCGCGTTGTGCATATGCTTACTTCTACTGTCGATTGTACTTGACGAGTTGCAACCTGTTTTATAGAGACCCCTTGCGGGAAATGGATTTCCTTTAAGGAGATGCACGATGGAACGGCGATTCGAGCTCCGAAAGCAGCGGCTGTTGGCCGATGCGGAGGTTGGTTG
>SIAF01000216.1 GCA_009691905.1 Planctomycetaceae bacterium | reverse complement strand
CTCGCGGATCATTCACGTTCGCAAAACACACCCTCAATCCGTCCACGAAACCGCGTCCCGAATCGTCCATGATCGCGCCGTCCCTGACATTCGACCGTCCCGCCGCCGGTTCCTACCGGCTCACGCACGGCCGCTTCGGCGTAATTTACTCGCACAGTGGCGGTTACGTCCAGGCTTTGATGCGCCGGCCCTGCCCCCACGACGGTTCCCGGTGTCACACCGGCGCCTGCCATCACAATCGAAAAGTCGCTCGGCCAGTGGTCGCGGCCGGCAAGATCGTTGATCCGCGGCGTTCGGCCGAATTCGGTCGCCACCACCACCAGCGTCGACTCCAACAGGCCCCGCTGCGATAAATCGCTGATCAGGGCCGGCAGCGCCTGATCGAAGCTGGGGGCGAGTAGCTCCTTGAGACACCAGGCGTTCTTGCGGTGCGTATCCCAATGGCCGCTTTCAATATCGAGGTGTCTTAGTCCAGTCATTGGGCGGCTCACCTGTTTGATTACGCCAAAGGGGTGTCCTGATTTACGGCCGTCCACAATTCGACGTACTTGTCGCGCACTGAAAGATCCAGCTCGCCTGCCATTTCACGAGGCAGGTTCAGGTGGCGGATCAATTCCTGCACGTCGGCCAGGTCTTTGAGTCGGCCGGCACTCGACATGCCCGACGCCAGTTTGAGCTCCAAAATCTTTGCGAGTGGCAGACATCGAATACCCGCCTTGTCGACGAAATTTTCGCCCGGATCGGGAAACGACACCGGTTTCGGTTTTCCGTCTCCCGGGAACCCGCCCGTCACGAGAAATTCGACTCGAACGCCGCTTGAGGCGTCCCGCAAATTCTTGCTTCCCTGATACAGCGGCACATAACCCAGGCCGACCAACTTCTCGTGGATTGCCTTCAATCCCTCGGCTGTGACCAGCACGTCGACATCTTCGGTGAACCGGCGAAATCCGTGCAGGAACAGTGCCATGCCTCCCACGATTGCGTAGGGAATTCCCGCCCCCTCCAACCGCGACGCAATTTCGCGCAACGTGGCGTGGACGGCGCCTTTCTCGTCGAAATAACGACTGCCTTCACTCAAGGCCCACTCCGTGTCATCGTCCAGAGTTTTTTCGTAAACAGGCGCCATGGGTCAGTCCTCACGACACTCAGCGTAACACTCGGCGACACGACCGGTCAATTCCGTCATTGCGACGCCAACTCTCCCACCTCAAATTGCGCGGCAACATCCTTGCGCGGCAGCATCGATCTTTGTATCTTTTTGTGCCATGAGCCTGAATATTTGCATTACTCCCGGTGGACGCCTGCGGGTCGAGCCGGCGCCTGAAATCTCTCCGGAAGTCTCCGCGGCGGCCGCCGAGCTGCTGGAACAGGCGTTTGCGGTCTCAACCGCTGAAGGCTTGTTGCTGCTCGCGTCGCAGAAGATTGAACAGGAACTTCCGGCGGCGTTCGTTTATTGGCGCAGCCTGGCGCGGCAACTGTTTCAGGCGGTCTGCCGGCTGGGCGAAGGGGGCTTCGAGCAATGGAAGGAAATCCCCGTTCCGTCAGACGAACAGCTCGCGCAGCTTGTTTCCGAAGCCCCTCCGATGCGCGGCCTTGAATACCTGACGCCCCAGTTGCTGCAGACACTGTGGCGCGAACTGCGCGAACTGGTGGCTTCGACCGCGGCGAAACATCCCCAGGGGCCGGCGGCGTGGCTCAACACGGTCGGGCCGGTCTGGCACCTGCTGGGGCGGGTCACGTTTCATCTCGCCGAGAACAAGCGCGATCCGGCGAGACCATTCGCGTTTCTCGCGACCTACACGCACCGGCTGTCGGGCCAGTCGCGGTTACAGCATCTGCCGCTGGCCGACGCGGTCAAGACGTATGTCGGCGCCGGCGATCGGGCCCGGCTCGAGTCGCTGCTCGAGCCGGTTCGTCGTGCCGCCGATCAATGCCCGCTGGTGCGGGAAATGCTCGAGCAGAAGACGCTGTTTGCTCCGCAGGCGTGGACGATTCGGGAGGCGCACCGCTTTTTGACCGAGTCGCCACGGATCGAGCAGGCGGGGGTCGTGCTGCGGCTGCCCGACTGGTGGTCGGTGCGTCAACCCCCCCGCCCGCAGGTGCAGGTGCGGATCGGCTCGCAGGCCGCCAGTGAAGTCGGCACCGACCGGCTGCTCGATTTCGAGGTCGGGATCGCGCTGGATGGCGAGACCCTGACGGCAGCCGAATATAAGGAATTGCTCGCCGGAACCGAAGGGCTTGCGCTGTTGCGCGGGAAGTGGGTCGAGGTCGACCACGAGCAATTGCAGCAGGCGCTCGACCACTGGGCCAAAGTTCAGCAAAGCCACGCCGGCGGGATCGACTTCATTGCCGGCATGCGGATGCTCGCCGGCGCGGCGATCGATGCCGGCGATGCGGTCGACGACCAGGTCGCCTCGTGGTCGCGAATCACGGCGGGAGACTGGCTGCGTCAAACGCTCGATCGCCTGCGCCACCCGGGCAATATCGACGCCTGCCGGCCGGGGCGCGACCTGAACGCCACGCTCCGGCCGTACCAGGCCGATGGCGTTCGCTGGTTGTGGTTCATGACCGAACTGGGCCTGGGGGCCTGCCTCGCCGACGACATGGGACTGGGAAAGACAATTCAGGTGATCGACTTGTTGCTGCAGCGCAAGCGCGCCGGCGGTTCGGCCGCCACGAGTCCCAGCCTGCTGGTCGTCCCGGCGTCACTGCTGGGAAACTGGCGTCAGGAACTCGCCCGGTTCGGCCCGACGCTGCGGGCGCTGTTCGCGCATCGCTCGGAGTGCGACGCCGAAACTCTGGCACGACTGGCCGACAAGCCCGAGCATGAACTCGCGGGAATCGACCTCGTGGTGACGACCTATGGACTCGTCCGTCGCCAGAAGTGGCTCGAGCAGGTCCGCTGGTCGCTGGCGATTCTCGATGAGGCGCAGGCGATCAAGAATGCCTCGTCGACGCAAACCAAGAGCGTCAAGAAACTGCCGGCCGCCGCGCGAATCGTGCTGACCGGCACGCCGGTTGAAAATCACCTGGGCGATTTATGGTCGCTGTTCGACTTTTGCTCGCCGGGACTGTTGGGGAGCGCCGGCGAATTCAAGCAATTCGTGAAGCGGCTCAGCCAGCGGCAGGATGGCCACGCCTTCGGGGCGCTGCGGAGTCTCGTGCGGCCCTACATTCTGCGGCGAATGAAAACCGACCCGACGATCGCCCCCGACCTGCCCGCCAAGACCGAAATGCGCACCGAGTGCGGATTGTCGAAGAAACAGGCGGCGCTGTACCAGCGCGCCGTCGACGATCTCGCCAAACGCCTCGAGACCTCGAACGGAATCGCCCGCCGCGGACTGGTGCTCTCGACACTCATGCAGTTCAAGCAGATCTGCAACCACCCGGCACAGTACCTGAGCGGAGCGCCCTTCACTCCCGAAGAGAGCGGCAAGTTCGAGCGGCTGCGGTTGCTGTGCGAACCGATCGCCGAGCGTCAGGAGCGGATGCTGGTGTTCACGCAGTTTCAGTCGCTGACGCAGCCCCTGGCCGACTTTCTGGCGAGCGTGTTCGGCCGGCCGGGGCTGGTGCTGCACGGCGGCACGCCGGTCAAGAAGCGCTCAGACCTGGTCAAGGCCTTTCAGGACGAGCAAGGCCCCCCCTTTTTTGTGATCTCGCTGAAAGCCGGAGGCAGCGGCCTCAATCTCACCGCCGCCTCGCACGTCGTCCATTTCGATCGCTGGTGGAATCCCGCCGTCGAAAACCAGGCCACCGACCGCGCCTTTCGCATCGGGCAAAAACGCAATGTGCTCGTTCACAAATTCGTGTGCCGCGGCACCGTGGAAGAACGAATCGACGCGATGATCCAAAGCAAGCAGGGGGTCGCCGACCAGTTGCTGAACGAAGAGAGCGAAACCCGACTGACCGAGCTCAGCGACGACGAACTGATGCGCTTCGTATCGCTCGATATCGGCCGGGCGACCGCCGAAGAGTAAACACTTGATTGGATTTGAAATTTGGCACCTGCTTTTGATATATTTCCGGAGTCGCACGGCGGACCGCTCGGAAGAGATCCCCTGCGAACCGCATTACCGCCAACGCTTTCCCCCTAACGAATGGAGTCGTGTCATGGCGTGGTACCAACAATGGAAGCCGTACGTCTCGGTTGCGAAGCGTCGAGCGAAGGCCGAACGATACGCGACCCAATTGGCGAAAAAGAGCGGCCGCACGCTGGCGCCGATCGCGATCGAGGGGCGAAAGATCGCAAAATCGTTTTGGGGAGAGGCCTGGTGCAAAAGTCTCGAACAGCACAGCGACTATTCGAATCGCCTGCCGCGCGGCGCCACCTATGTCCGCAATGGCTCGGTCATTGACCTGCAAATCGCGGCCGGCAAGGTCAAGGCGCTCGTCAGCGGCTCAGAAATTTATACGGTCACCGTCACGATCGAGAAACTGCCGAAAGCCGCGTGGAGCCGGATCCGCAGCGACTGTTCGCAGTCGATCGATTCGCTGATCGACCTGTTGCAGGGACGGTTCGATCAGGGGATCATGCGGCGTTTAAGCCAACGGGACGGCGGTTTGTTTCCGCAGCCCCGTGAAATCAAGATGAGTTGCACCTGCCCCGACTGGGCCGGTGTCTGCAAGCACGTGGCCGCCACGTTTTACGGCGTCGGCGCCCGCCTCGATTCGGCCCCCGAACTGCTGTTCACGCTGCGCGGCGTCGATCATCTCGAGTTGATCGGTCAGGCAGTCACCTCAGAAAATCTGGACCGGACGCTGGGTGCCGGTCAAACAAGTGCGCTGGCCGGCAGCGACCTGGGCGAATTGTTCGGAATCGAGCTCGAAACCGGCAAGCCCGAAACTGCGACGCAGCCCGCGAAACGCAAACGTGTCACGGCGGCGAAGAGTGCTGCCGCAACAAAATCTCCGGCGAAGCCTGCGGTGGTTCGCCGCTCAAAGATTAAGCCGGCGGAAACCCCGCTTGCCACAGCCGCAAAGAAGAAATCGGTTGCCAAACTCCGCCGCGACCCACCTGAAGCGAAAGTCATTCCTCCTGCCCCTCGCGCGCGGAAAAGTCAGCGGAAAATTAAGGCGGCGCGATAGGCGTTTCGAATTTCTGCACGCCTCGACCGCAGCGTCGACGGGGCGGCGCCTGGCAAGTCGATGACTTTGAAAGTCACCGATTGATTTTGATCCGCGCCACGCGGGCCAGGCGGCCGGCCCCGCCCGCGGGAGGCACTAGCTTGAACACCACTGGAAGCCAGCCGGGGCGTGCCAGGCGGTCGTCGGGAATCGGGTCGACCAGCGGAAACGGCAGCGTCTTGTTGGCCTGTTTGTACCCGTCGGCCGAACACGGGTGGAGATAAACGCGGCGCGCCGACACCAGCTCGGACAGAACATCGGTGATTTCTTTTCCCATCCCGGCCCACAGCACGATATTCGGGTCGGATTTGAGCGCCAGCCCCAGCTCGCCCGTGGGGGGCATCCATTTGGCAAAGTCCTGCTGAAACTGCGGAAAAATCGCCTGCCCGTTGCGCCGCAGGTATTCGATCACAGCCGCGTTCAACTGGCCGTGGTCGGCCAGCGACGACCACGCTTCCTGCGCCTGCACCGACTCCTCGCTGGGAGCCAGGGCAGCGTGCCGTTGCTCTTCTTCGAGCATCTGCGTGACGCGGCTGTCGGAAGTCGCCCGCCGGCAGCGCGACGACGCCCATTCGCGCAGTTCGAACACCTTCTCTTCCATCGTGACCGAGAGCGGCACCGTTTGATCCCGCGATTTCTCGAGATCTTCATCAGACAGCACACGCCCCTGGCCGTAGGCGTCGATCATCGCCGAGATGACGACCTGCTCGAGCTCGGCGCCGCTGTAGCCCTCGGTCCGGTTGGCCAGGATCGGCAGGTCGTAGGTGTCGGGCTTCCAGCCGCGCTTCGCAAGGTGAATCGCGAGAATGTGCTTGCGTTCGTGATAGTTGGGCAGATCGACGAAAAACATTTCGTCGAATCGGCCGCGGCGGAGCATTTCGGGAGGCAGCCGCGCAACCGAGTTGGCGGTGGCCACGACAAACACCGGCGCTTTGCGGGCTTCCATCCACGTCAGAAACGAGCCGACAAGGCGCGACATGGTGGCATCGCCGGCGGCATCGCCGTCGTTTCCCACCCCGGCAAAACCCTTTTCGATTTCGTCGAGCCAGAGGACGGCCGGCGCGATGGTCTCCATCAGCCGCAGCACCTCGCGCAAGTTGCGCTCAGAGCTCCCGCGGTCAGCGCTGAGCAAGTTCGCCACGTCCATGCGCACCAGCGGAAAGCCCAACAGTCTCGCGGCGGCCCGGGCGGTGAGGCTCTTACCGCAACCCTGGATGCCCAGCAGCAAGACCCCCCGGGGCATGGGTATGCCCTGCTCGCGGGCGCGCTCGCTGAAGGCCTCTGACCGCTGCTGGAGCCAATCTTTGAGAACTTCGAGGCCGCCGACGTCTTTGACCCCTTCTTCGAGTTCGTAGAATTCGAGCAGGTCTGAGCCCTGCACCAGGTGCCGCTTTTCAGAAACCAGCGCCGCGAGCACTTCGTCGTCGACCTGTTCGTGTCCCTGCAGGGCCAGTTGCAGGGCCTTGCGGGCCTCGCGCGCAGTCAGCCCCAGCACCGCCTTCACCAGACGCTCTTCGTCGGTGACGCTGATTTCCGAAGGTCCTGATTTGGCGGCGCGGTTGGCATCGAGCGCGGCTTGCAGTTCTTCCCGCAATTCTTCCATTCCCGGCAGCGGCAAGTCGATCTCGAAGGCTTCTTTCTCCAGTTCGATCGGAATCTCGGTGACCGGGCTGATCAACAGCAGGGTCTTGTTCTGTGCTCCCAGCGTCTGCGTCAAATCTCGCAACTTGCGAAGCACGCGCGGCTCGCGCAGGTAAGGGTGAAAGTCTTTGATCAGGAACAGGTGATCGGGGGGATACGTTTCGACCTGCTCGAGAAACGCCAGCGGATCGACCGCACCGTCGGCCCCCGCACTCGGCGGGGGCAAGGCCCCACCGGTTGCCGACCAGACGACCAGCCCCCGTTCCATTTCCAGGGCCAGCTCGGCCAGCTCGACTTCCCAGCGCTCTTCTTCCCAGGTCTTGAGAAACAACAGCGCATACCGCGACAGGATGCGCAACCGAATCTGGTCGAGAGCGGAGGAAGTGGTCATTGGCGGAGGAGCAGAGCGATAGAGGTCAAGCGCCACACGTGAACTGGAATCAAACATCCTTTCCAAGCCGACCGCTGTGCGGTCGCTATCTGAACTCGTCAGGGTTTTGCGTCCATTAGCGCAGCGCTTGAGCGAATGGCATCGTCGAAGACAAGCTGTGATGATACACTATCGGTGACTCGTAAATGCATCGCAAGAGGCGTGAGCCGAGGCGAATCACCGACACCCGCGAGACTTCGAGATGACAAGAGCAGAGACGGCGGCCGCTAAGCCCGCGAAATCCGAGCGAGACCAATTGAAGGACTTCACCAGGAACCTGAATCGACGGGGAAAAGCGCTGCTCAAGGAAGCCCGAGAACACGCGGGCGAGTATGTCGCGCGAAGTCTGGATGCGACGAAGGAACTGGCCTACGGCAAGACGCTCGCCGATCTTGAAGAGCGGCTCGTGCAAAAGGGTGTTGATCCATCCAAAGTGGTAATCGCTCGAGTTCAGTCACCCGACGACGCCGAAATGCTGTAGGCCGTTTTCATTGGGCATTCGTACTTATGCCCGGAAATGCAGCATTCGGAACAATCTCCAGGCGACGTTCGGCACCGAAGAAAGTCGCGTCAAAATACTCGAGGCATCCTCGAATGCCGACTAGAGCGCTGTGCTTCAGGTTCTTGGCGAATCCGACGGTCGCTAGCCAACTCAGTTCGTTCCGACGATCATCAGTGAGGGTCAGACTCACTTCGGCGAACTGTACATCGACTGCCTGCCCAGTCGCCGTCCAGACGCGCTTTGATTTGCATCCTCGCAGATCGATTCCGAGGCTCGCGGCGAGTTCCGCCACTAAGACCGTGTAGTCTGATCCGGTATCGACTGGAGCGTCAACGACCCGTTGGTGACCGGTGGGCCCAGCGATCCGCAACGCAAGCCACGCGCGATCGACCGCGTCTCGGCTAGGTCTCGAAATCAGCAGATCTCGGTATGCAAAGGCCAATCGCACCAATGCCTGCTCCTTCGGCGTTCACGCCAATACCGCGTCGATCGGCTTCCCGAAGTCGATCTCCAGCCGTTTGCGACCGGGAATCTCCAGCCGCTGGGCATCCAGCCCCAGCAGTTGCATCACCGTCGCGTGGATGTCGGTCACGTAATGGCGATTTTCGCTGGCATGAAAGCCGAGTTCGTCGGTCGCGCCGTGGACGACGCCCCCCTTGATGCCGCCGCCGGCCATCACGACCGAAAAGCCGTACGGATGGTGATCGCGGCCGTCGCCGCCCTGCGCACCGGGAGTGCGGCCAAACTCGGTCCCCAGCACGACGATCGTTTCGTCGAGCAACCCGCGCTGCTTGAGATCTTTGAGCAAGCCCGCGAACGGTTTGTCGACCTGGGCGCAGAGCGTGCTGTGATTTGCCTTGAGCGCGCTGTGCGCATCCCAGGCCCCCGCGCCGCCGTTTGAGCCGTGGAAAATCTGAACGTACCGCGTCCCCCGTTCGACCATCCTGCGGGCGACAAGACATTGTCTGCCGAACGGTTCGGTCACCTTTTCGTCGAGCCCGTACTGTCGGCGAATATCTTCGGTCTCGACCTCACAGTTGACTACGTCGGGAACCGCCGTTTGCATGTGGAACGCCAGTTCGTACGACTTGATGCGCGCCTGCAAGGCGGGATCGTCGGGGTACTCGATTCCCGAGAGCCGATTCAGTCGCCCCAGCAGGCCGAACTCGCCCAGTTGCTCTTCGCGATACACGTCGGGACCGGGGCCTGAAAAAGGCAGCGGATTTTTCGGGTCGGTCGAAAGTTGCACCCCCGCGTGCTCGGGGCCGAGGTAGTTCGCCCCATGCGCGCCGACGCCGCCGCAGCAGTCGGCGATCGGCGTGCCCATCACGGCGAACTGCGGCAGATTGTCGTTGAGCGACCCCAGGCCGTAATGAATCCACGAGACGATCGTCGGGAACTGCCCCTCCAGCGCGTGGCGGCCGGTGTGGAACTGGAGCTGCGCCCCGTGATCGTTGTCGGTCGTCCACATCGAACGGATGACGGCCAGGTCGTCGGCACATTGCGCCGTATGCTGCCACCAGTCGCTGATTTCGACCCCCGCCTGGCCGTACTTTTTGTAATCGACCTGCAAGGGATAGATCTGCGGAAAGACCTTGTGGTTCCCCTCGACGAACTCTCGCAGGTTTTTTTTGAGAAACGGCGAATCGAGGGTCGACTTGTAAGGCGACTCGGCAATCGTCTTGCCGGCATATTTGGTGAGCTCGGGCTTGGGGTCGAAGCTCTCCATGTGGCTCATCCCGCCGACGAGGAAGATCCAGATCACGCTTTTCGCTTTGGGAGGATGATGCGGATGGCCGTCGGGGGGCGTCCAGAGTTTGGGATCACTGGCCCGCACGACCCCGTCGCGGGCGAGCATCGCCCCCAGGGCCAGGCCTGTGAAGCCCATGCCGACGTCAGAAAGGAAGGCGCGGCGGGAACGAGGCAGCGTGCTGCGACTGACAATGCTTTTATCGAACATGGCTTCGAACCTGATGTCTTGCCGGATTGAGCCTATTTCCCCTGAGTCTACCATCTTTGGCCGGCTATTTCGCGTCCACACCAGACGCGGTGGAATTCATCCCTGCCCAACCCAAGGGCTGCTGTAGTATTATGTGCCGGTCACTACATGGCCGCGTGAGGTATAAATCGCATAGGATCGGCGCATCAATCAGTGTCGTCTTTCGCTCCGCGAAAGAACACGTCCTTTCGCGGAGCGAAAGGCGACAATGCGACAGTTATTGATGCGCCGGTCCTTACCCCGAATCACGACAATGCTCACTGGAAAACCGCTGATGCGAATTCTGCTTCTGGCGTTTGGTATCGTCCTGACCGCTGCTACGACCCGAGCCGGCGAGACTTGGCCGAATTTCCACGGGCCCACGAACGACAGCCATTCCGACTCGACCGGCCTGCCCCTCACCTGGAGCGAGACCGAGAACGTCGTCTGGAAGACTCCGATTCACGACAGCGGCTGGTCGACACCGGTCGTCTGGGGCAACCAGGTCTGGCTGACGACCGCCACCGACGACGGCAAAAAATCGTATGGAATCTGCGTCGATCGAAAAAACGGGAAGATCATTCACGACCTGTTGCTGTTCGAAAACGCCGACCCTGAAGACACCCGCAAATACAACAGCTTTGCTTCGCCGACACCGGTCATTGAAGAGGGGCGGGTCTACCTGCATTTCGGCAGTTACGGCACCGCGTGTCTGGACACGAAAACGGCCCAGGTGATCTGGCAACGTCGCGACCTTCCCTGCCAGCACTATCGCGGGCCGGGTTCGTCGCCGATCGTGTTCGAAAACCTGCTGATCGTGCATTACGATGGGTTCGATTATCAGTATATCGTGGCCCTCAACAAGCTGACGGGCCAGACCGTCTGGAAAAAAGATCGCGCGGTCGATTACGGCACCGATAACGGCGACATCATGAAAGCCTTTTCGACGCCGCTGGTGTTTGAGGCGGCAGGCCGCACGCAGCTTGTCAGTTCGACGTCGAAAGCGACGCTGGTGTTCGACCCGCGAACGGGCGACGAGCTGTGGCGAATCAGGTACGACGGGTTTTCGACCGCCGCGCGGCCGATTTTCGGCCACGGACTGGTTTACATCAATTCGGGGTTTCCCAAGGGGGAGATTTTTGCCGTCCGCCCCGACGGTCAGGGCGATGTCACCGAAACGCACGTCGTGTGGCACGAGCGAAAAAGCCTGCCGTCAAAGCCATCGTCGCTGTTGATCGGCGATGCGATTTACAGCATCGACGATGCGGGGGTTGCGACGTGTCTGGATCCCAAAACGGGAGAGAGCGCGTGGGCCGAGCGGGTCGGGGGAGAATTCTCGGGTTCGCCGGTGTATGCCGACGGCCGGATTTACGCGTTCAGCCATGACGGGAAAACTCCCGTGATCGCTCCGGAACGCAAGTACCGGCTGCTGGCGACCAATCAGCTTGACGGAGGATTTCGCGCGTCGCCGGCCGTGGCGGGCAAGGCGTTTTTTCTGCGGACCGAGACGCACCTGTATCGCATCGAGCAGAAGCCATGATTCGACCGCTGTCGTGCCCGATCTGCAACAAGCCGGTGGCAACACCCCTCGAGCAACAGGCCAGTCCCTTTCCGTTCTGCAGCGAGCGCTGCCGGCAAATCGACCTGTTGCGCTGGAGCAAAGGCCAATACGCAATCGTCGAGCCTCTGACCCCCGAGCGGATGGCCGAGCAGGAATTGGATGACGAATCGGATCAGGAGCAATCGTAGCGGTTCGTATTCGCGTCACAAGGTATTTCTGAGAAGCACCTTGCGATATTTATTGATGCCCCCAATTTGAAGCGGCCGAAGGTTTCAAACAGCATAAATTATTGACAAAAATTTTAAATATATGTATTCAATATTGACATTGTAAAATTATGACCGATAATCTTGGTGGGCAATGTCAAGGCGTGGGCGGGTTTCACTGGGTTAGACCATGGCCGAAAACGAGTATCTGGATTCAACGAAAGCTCGTCGCTGGCTGGCCGTGGCAGATGGCCTCCGTGATGGCTGTAATCTGGACGAGTTGACCAAGCTCGTTCAAGAACGGCTTTACAAGACTCTGCGAGTTATCGGGCAGCAGATTCCGCTTGCCGAACTGTTCGCGTACGCGAATGACCTCCCAAAGTTGCGTTCAATTTGCGAACGCGTAGACGGCGCAACTGACGTTACGTCATTGCTGCTAGATGCGGCACTAGTGCCGCATCTCGGAAACGGGGTTTCATGAAAACGGAAAATGATATATCTCTCGTCAACCCTCGATTGTGAGGCGGGAGCTTAACCAATGCCAGGGACGGCGGCGAAGATTCGGGTCAGCGAGAAGCAGCAGATCGTGTTGCAG
>SIAF01000215.1 GCA_009691905.1 Planctomycetaceae bacterium | reverse complement strand
AGTTCTCCAAGCGGCACAAGAAAATCATCACAGGGATGCCAAGACTGTATCGCCGTTTTCGCAGCCTTCGGGCGACTCTTCGCGCGACCCATGTTCTCACCCCTTTCAAAAACGTCGGGGACCGCCGGCGAACAGGCAGGGGTGAGCTAGCCTGATGCGCCGGCGGTCTGCGGATCATGACTTCCGCAAACCCGACTCAGTCCTGATTGTAACTCCTCAACCAATTTGTCGCATAACATCGGCGGCCAAAGCGAAGTCCTTTTCAGCATACCGCAGGGTCACCTGCGGGTCCGAATGCCCGAGACAGACCTGTGCAGCTTCGAGACCGAACTTGGCCCGAATGCGACTGGCCTGTGCGTGCCGCAGTCGGTTCGGTGCCCAGCAATTCCGCCTCCTCCACTCACGGGCGTGCCGCCGCAATTCCTGTTGCCGTTCCACTGCCAACTTGATGTCGATCTTTCGCAAGTGGCTTGGCATGCCGAAGGCGACCTCGCAGCCACGTTCGATCGCCTGTCGGTAACTGCTGGTCCGAAACCTAGCGCCAGCACGCCGTAGGGGGCTGACTTTCCGCTTCTGGGCGTATCGCGTCACGTGTGACGGATAAAGCGGCGTCCGACGCTTCTTCCGAAGCTGTTGTCGAAACCATGCCTTTGACTCAGCCGGGCTGAAACAGCACGCTTCAGGATCGCGGTCAAGATACGGTCGCAGGATCGCCACTGCTTGTGGGCCGAAATAGATTCTCCGCTCGCGGCCGAGGTGTTCGGTCTTGTGACTCTCGGGTCGAAAGCAGGCCGTTCCGTCGATGCCAAACGTCACGTCGCAGGGGCGCAGCAGACAGACTTCCTGCGGACGCATTCCCGCCAGCAACTGCAGCCGCACCATGTCGGCCACGATGGGCGACACGTGCTTGATCGTCTCGTTGACCGTGGCCTCGTCGACGGGACCTATGGGCGTGGTCTCGCGAGCGGCGCAGCGGCCTTTCTTCAGACCCGAGACCGTCCGCAGGGAATCGTAGGTCGCGGCGGGCACCAATTCCTCGGACGCAGCCCACTTGAAGGCCTGTTTCACCACGCCCACCAGCGTATTTAAATAGCCTCGCGAGCGTTTCGCGGCAATCAGGTGCTGCTGCAAGTTCTTCAGTTTGACCGGACCGAACGCGACTGCGGGCTCGATCTCGTAGAGCGCCACGAGCGCCGTCATGGCCTGTTTGACCTGATGCACTTGCGACGTCGGCTCGCCATTCTTGACGTAGTACCGCTTTGCAAACTTCAGGTAGTCAGCGGCCAAGCGACCGACGGTATAGGTCCCAGCCGCGGTGGTAGCTGGTGCCTCGGCTCGAGCCCTTTCCCACTTCGCGATCTCCACCGCGTAGCTGGCGTGGCTCTCGGGGCTGCCGTACGGACCTAAGTAGACGGCCCGGCCATCAATGGTGACGATGGCACAATTGCGGGCCTTATGCAGACGATACGACGGAACCTTTTGCGACTTCCTCATTTGCAGCACTCCCATAAAAACGGTACATGTACCGTTTATTTCTGGGCTTTTTGCTGCACTTTCGACCGCCGAAAGGTAACCGTATCTCTAGGTTCAGCAATACTTTACGTCAAAATCGGGACGGCGAGATTTGAACTCGCGACCTCTTGCACCCCAAGCAAGCGCGCTAGCCAGGCTGCGCCACGTCCCGTCAATTAACGTCCACCGGCCACAATGCGGCGGGCCGGACGTCCAACGTGTTATGGCAGGCTGACTGATGAATTGCAAGTCACGTTCGGGGGCGATACCCGATGCCCTCAGCCCGGAGTTCATCGTTCTCGATCGACTGACGACTGACGCTGACGCTGGACTTCGAACAGGAAGACCGCGGCGGCGGCGGCGGCGTTCAGCGAGCCGACGTCAGGGGCGATGGGAATCCGCGCCAATCGGTCGCTACACGCGAGAAGCTCGGGACGAATGCCAGTCCCTTCGTTGCCCACGATGATTGCGGTCGCGGGGCCGAAATCACAGTCGGTCAGCGGCTGTGACGATTTCTCGCTGGCGCCGACCACCTGGACGCCTCTGGCACGCAGCGCTTGCAATTCGCAAACCAGGTCGTCGACGCGCACAATTGGCACGCGATTGACGACACCTGCCGAGCTGCGGGCCACCTGACTGGTGACCGGGGCCTGGCCCTCTGTGCCGATCAAGACGGCGTCGACGCCGAACGCGCCGGCCGACCGCAGCATCGCGCCGAAATTGAAGGGATCCTGAATCGCATCGAACACGAGAAACAAGGGGCGCTCGCGATCTGGGGCGAGCAAGGCGTCGTTGCCCGCATAAGGGAAGGGGCCCATTCTTGCCAGAAAACCCTGATGCTCGGAGGTCGGGCACAGCCGGACCAGCGCCTTCCGTTCGGTGACGAATGTCTTGATCCCCTGACCGATGGCCGCGGTTCGGGTCTCTTCGAGCAGATCGGGGGGCAAATCGTCGGCCAGATACAGTTCGACGATCGGCCAGCGGCCCCCGATCAGCGTCTCGAGCACGAGATGGCGGCCCCACAACCACGACCGCTGGTGGTTGGCCAGCAGCCGACGCTTGCCTTTGCCGCGATGAGAACGCTCGACCATGACGACTCGAATTCAAAAAGAAAGAAACAGGGGACTGACGTCCCCCGCTCGCCGGGCGCCGTTACGAACGCCGATTACGATTTCGGTTGCGTCGACGATTCCATTTTGAGATCGAGCTTTGCGGGATATTCGACGTTGTCGATCACGAGGGTCATCTCGCCCGTGATCCGCAATAGCGAACTGGTCTCGACGCCGATCCCCAGTTCGCGATCGAACAGAATCTCGCCTTTCGATTCGGCGGGCTTCAGTTCACTGGATTTCACGGTCAACTGGGGCGTCGGATTCTCCAGGGAGTAGGCAGTCGACAGGACGCTGGACGTGATTCGGTCGAGTTTCCTGCCGTCTTTTTCAACCTCTCCTTCGTAGGTATAACGCGTTGCAATGGTCATAATCTGACCCGAGCCGAGATTCATTTTCTCCGTTCGTTCCCACGTATCGCCCTTCTTAACCGGGTCTGTGGGGAGTCGCTTGGCTTCTTCATTGGCCGCCTGTTTCAGCTTTTCGGTGTCGAATTCACTTTTGACGAAATTACGAACTTCTTCGGCCAGATTGCCTAGAATATCCTGGTCGAATTCGATGGCGGCCACTTCGTTTTTCTTGTCGTAGGTTGTCGTCGCTGTGCGCTGCGATAATCCCTTATGAATCGGCCGCAAAAATTCGACGGGAGACGAACCGGCGGCATCCGGGCTCGCCGAGTCGAAGGAATAATCGGTGCCCATGATCTGCATTGTGACTTGCAGCGCCTTGATTTTCTCCTGAACGCGCAAGTTGCCGGCGTCGTCGCGTTTTCCGACGGTACTTTGGATCGTCATTCGGGTCTGGCTGGCAGTATCGCGTTCCATCCCCGCAATCGTCAGTTTCTGTTCGGTGCGTGTCGTCATTTCGGTGGTTCGGTCCAGTCCTTCCTTGAGTTTGCGCTCGAGCTTGACCTGAGCCGAGGCGATCGAGCTCACAAGGCCCAGCGCACAGACTGCCAGCAGAGTTTTTCGCAATAACATCGGGTGTCTCCTGAGTGAAAAAAAGTAGGGGTGATTAGGGAATTGCCTGGCCACATTCGGCGGCAAGTGCCAGCGTGTCCTTGGCGAAAGCCGGTGCGCCGCCGGCGAGGCGCATCTGCAAACGGTCATGAGTCTCGTCGGCCAACTCCGATCGGCCCGCCCGCCGCTGGGCGAGCAGCAGAAATGCCAGTCGCTGCACGGCCTCGTCGTCTGAAAGTCCGTGGGCAGCGTCGTTGCCGACGGCCAGGTCGGGCAGGCATTCGTCGATGCGTCCCAGCCGATACAGGGCCATGCCGCGCAGATTTTTCCACGCGGCTTTTGTTGCCGACTCATCTCGCAGCAGCGCGTCGGTGCCGTCGAGAGCGGTCTGATATTTGTCGGAGGCCAGTCCCGCAGTCAGCACGATGCGACGCACATTCCGCTCGAGCATCCCTAGAGTGGAAACGGGATCCCAGTCGGGAGTGCCCGCTTTGCGATAAATCCGTAGCCCATCAACCAGCAGCCCAATCGCGTCAGCCGAGCGAGTCGAGTTGTCGAGGGCCTTGGCGAAACCGAACAGATGCGCACCCAGGTGCGGGTGATCGGTGCCGAACATCAAACCCAGGTTGTGCATGCACTCGTGAAACACGGCAATCGTTTCTTCGGCGGCAATATCTCGCCGTCGCAGGATTTGAAACAATCCATCGAGGGCCGCCAGGTAATACTCGCGCGGCGGGTTCTCCATCGTGCGGTAGATCCTGACGGCTTCCCGCAAATGGGGCTCGGCCTTCTCGTTGCGACCGTTCTGCCGCAGCCAGTGCCCATATGCAAACGTCAGATAGGCCATGGTGGGGCTGTCGGCCGGGAGCAGCGGTCGATAGGCTTCGAGCGACTCGGCGAACACTTCGTCGGCGGCATCGGTGCGGCCCGCGACGATCAGAAGTTGCGTCAATTGCTCGAGCGTCGAGGCGATGCGGAACTGTTGCGATTCGGGGTGCATCCGACGGATGCGCAGTGCCTCACGGACCTGCGCTTCAGCTTCATCAAACCGGCCGTCGCGCTGCAGCAGCGTCGCCAGCTCGGTTCGACTTTCACAAAAACCCAACTGCCGGCCTGAGGGCATCGTCGCCGCCAGCTCGAGCGCTTCCCGCAGTGCCGTTTCGGCGTCGGCATCGTCGCCGATCAACTTCAGAAGCGTACCGCGGTGCGCCAGCGTCTGCGCCAGGTTCGGCCGCGTATCGCCCGGCAACGACCGCCAGATTCGTTCGGATTCGCGGTACAGTTTTCCCGCGGCGGGGAAGTCACCCGCATGCTGAAATTGCATTCCCAAGCCGTCCAGCGCTGCCGCGACCGTCGCGTGATCGTTGCCGAACAACCCGCGGGCGCGGCGGACGACCTGTTCGACGTCGACCTGCCGACCGTCGGCATCGGTCGGGTTGGCGGCCACCACGATGTCTTCGAGAAAGGCGGCAATCGCCTTCGATCGCGCGGCTTCATGCCGCGCGGTGACGAAGCCCGACGTCGCCAGAACCAGCCCTGCCAGCAGTGCCCCAACGACCAAAGCCCCCGCCGTGGCAGCCGTCCGGTTGCGGCGAACGAACTTTCTCAGCTTGTAGAGCAGGCTGGGGGGGCTGGCTTCGACCGGCTCGTCGCGCAGATGGCGTTCGACGTCAGCCGCCAGGTCACGGGCCGTCTCGTACCGCCGCGTGCGGTCTTTTTCGAGAGCTTTCATCACGATCCAGTCGAGGTCGCCGCGAAACAGCCGCGACAGCCCCTGCGGCTCGACCCGGCGGTTTTTCGCAATCGTCTCGAGCTTCTCGTGCATCGTGCTGACGCGCAGCGACGGGCGCGGCGGGTCTTCTTCGCGAATGATCCGCTGCAACTCGACGTAGCTGGCGTTTTTGACCCACTCGGCTTCAAGCGGCGTCGTACTGGTGAGCAGTTCGTACAGCAACACCCCCAGCGAATAGATGTCGCAGCGGGTGTCGACGTCAAGGCCCGACATTTCAGCCTGCTCGGGACTCATGTACTGCGGCGTGCCGACGATCTGCCGGAATTCGGTGAACACTGTTTTTTCGGTGAGCCGCTGACTTGTGGCCTTGGCGATGCCGAAGTCGATCACCTTCGGGACCGGCTGGCCATCGTGCAGCGTGACCATCACGTTGGTCGGTTTGATGTCGCGGTGAATGATTCCCTTCTGGTGAGCGTGCTGAATCGCCTGGCAGACGGTTATGAACAGCCCCAGTCGGTCGCGCGTCGAAAGCCCGTTCTGGTCGCAGTATTCGGTGATGGGAATCCCGCGAACGAGTTCCATCACGAAATACGGCCGCCCCGACTCCGTGGCCCCGGCGTCGAACACGCGGGCGATGTTGGCATGGTCCATCAAGGCCAATGCCTGCCGCTCGGATTCGAACCGGGCCACGACCTGCCGCGTATCCATCCCCAGCTTGATAATTTTGAAGGCCACTTTGCGGCGGACCGGCTCGAGCTGCTCGGCCATGTAAACTGTGCCGAACCCCCCCTCGCCGACCTTCTGCAACAGCTTGTAGCGGCCGATGACCGCCCCCGCGCCTTCTTCCGGCAGCGGAGCACACGTGGTCGCCGGCAGAAAATTCCCGGCGGCATCGTGGGCACGCAGCAGCGTCTCGACCCGATCCCGCAACCCGGCGTTCGGGCCGCAGGCGCCGTCGAGATACGCCGCGCGCTGGGCATTCGACCCTTGTTGCAGGGCGGCGTCGAAAATGGCGGAGAGGCGGGGGTCTTTCATCGTCGATTCCTCACCCAGACATGCGCCAAACACCGCCGGCGCGCCTCAACTTTTCCAGAATGGCTAAAGCGACTTCATATATTCGATCAATTGCCGCCGTTCCAGCTCGGTAAACTCGCGGCCGTAGTCGTCGTGGCCGGCGTTCGAGTTGCCTTTCAAAGTCGTGTCGTACGTGAAATCCCCCTGATCCACGCGGTAGCCGACGTGCTCGGGGTCGATCTCGCGGCTGCCCAGTTTGAACTGCTTGACGCGCTGGCCGGAGGGCTTGAGCAGCTCATCAAGGTTGGGGACCGAGCCATTGTGCAGGTAGGGGGCGGTCGCCCAGATGCCGTTCAGCGGACGTCCCTTGTACGCGAAATCGACGGTCGCGGGCTGCGCGAAGGTCAGTTGCGTGCCGGCGCGCGATGACTTGTGCTCCACGGCCGACCATTGATCGAGCTCGATCGTCTCGCCGTCAGCCGCCTCGAAGCGACCGGTGTCGTCGAGAGCCGCCAGGTCCTGGCGGAAGATCCTGGCGGCCTCGGCGATCCGCAGCGCATGGCGGCTGAGCACATCGTGAACCTTGCCATTGACGAGGTTGATGCGGTCGAAGGCTCCCGATAGTTTTCGGTCGCCCACTTTCACTTCGGCGAATACGGGATATTCGGGATCGAACAGGTGAATCCGGTTGAGCAGGTCGTCGGGCGTGAGGTTGAGGAGCCCGATCCCCGGCGAGGGCCGAAAAATCACCCGCTCGACCATGTGGACCAGCAGGTCTTTGGCCGGTTCGACCGGACCGAGCCGGCGGAACCGGGTGATCGTAACCTTGCGTCCCGCGACGACGCCGGTTTTCGCCTGCCGCGATGCAAAGTTGGCGGCCATCGTCTGGTCGGTCCCGACGGCACGCATCTGGGCGGTCACCTGGCGGTCGGCCGCGTCGCGCTGGATGGGGGCGTGACACGTCTGGCAGTGCTGTTCGAACAACGTCCCGCCTGCCGTCCGAAGCACCGGGTCGATGGGTGGCAATTCTTTGGGCCATTGCGGCGACCACAACTTGCGCAGCGAATCTTCGATTTCGATCAGATGCTCGCGATTGGCCGTTGACGGATAGCTGCGAAGCTGCAGCAGGCTCCCTTCGCGGGTCGCGTCGACCGAGCCGAAAACCCCCAGCACTTCTCCGGTATTGCGGCTCAGCGCGCCGACATGGGGGGTGCCGATCAAGGGCGCGAGCAGCGGCACAACCTTATTCTCGATGGCCCCGTTCCATTGGACGCGATCGTGCTGCGGCGCATCCCATACAAACGGATAGCTCACCGGAGCATCGGCCGGGGCGTGGTTGTCGGGGACCTGGCAAAACGTCGTGGCGATTTCGTTCATGATCGCACCGAAGGCATCGACCCGGCCGGGACCGAAGGGTGTCGCGCGCGGTCCCGGCATGTTGCGCTGGTTGTACGCTTTGCGGAAATCCAGCACCTTCTGCACCTGATCTTTCAACGCGACTTTTTCGGTCGCAGTCGCCCCGCTTCCCAGCACCCCCTTCACGAAGCGCTCGAATTTCGCGGTGTTCTTCAATGTCTCATCAAGCGCGTCAACCAAACGAAATTGCAGACGAACGCCGTCGCCCAATGTCGGCCCGCCGTCAATCAGCCACGCCTTACCCTTGTAATTAACCTGCCCGGTATGGCAGGCGGCGCAGGTCATGCCCAGGTGCATGCCGTCTTTCACGAATCCGATCGCCAGCCCGTCGGGATTTCCCAGTGCATCGGGAGTGCGCGGCAGATACCCCAGCGATCGGAAGTGCTCGGAGTCACGAAACAGCGTCTGGGCGCCCGGTTGCTCGAGATGCATGAACCAGGCATACGGAATCAACTTCGATCCCTGGGCCACGTTGTAAAACCAGCGGGACTCTTCGTCGGACCAGTTTTGCGACAGAACATGAGCCTCGGTAATTTCCGATGAAACCGACAAATTGCGGGGGGGCGGCGCAGCCGACAGCGGGCGCCGGCCGCACGCCGGTCCCAAAGCGAACAGTGTCGTCAGCCCGAACAGGACACAGCATCGCACGCAACGAGGGGTCATGGTTTGCACTCCATTCGTTCTGTTGGAAAAGCACGCCGGCTCATTTGTGACGGGAGAAGCACCAGCCGATGCTTCAAGGATACCCCTGCACGCGGAAACCGCAATCGACGGAGTCACCGTTTGAGTGCGCGCGAGGCATTTTTCTCCCTTCCCCTCTCGCGGGGAAGGGCAGGGGATGGGGGGGCGAGCGTCTCATTGAATGCAATTTCAACTCGCTGGAGTACTGCCTTGAGGCTGCTGTGTTCGCGCGATCATGCTGTCGTCCCCCGCAGGTAGACTCGTGCAATCGACACACGGCAGGCTAAAGCCTGTACTCCAACTCGCCGCTACGCCTCGGCGGCGAGCTCGTGAAACAGCCAGGCGCGGGCGAAGGACCAGTAGCGGTCGGCAGTGGCGCGCGAGATTCCCAGTGCGGCTGCGGCCTGCTCAACCGAAAGTCCCGCGAAAAACCGCAGCTTGACCAGTTCGGCTTTGACCGGCTCTTCGACTGCCAGTTTGCTGAGCGCCTCGTCGAGCGCCAGCAATTCGTCGTCGGGAGGTGGCGACGCCAGGTCGAGCTCGTCGAGGGCCAGCCGCTTCGCTCCCCCGCCGCGCTTCTGCCGTTTGCGGCTGCGGGCGCGGTCGATCAGAATCCGCCGCATGGCCTCGGCCGCCGCAGTGAAAAAATGCCCGCGCGTCTCCCAGCGCGGCTCAACACCCCCGACCAGCCTCAGGTAGACTTCGTGAACCAGTGCTGTGGCCTGCAGCGTCTGCCCAGGGGCTTCGTGGGCCAGCTTGGCGGCCGCCAGACGGCGCAGCTCGTCATAGACCAGCGGCAGCAGCCGCTCGACCGCATCTGAGTCGCCGTCGCAGATCGCTTCAAGAATGCGCGTCACGTCGCTCATGAGACTCAATATACCACGGGTGCCGCCCAACGATCGGCCGTCACGGTCGCCGATCATCGATTCGGCGGCCGCCGACGAATCTTGACCCAAAGTAGTAAAGCGAGGCGGTTTTGAGGTACCGCGGCCTGTGTGGACGTTAGTCCACACGAAGTATTCGATCGTGTCGCCCGAAGTCAACACGATATCTCGTTCGCGACCGAAAGCCTTCGGGAAAGCTCAACCCCCTATTTCGTTAGCAGACGCCTGATTTCGGGGGGATGCCGCGCCAGGATTTCGGGGCTCGGATCAGGAGGCTGCGACAGAAACAGCAGCGGCGAGGCGCGGCGAGAGAACGAAGAGAAGACGACCAGACGCGGGTCGTGAGACGCATTGTGCATCGCCGAATGAAAACAATGCACGTTGAGAATAAACACGGTTCCTGCCTCGCCGATCAGTTGCCGCTGTGCCGGATGCGGCTTCCGCAGGTCTTTATGCCCCTTGAGCATCCAGGGGTTGCGATGCGAGCCGGGCACCACGCGTGTGGCGCCGTTCTCCGGTGTGAAATCGACCAGCGGGCAGATCGCGTGACACAGATACCACACGCCGGCTTCGCCCTGACCTGCCCAGTCAGTGTGCAGAGCTTGCTGGCCGTGCCCCGGCCTGAGCCCACGGGAGAACGTTCCCATCAGGCGACAGGCGTTACCCAGGACGCACTCGATGGCGGCAAGCACGCGCGGGTGCCGCCAGGCGGCGTCAAACACTTCTTCGCCGAGCAATCCGTTGACGATCAGTGTGCCGGCATGTTCCTGCTGGGTGATCGCGAGCAACGCTTCGAGTCGAGTTCGCATGTCCATGATCTGCCGGGGGTCGACGATCCCTTCCAGCGCCACGTAGCCGTCGTCGTCCAGTTGCCGGCGCTCGGTCGTCGTCAATGATTCCGCAAGATTCAAGTGAACGATTCCTTGCTCAAGAAGAGGTTCCAACCCGGCGGGCATCGGAGGGGTGCAATCGGTCGTCCGTATTGGACGCAAGGCTCAACGAGGAGGTTCACAGTCTCCTGCCGAACGAACCAACGATTTTCCATCGCAACTCGGTAGGCCCGAGACTGGGCTGCGCGCAGAGGTCGTTGTTGTCGAAGATACCAGAACCACAAGTCGCTGTCATAAACAATCGGATTGTCGGGACCGACACCTTTCAGGCGGACGACGGCGTTGTTGACGGAGTGGTCGGGGAGATTGCCTGGGCGGTGGAAAGCAGAACGCCCGTCAGAAGAAAGGCGACAAGGGACGCGCTGAGTATCGTGGTTTCGATTGCGGAGCGACGTAAAGCGGATGAAGGCAAAGGTCAGCGCACGTCGGTTACCGACATTAAAACTCGCTCGGCGCGCTGCCCGCCGCTCTGGCGGAACGCCTGCAAAGACAGCAATTCATTCGACTATTGATGCCATTGCCAGGAAATCCGTCTCGCGCAGAATACGAATAGGTTGGCCTTTTTCAACCAGTTGTTCGGCCTTTCGATGCTTTTTACTCTTATCGTGCCCTGCAAGTTTGCGAACATCTTGGTCACCAACGATCAGCAGTGTCGTTGCTTTGGTCACTAAATTCGCAACGTCGCAGCCTGCGGCTGCGGCACGATCTGCGGCTTCATTTTGTGTCATTGAAAGTCTTCCCGTGAAAACCGCGACTTCGCCGTAAAGTGCGCCCTCGGGATTGCCATCTCGCGTAATTCTCTCAGACGTGTAACCGCCCGGTGACGAACCGATCGGCTTCATCACGCGAACAACCCATTCATCGACGGATAGCCCTGTTTCGCGAATTGCGTGAATAAGAATTTCACCTGCAGCGCGTGCATCTTCGGCGGCATTGTGATGTTCGAATTCAATGCCGAGACGCTTTGCGACTGGCGCGAGGCCATAACCACTTCGTGAAAGTTCAAGCCATGTGCGGCGTACGACCCTCGCCGTGTCGAGCCACGTGATTGCGGGAAGATCCAATCCGTACTTTGCAAAAACAGATCGAATCGCCATTTTATCAAATGGCGTGTGACATGCGACGACAGTGTCGACGAGTTTTTTCCGTATCGTTTCACAGAGCGCCGGAAATGTCGGCGCGCCAGTAACCATTGATTGATCGATACGATGAATGGCGATGTTTACGAAATCGAATTCGTCTTCGGGATCGACAAGCGATTCCCATTTCTCAGAGAACCGGCCGTCTGCAAAGTGCGCGATTCCGATCTGGCAGATACTTGCAAGATCGGCGTTCGCGGTTTCGACGTCGAGTGCGATGAAATTCATGGCGGTGTCAATGCAACAATTGCCTCGCGATTGAAATGAGGGCCGAAACGCCGTTCCCGGTCGCTGGCCGCTCGATCGAAAGGTTATTTCTCGGGCTAGCGGGTACGTTAAACAATGCTCGATTGGCAGCTTTACGCGAGCGTTCGAAAGTCTGATTTGCGATTAATCAAGATTGGACAACGTGTTTTTACCGCTTGTCAAGGAGTTTCCCGCCACAAGACCTTTTCCGCCGCAATCTGGCAAATCGGGCCAGCGTCGCGATGGTCATTCAAAATGTTGATTGCCACGAAATGCGTGCCTATTCGTCGCTTTCGGCTTCTACCGAAGCGAGCTTCTTGACGTCGCTGGTGAAAACGACCGTCATCATGGTCCCCGTGCATTGCACCACAGGTTCCTCGCCGGTGTCAATGTTGAGGTCTTCACCGCGCAATCCTTGCCACATTGCCAGATAGTAAAGCGACCCGTACTTTTGCTTCTTTTTAAGCCTCGTCACCAGAATTCGTGGGTGAATTTTGGAGTGGGGAGGTCGGATAGGGTGTGATACAGGGCGATTTTTGCGATTTCCGGGGAACGAAAGCCATACGCTTTTCTCAGGGTCAGTTTTGCCTTGTTGTTGAAGCCTTCTAC
>SIAF01000214.1 GCA_009691905.1 Planctomycetaceae bacterium | reverse complement strand
CAAGCGGGTCTTTGTCTTAATTCAGGGGGGGTTGTCTTCCTGGGGACAACCGGGGCAAAAACCGTCGGTACAATCAGGGGTGGCCCTCAACGTGTTGAGTGATCCCCAAAGGGCCGTATGTGCTGACAAGCGTGGAATCAGGCAGTTGAGCGTCGCAATTCGACCGTTTTCGCGCCGCGCGGTTTGGGAAAACCTGTCATTTCACTGGGAAAAACTGCGAAAAGCGGTTCAAAATTTCATAAATTCACGGTCTTGTGAACTTTTGAACTCTTCATCCTTTGTATTTTAACATGGCATTTTGCAGGGACTTTGGATCGTAGACTCTTTTGCCGTGATGACTTGCGTTGAAACAGGCAGCGCTGTCCGGCGAGCCATCGAAGAAGGAGTCGAATTTCCCATTGTCTCCAAAGCCCCACGAAGTGACCTGAAAATGACCCGTTTTTCGTGAAGAAACACTCGAAAATCGGCAAGATGACGAAACGTGTTGCACTACCAGACTGCTGAAAGCCCGCGATTTCGAAAGAGAGCCATCGTCAAAGGGGGACATCGATCGGTGCTCAAGGACGACTGACATTCGATTCTCAAGGTAGCGCGAATATCAATTGTCCCTTGTCAATTGTCCCTCTATTATCCCATGCGGCGGCGCTGCGCGTGAAGTGCAATTCCAGGCGAGTTTTCCAGATTTGCGCACCATACGAAAAAAAACAACGACCAGCTTGGAGGCTAAAACGGGTGCCACGGACAGTCCCGGCGCGCCGGGAGGAGTCGTCCGTGCGAGCTGGGACCAACATGATATCGCAGGGAACGCTATCCTTAGCCTCCAAGCGGGTCGTTGTTAAGAAAAGCCGGACCAATACCGGCTGAATTCTATCGGTCTCAGCGATTCTTGGCGAGACGGAATGCAGGGCGCAATTTGCGTCAAACCGCGGCAGGATGCCGCGTTTACGTAGAATCGGCGTCCTCGCCGGTTCAGGGATCTACCTGGCGCGGCACAAGATGAGAAATCAGCGAACGGGCGGCGGGGTCATAGCGTCGATCAGGATCGGACGATGTTCGCGCCGCGAGGATTGCACTACGCCGCCGGGTCGCCTGGCGACCTGCCAGCGATGGCCCCGTCGCGCGCAAGACGTTTGGCTGGGTCACTCCTGCTTTTCATCCCGCGGGGCCATCGCTCGCCTGACTTGCCGTCCAAGTCTTGAGACGTACAAACGATGAGAAGGCGCGTCACGCGGCAGCCACGCGCAATCGCTCTGACCCCGGCACCCGTCCGCGGGTCTATGGCGTTTCTTCCGAAGCGCTTGCCGGCCGCGTTGGCGCGCGAAACCCGATCCAGAAAATGCCGCAGGTAACCGCGGCGGCGATGGCGGGCCAAAGCCAGATGTGAAACCAATCGTGTGCCTGGGCAAGTCGCCATTCCTTCCGCGACAGCTTGCCGTCGCCATCGGCGTCGGCTTGTTTGGCGGCGGCCATCAGCGGTTCGCGTTCGTAAATCGTGCGGTCTTTCGTCTTTTCGTCGACAACCGTCAATTGCTCCGGCAGCGCGTCGATTGACAGCAAGCTGTCGGCCTTGAGGCCCATTTCTCGGGCCAATCCCGATTCACCGCTGGGATCCCACGCCGGCAGGGGGACGCTTTCAGCCGTTTGTTTTCCATCGGTACCCGTCTCAACGGTGGCGGTCACTTTGACCGGGGCTGGGTAACTGTCAACGATTAGCCCCCCCACGTACGCGCCCACAAACATACCGACCCCGAGTGTCACAAGGGCAATGAAACTCTGGGCACTCGCCCGTTGGTGCGATGCGGCACGACTGTCGACGTAAATCTGGCTCGCGACGAAAAAGAAGTCATAGCAAACGCCGTGCAGAATCAGACCGATCACGACGAGGGGGAACTGCAAAGTGCCAAAGCAGAAATACCTGACGACCCACGCCAGCATGCCTACGGCCAGCATCTTCTTCACCCCCAGTCGCTGGATGAAAAACGGCATGGCCGCCATGAAACCGACCTCTGACATTTGGCCGATCGTCTGCAGCGCCGTCGGAAACGGCGCGTCCGTTTCCTTCAAAAACAAATTTGCAAAGTTGTAATAGAAGGCAAGCGGAATGCAAATCAAAAACGAACAGACGACAAACACCAGAAACGTCGGATCCCCCAGCAATTGCAGCACGCTCGAGCCCGCGCGCCGACCGTGAGTCTCCTCCGGCTGGTTGCCCGCTTTACCCCGCGGAGGCGTGTGCGGCAACACCAGGCTGTACGCGGCCAGTGCCGCCGACAGGGCGGCTGCGAGAAAAATCGGAGCATTCCCCCCGCGCAATGACTCGGGGAGCATTTCTTTGAAGCTCGGATTGTCGAGCACGAACCCGACGACCCAGCCCACCACGATCCAACCCCAGGTTCCCCACACGCGAATACCGGGAAACTCCTTCTCCGGATCGCCGATGTTGGCAAAGCTGATCGAATTGGTCAGCGCCAGCGTGGGCATGTAACAGATGGAGTAGGCCAGCATGATCGCCCGCAGCGGCTCGAAGGACGTGGTCAATGCGGCGGCCCCCAACAGGCCGGCGCCGATCAGGTGCAGCACGGCAATCATCTTCTCGGTCGCGAACATCTTGTCGGCCAGGTATCCGACGTAAATCGGCGAGATCATCGCGGCGATCGCCGTGGTGGCATAGACCGCGCCGATCTGCGCTCCCGAGAAACCCAGCGTATCCCCCAAATACCCCCCGATTGAGACGGCCCACGCCCCCCAGATTGCGTACTGGAGGAACATCATGATCGAGAGTTTGAGCCGAACTGCTGAATTCATGAAGGTCTCCCAAGGGGGCGATCCGTTGCTCGACGAACGCCGGCGAAATTCGGATCGCCGGAACGAGCACCGATCATGTCCCCTCGGCATATCTTCGGCAAGGATAAACTCGTGTCAATTCGGATGATTCTGGCGGTCTGGGTCCGTCTAGCCGCAAATTGCCGAAGTTGATAACGTCCGCCGACGAGACGGTTTCCGCCCCGATTTGACGAGATATTGCGCGCGTGGCCCTCAGCGAACAGCCCTTTAATCGAATCGCTGGCCAAACGGCCAGACTTCTTCGTGCAACCTGGATCGTTTGGGCCGTCTTCTGCCTCGCTGCCAGCGCGTTCATCGTCGTCGACACCGGTCGCAGTCCGGTGAATACCGCATACGCCAAGGGGGCCGAGCGCTGGCAGGGTGGCGATGATCTGTACGACGGCGGCGGGACGGGGTTCATCTACCTCCCGCACTCGGCGATTTTGCATGTGCCGTTGATTCAGCTCCCGCGCCCCCTGAAAGAGCTGGCCTGGCGGATCGTCACGATCGGGTTGTTTTCGGCAGGGATTTTTCGATTGTCGCGGCTGGTCGTTGCCTGGTCCGACCGATCCTGCGAAGCCTTTGGTTCGGCCGACTCGGATGGGGCGCCGGCAACGATTCCCGAGGGTTCAATCGTCGATCCGCAATCCGCAATTCTCTCAGACCCAGCCACCCAGCGACCCAGCCACCTTTCCCCCGGTTCAATCGTCGATCCAGGGTCCGCAATTCTCTCAGGCTCATTCTTCCTGCTGATAACGCTGCTGACTCTGCCCAAGACCTGGACGGTCGCCGTCAATGGGCAGGCGACGCCGGCGATGGCCGGGTTGATGCTGCTGGCGGTCGTCGACCTCGCCGGACGTCGATGGTGGCGTGCCACGGCGTGTCTGATTCTGGCGCTGGCGTTCAAACCGCTGGCGATCGTGTTGTTGTTGCTCGCGGCCGCGCTCTACGCGCCCATGCGCTGGCGTCTTGCAGCGGGAATCGCGGTTTTCGTAGCGCTGCCGTATGTGGGGCGCGATCCGCAGTACGTTTCGACACAGTATGCGGCGTTTGTCGGCAACCTGCACGACTCGGCCCGGCTGGGGTTGACCAGCGAATGGCCGCAGTTGTTCTCGCTGCTGCACTGGCTGGGCCTTGAAATCTCTTCACTGCTGCAAACGACGCTTCGTGTTATGGCCGCGCTCTTGACTCTGATTGCCGGCTGGCGGGTCTGTCGGCGGTGCCCCCCGGCGGAAGCAGCGGTGCTGCTCTACTCGCTGGCGGGGTGTTACCTGCTGCTGTTCAATCCGAGGACGGAAAACAACAGTTACACATTGCTGATGCCGGCCGTTGCCGTGTATGCCGCGCGGGCGATGCTGATTGACCACGATTGGCGCCGCAGCGTGTTTCTGATCGCACTGACTTTTCTGCTGACCACCGGATATGGGCTTAATCGCCTGCTGACCCCCGATGCGCCCATCGTGTGGACGTGCCCTCTGGCATGCCTGGTGTTTCTGGGATTCGTCGTCAGGCAGATCGCAGGCGCCGACCGGCACGATTTCGAGTCGCCCCGAGAGCTTTCCCTTGTTCCCGGTCGGGCAATACTGTCACATAGTCAGTGAGCATCGACCAATTCTGTGATGGGATGTCGATGCCGATTCCTGCCGCCGGTTCGCGACGCCGCATGCCAATGGATTTTTCCGACTTCGAACAGCAGCACCGCTTTCGTCAGGCTTGGGAAGCGGTCGAGATCGCCCGTCCGGTCGAGTACTCGCTTTTCACTTTCGGCGAGTCCGAGTTGCCCTATTTTCTGGTCGTCGCTCCCCGTTCGCCCGATTCGCAAGTGTCGATCACCCGGGGCGAGATCCGTGTGACGCGGCCTTTGATCATCACGCCCGACAACCTCGACCCCGAATTGGGCAACTTCTTCGAAGACGAGGGTGACGGGGAAGATGCCGCCTGGTTCATCATGAAACGGACGGCGGCGTTTTCGCATCTGAAATTTCAGAATCAGAAGGGGCCGGCTCGAATTGTCACCGACAGCGTCGAAGAAGCGGTCGCGCGGCTCAATCGACAACTCGACGCCGAAGACGACGATCGGGTAGCCATTCTGTGCGCGCCGGCCCCCCTGGCGGGGTTCGCCATCTTCCGCTACGCCGCCGAACGGGTCATGAAAAGCGCCCCCGACAACATCCGGGAGATGCGCGAGCGGGGCTTTCTGCCGTAGGCAACGGTTAAAGACCGTCGAAAAGCGGGAACAGGCGCCTCTCATCCCTCGAACCGCCCAGGAGCCACTCGCCCATGAAACTTCGGATGCCAATCGTCGCGTTACTGTGTCTCGTCGCCGCCGTGTCGTCGGCCCGCAGTGACGAGCCGGCCCCGGCCTGGGTGCGAGTGACCGACAAGGCCCAGTGGGCGCCCCGCGATTCGAGCGGTGAAGTCGCGTTCAAAGATCGGTTGTGGCTGCTGGGAGGGTGGTTCGATTCGTATACTCCGCCGCCGCGCGATGTGTGGAGTTCACCCGACGGCAAATCGTGGACGCGGGCGATCAAGAAAGCGCCCTGGAAACACAGCGACCTGCCGATGACGCTCGTGTTCGGCGACCGGATGTGGATCATGGGGGGCTGGTACAACGGCCGCTTGCCGGGATATTCGGCCAGCAGTGGCGTGTGGTCGTCGACCGACGGCACGACGTGGGACGAAGCCACCGCCGACGCCGGCTGGTCGCCGCGGATCGCCGCTGGCGCGGTCGTCTTCAAAGGCCGCATGTGGATCCTGGGCGGCACCGAAAATTACTATTTCGGCGACGAGTCGAATCTCAAAAACGACGTCTGGTCTTCAGCCGACGGTAAGACCTGGCGGCAGGAAACCGCCAATGCGGGCTGGGCGCCGCGGGCCTATCATGCGGCAGCGGTCGTCAACGATCGCATCTACGTCTTCGGCGGGGGAAACTATGTCCCGAAATACCAGTTCGAGACTGACGTCTGGTCATCAGCCGATGGCGTTCATTGGGAAAGAGTCCTTGAGAAGACCCCCTGGTCGCCGCGGCTGTGGTTCTCGTCGGTCGTCTACCGCGAGCGGATGTGGGTTCTGGGGGGTTGGTCGAACAACCCTGCGAGAAACTGGGGCGACGTCTGGTACTCGAAAGACGGCAAAGATTGGCACGAATTGAAATCGGCCGTAGTCTGGAAAGAGCGGCACGAACACTCTGCGTACGTGTTTCAGGACAAGATCTGGGTTGCAGGAGGCCACGCATTGCCCCTCAGCAACGAGGTGTGGTCGCTTGCATTGCCTTCAGATTGGCGCGGCAACTGAGCGATGGTAGCTTGAACCTGTTAGTGCAATTCTCGACCGGATGCCGGACCATGAAGTCGGATACGATCGGCCCCGTTCAGACGGAAGCGTTGATTGAGAACCTGAGTGACCTTTATGACGTTGAGAAGGGTCATTTGAAGCCGGAGCAGGTGCGTCGAATCACCGTAAGTGACGCGCTGGTCGACACGGGAGCCACGTCGCTGTCAATGCCGACGTCGTTGATTCGACAATTGGGCCTGACCCAACGCACCAAAAAGCGAGCCCGAAGCAGCGCAGGCACGGTCGACGTCAACATCTACGACGCTGTACGGCTCACCATTCAGGGTCGCGATTTCACAACCGACGTAATGGAAGTCCCCGACGAAGTTCCGGTGCTGATTGGTCAGATCCCGCTCGAATTCATGGACTTCGTCGTCGACCCCGGCAGTCGGCGGCTGATCGGCAACCCCGCCCACGGCGGCGAGCACATCCTGGAATTGTATTGAGTGCCGCTGTGCGAGCGAACATCCGGCCATGGCGCGTGTCCTTCGTGCGACAATTCCGTCACCGGAACGCACGACAGTTCGGCAAGCGACGTGAGCATTGATATGGCCGCACATTCCCCACACCCACTGTCCGGCCTGAATGATCTTTCGTCCGCCACGACGATTCGAATTCTGACTGGCGGCGACGAGCCCGCCCTGGAGCGCTTTCTCTCGCGGAACCCCGACACTTCGATGTTCCTGCGTTCCAACTTGCGGGCTGCCGGCATCGTCGATCGCGGCGAGCCGTTCCAGGGGACGTATGTCGCGGACGTTGATTCAACCGGTGAAGTGCTGGGTGTCGTCTGCCGTTATTGGAACGGCAATCTGATTTATCAGGCCCCCGTCGAGTCGGCGTCCCTGGCGCGAGCGGCTGACGCGCTGATCGGTAAGCAGATTGCCGGGCTGCTCGGTCCCTGGGATCAGACGCTGGCAATTCGCGCGGCACTGGCCCTCGATGCCGCTCCGACGCGCACGAGCGCTTGTGACGATCTGTATGCACTCTCGCTGAGCGACCTGATCGTTCCGCCGCAACTCGCAACAGGGCAGGTCCATTGTTGCCCCTAGCGGGATAACGGCTTGGAAATGTTGGCCGAGTGGCGGCTGCAGTTCGAAATTGAGGCGGTCGGGGCCCGAGACGATGCTCAGTCCCGGCAATCCAGTCGTGAAAACATTGAACGCTTGCACGCCCGAGCGGTGCTGTGGGTACTCGAGGCGGAGGGCCGGCCGGTGGCCATGTCGGGTTTCAATGCCACGCTGCCCGACTGCGTTCAGGTGGGAAACGTCTGGACGCCGCCCGAACTGCGCCGCCGCGGTTACGCCCGCTGTGCTGTCGCCGGCACACTGCTCGACGCCCGAGAGGCGGGGGTGAGCCGGGCGATCCTGGTTGCCGAAAGCCCGCACGCCAAACGAGCCTACGAGGCGCTGGGGTTTCAACGCATCGGCGATTACGGGCTTGTCCTGTTCGACGGCCCCCAGGCGAGCGGAGGGCGTCAGCCCCCTGTTTCTTGAGTTAATTCGACGATTCGGTCGAGTACCAGCGGTCAGGTTTCCCGCTCCAGCGACTCCCAGCGATCTCGAAACGACTGCTTGGCCGGGACCGGGAAATCGCGGCACTTTGTCCAGCCGGCGAGCGGGCCGGGCAGACGCGTGAGCCAGTCGGAGCGCGCGAAGAGGCGAAGCACGCGGCTGGCGGTTCGTGAGAGCAGGCCGTACAGCCGGGGCGAGCGCATCGCGCGGCTCCAGAGGCGATAGATCATCTCTTCGCCGCGGGGGGCGATGTGTTGGTCGTGCTGCGCGGCCCGGTTGCGAATGAGCAGTTCGGGAATTTGAATTTTCACCGGGCAGGCCGCCTGGCAGGCGCCGCACAGCGAACTGGCGTGGGGCTGGTGATAGTTTTCTTTCAAGCCGTCGAACAGCGGCGTGATCACCGCGCCGATCGGGCCGGAGTAGGTGCCGCCGTAGGCGTGGCCGCCGATCTTGCGGTAAACCGGGCAGACGTTGAGACACGCTCCGCAACGGATGCAGAACAGGCTTTCGCGCATCGGGCTACCCAGAATCCACGAGCGGCCGTTATCGAGCAGCACCAGATGAAACTCTTCCGGCCCGTCCCCTTCGCCGGCGAGCCGCGGACCGGTGATGATCGACGTGTAGATCGACATCTTCTGCCCCGTTGCGGCCCGCGCCAGCACCTTCAGAAAGATCGGCAGGTCAGAGAGCTTGGGAATGACTTTCTCGATCCCCACGATCGAGACCATGATCCGCGGGACGCTGGTGGTCAGGCGGGCGTTCCCCTCGTTCGAGATCAGCACGAGCGTGCCGGTCTCGGCGATCAGGAAATTGCCGCCGGTGATGCCCATATCGGCTTTGGCGAACTTTTCCCTCAGCAGCCCCCGGGCGAACTGGGCCATCACAGCCGGCTCTTTCGTGAGTTGAACGCCGAACCGCTCACTGAGAATCTGGCACATCTCTTCGGCCGTCTTGTGCAGTGCCGGGCCGACCAGGTGCGAGGGCCGCTCGCCCGCGATCTGAATGATGAACTCGCCGAAGTCGGTCTCGGTCACCTCGACGCCAGCCTCTTCGAGGTGCTTGTTCAAATGAATTTCTTCGGTGACCATCGACTTCGATTTGACGATCGTTTGAGTGCCGCTCTCACGGATGATCTGCTTGACGATCTCGACCGCATCGGCCCCGTCGTCGGCGAAATAGACGTGGCCGCCGCGGGCTTTGACGGCCTTTTCAAGCTGCACGAGATGCTCGTCGAGATGGGCCAGCGTCTCATCTTTGATGGCCCGCGCCTTGTCGCGGAGCAGTGACGAACCCGGCAACTTCTCGAAGGCCGACTTGTTTCCCGCGGCGAGCGTCTCGCCCAGTCGCGCTAAGGCGATTTGCAAATTCGGCGATTCAAGCGCCTCGGCACTGGCAGCGAGAAACTCGTGATGCTCGTGAATGGCGAACCGTGAGGTCATATCGGTCAGGCGAGCGGGGGGCGTCAGCCCCCTGTTTCTTTTTGATTTGCAGTATTGATAACGACGCCATCCTAATTGGACAGCGCCACTTGTCATTTTGGGTAAAGTGTGGACGCCACGGAATAACGACTTACCGTAACTGATCTTTCCTATCTTCTAAAGTGGCGCTGTCCAACTAATGAATTCCCCCCAACCGGCCATACCCCGATATGACCGCGTTCCCTAAACTGGCCAAAATGAAGCCCGACCCATCGTCCAACCGGCGCACGATCGAACGCGAATTCGGCGTCCCGATCGCCGGACAAATCCTTTCTCCCGAGCAGTGGACGAAAACCGCCCTCAAACAGCTTCCCGAAGGACATCTCGATTGGCAAGCCCTGTTCGGTCGCACCGCTCCCGTCGTGCTCGATCTGGGATGCGGCAACGCCCGTTACACGATCGGCAGTGCCGTCTGGCGTCCCGGACACGATCATCTGGCAACCGATATTCTGCCGGTCGTCATCCGTTACGCGACGCGTCGCGGGAACCAGCGCGGCTTGACGAATGTTCGCTTTGCCGTGATCGGCGGGCGCGAGTTGCTTGCCGACCACGTTTCCAGCGGCACTGTCACCGAAATTCACTGCTACCATCCGCAGCCGTTTTACGACGCGGCTCAGGTCTCGAAGCGACTGATTACTCCCGAGTTCCTGGCGCTCGTCCACAAGGCGCTGGTGCCAGGGGGGCTGTTTTTCCTGCAGACCGACAACCCCGGTTACTGGACCTACATGCGGCAGGTCGCGCCGGTATTCTTCGACTTCGAAGAGCACCCCGGCCGCTGGCCCGATGCCCCCAAGGGGCGCACGCGGCGGGAGATCATCGCGCTCAGGCAGGGACTGCCCGTCTTCCGCGGCTTCGGAAAGGCGAAGCTCAACTTGAGCGAGGACGAGGCGCTGCGGCTGGCCCAGGCGCTGCCTCCCCCGACGTTCGATGCCGACCGTCGGCTAAGGCAGCTCGATGCGCTGGAACGCGAGTGAGCGTGGCGATTGAACCTCCGTCGTGCTTCAAGGAATACTGGGGTACAATCGCGGCATGAGCATCCGAAGTCGCCTACGTGGCTGTTGTGGGCCATTGCCTTCGTGGCGACCACAGCGGCGATTTTGTTTGCAATGACCAGTGGGGGATGGCCACGCCCGATTGGTCTTGATGACCTATTCCTGCCCGTACTCTTCACGGCGCTGATCTTCCGGGTTTTTCGACGAGTGCTCCAGTCGCGGCAAGCATCCAGTACTGCTGATCGGCCGCTAAGGAAATGACGACGGGCTGCAATGCATTCCGCACGCAGAATGTCGCACGCCTCCCCAGTCGCCCGTCATTGACCCCTGCGGTCGAGCCGGGTTACGATGAATCGGCCTCGATGCCCCTCGGAAGTTTCACGGATGCCGGCACGTCACTCTCCTCACGAAAGTTGCGACGACTTCCGTCGCGCAATGTCACAACGGCTGGATCGGCGTGAGCTGTTCCGGTTGGGGGGCGCGTCGCTTCTTTCTTCGGGGCTGCTCAGTGTTCTTGCGGGGCGCGCGGCAGCGCAAAGCAGCATTCCGCGGATCAAGCAGTGCCTGCTCTTGTTCCAGGCCGGCGGCGTCAGCCAGACCGACACGTTTGACATGAAGCCCGATTGCGACGAGACGATCCGCGGCGAGTTTCAACCAATTGAATCGAACGTCGCCGGGATGCCGGTCTGCGAGCATTTGCCGAATATGGCCCGGCAGATGGATAAGGTTTGCGTGGTGCGAACGGTGCATCACCGCATGCTGTGCCATAACCCGGCGATTTACGCGGCACTTTCTGGTCGCGAAGTCGGCGAATCGCTGGCGGTATCGGTCAAAACCGCCGCCACACGCGAAGACTACCCGCACATGGGATCGGTGGTCTCGAAATACGTCGAGCGACGACCGGGAGTCCCGCCGTTCGTCGCGCTTCCCTATCAGTTGCGGAACGGCACGACTCCCAGCCCCGGCCAGCATGGAGGATTATTGGGCCGCGCCTACGATCCGTTTCTCGTGCTTCGCGACCCCAATGCGGCCGAGTTTCGGGTGGACGAGATCGAATTGCCCGAGGACGCCGCCGGCGGCCGGCTCGATCGCCGCCGCTCGCTGCTGCAGCAGTTCGACGACCAGCAGCGCTGGCTGGACGAAACGGGGGGCGTCGATGCGCTGGGACAGTATTACCAGCAGGCGTATTCGCTGCTCACCGCGCAGCGCGTCAAAGAGGCGTTCGACCTGTCGCGCGAAGATGACCGGCTGCGCGACCGCTACGGCCGCAACATCGTCGGCCAATCGACGATTCTCGGTCGCCGCCTGATCGAAGCCGGGGTCCCGTTCGTGACCGTTTATTCTCCGGTCGCCAACATCGACGACCCGAGCTGGGACACGCACCAGAACAATTTCCCGCGATTGAAGTATCAGTTGCTCCCCCCGGCCGACCAGGCACTGGCCGCCTTGCTCGAAGACATGCACCAGCGCGGCCTCTTGGCCGAGACGTTGGTGGTGTGGGCGGGAGAATTCGGGCGAACGCCGCAAATCGGCGTCGTCCGCTCGAACAACACCAACAACAAAACCGGCCGCGACCATTGGCCGCAGTGCTATTCGATTCTGCTGGCCGGCGGCGGGATACCCGGCGGCACGTATTACGGGGCGAGCGATCGGCTGGGGTGGTATCCCAAAGACAATCCGATCGCAGTCGGCGACGTGGCAGCGACAATCTACAGCGCCTTCGGGATCGACCCGCATCTGACATTTCGCGACGCGCTGGGCCGGCCGCATGTGCTTGCCGAGGGGAATCCGGTGGCGGGGTTGTGGGGGTAAAGCCGAATGCCGAAAGCGGGCTGTAGATAGTGGATGGTAGATAGTGGATGGTGCCTGTTGAACTCTTGAACCCATTTAACTCTTAGACCCTGTTTACGTGGGGTGCGATCCATTCAATCCCACATTTTTATGCGGCATTTGCAATTGGACGACTACGAATCGGCCCGTGAGTTCGGGGTAGCGTTGGAATCTGAGAGGCGAACATTGCATCCCGAACTGCGGTCCATGTGCGGCTCAAGACCGCGACG
>SIAF01000213.1 GCA_009691905.1 Planctomycetaceae bacterium | reverse complement strand
AACATCTGATCGGCACCCTCAATGACGCTGCTTTCGCGTATCCGGGGACCAAGCTGCAGCTCCATTTCACCTCCTTAGCACCGCCCGCCAATCCAAACTCGGTGCCAAAGCAAATTCCGCCAGATCAGGAGGTCTGAGCCTGTTGAAAATGAGTCAGGCTCCGCCGAAACACATCGGATTTCCCAGTATTTATCTCTTCGCGTCGAAGCCAGTTCCCATTTTCAACAGGCTGTTAGGCTGACTGGAGCGCGGCGTCATGTTGACGATTTCGCGAAGTCTTGGCGAGCGGCAGGGTGGCGGGGTCAGAGCGATTGCGCGCGGCTGCAGCGAGACTCGCAGGATGCGGTTTCGTGCGTCGCATCGCAAGATTTGCAAGACGGTCGAGCGATGGCCCCGTGGGGTGGCGAAACAGGACTGACGCAGTTGCACGTCTTGCGCGCGACGGGGCCATCGCTTGATCTTTGGTTCCGAGATAACGTCGACTTTGCCACGGCCAGACTGCCAACACGCGTTCTCCGGCCGAGAGCAGGAACGCCCCCGGCAGTTGAAAGACATCGGCCGAGGGGACTCTCGGCCGGTGGCCGGTACACAGCGCCTTCAGCCCTGCCCACCAGACGGCCGGGCCGGCGACTTGATTCATTGTGCCGCGATGCAGTTGAAAGGCGTCGTACAGCGTGCGGTGACATGAATGGACCTTGAAAAGTTCCGTAGAATCTTATAGCATGGTTGTCGAGCGTCCGAAAACTGTGGAGGCCAGGGCCATGCGCTGACGCGCAGCCTCTGATCCCCCCGGCAGCCAGTAGGCGTGCCGCCAGCGAGTGCTGTCGGCGAACCGCATGGCTTGCAGACACCACTCGCGAATCACAACACGACTCGCGAATCACAACACGGTGCGGCAGCAGCGGCGGTGGGTACTGGTTCTGCACACATCAGCCCGCCGAAACAACGTTGTGTGTGTGAAGGAGTGGTTTCGATGCCGTCGGGTAAGATCAAGAAGCTGGTGCAGGAAAAAGGGTTCGGATTCATTTCGGCTGATGAGGGGGAGGACGTGTTCTTCCACCACAGTGCCGTGTCGAACCACGGGTTCGAGAACCTGTCGGTCGGACAGGCGGTCGAATACCAGGTCGACTCGAGTTCCAACCCCAAGGGAAAAGGCCCCCGTGCCGTCTCGGTAGATCCTGTCTAGCACGGTGTGCTGAATCAGGCGACAAGTCCGCAGGGGCGATTCGACTCGAATCGCCCCTGTGTTTTTTTTCACGGGTTTTTTTGTCAGGCCCGATTCGCTGCCCCAGCGAGTCGGTGGGTTGACCCCACCGGGCTGGTACACCGGTGGGGTCAACCCACCGGCTCGCTGAATGACGAATAGGCCCTTCGACATTCGGATAGTGTCATTCGTCATTTGCAGTCTGAGTTCACGCGTGCAGGCCGGCGATGACCGTTTCGAGAAACTCTCTCGCCCGTCGCGCCAGCGTGTCGATCTGTGCGGGGTCGGTCGGTCGCCGAACCAGCGGAGCAAAAATGTTCTCGCAGCACAAAGGGAGCTTGCGGCCTGTAAACGCCAGCGGAGCCAGCAACCGGTAATGATCGATCTCGCCGTAACCGGGGCCGCAGTCTTCGTCGCGCGGCCAGTTGCGGTGGTCCTTGATGCAAAAGCTATGCACGAGGTCGGCGCAGGCTTTCAGGTCGGGCAGCGGATCGACGTCGAGATAGTCCATGACGTTGCCGGCGTCGTAATTCAGGCGAATCGAAGCGTGTCGCACTTCGCGGATAATTCGCGCGCACGCCTCGCCTGTGCCGGTCGTCCCGCCGTGTTGTTTGACGACGATCGTCACGCCCTTGTCGACGGCAATCGGCGCCAGCCTGCGGAACCGCTCGACCCACACGGTTTGTCGGTCCCCTTCGGTATGGCCAAACGTCAGGATCTGCGGAATGCCGGCCGCAGCCGCCTGCTTGATGCGCTGCGTGAAAATCTTTTCGGCGTCGTCGTGCTCGGGATAGATCATCGAGAACATCATCAGCGGTTCGAGACCCAGGTCGCGACAGCGCCGGGCCAGTTCGCGGGCGCGGTCGGGCGGTGCATCGACCGCCATGACCGGCTCGTCCCGCTCATCCCGATTGCGATGCGTCGTTCCCCAGGCGACGAACTTGTACCCGGCACTCTGAATGCCCTGCAGCGCCCGCTCAAGCGGAAACTGCGCATACGGCAGCGTCATGCAGGCGACCTGAAATTCAGTCGGCATGCCGCGCGGCGGCGCTTCGTCGCCGCATGCGACGACCGCGTGCGCCGACGGCGCCAGGAGCAAGCCCGACGTTGCGGCAAAGGTCTGTTGCAGAAAACAGCGTCGCGATAACGGTGACATCAGGAAAACCTCGTTGGGTTCGGCATCGTCTTTGGGCGATTGTGAACGGATGAGGCGATCGGATCAGGATTGCGCGCAAAAGACGATTCGACGTGCGACTCACAGTCTTCGTCCGCCCCGACAGGGGCTGTCACAAATCAGCCCGGGGCAGAGCGTAGCGGCAACAGCCGCGAAGCGTCGCCCCGGGTTACAAGGCACCGACAACGCCAGCCCTGATAAGGGCGAGACAAATCTGTCGCTGTCGCGGGTTAGTTTCGCCCTTATCAGGGCTGCATGCAAATCTCCCTGCAAGTTACCCGGGGCGACGCTCTGCGGCTGAGCCGCATTCGCTTTGCCCCGGGCTGATCTGTTTGAGCCCTTCGGGCTATTTCGCTGACGGCGACAATTCCATACGCGTCCCAAACTTCATGCTCAGCCTGACCTGGCGCAGGCTTCACCCGCAACCCAGACAGACACGCAAGGTGCGCAGAGCCTGCGTCGAGAGACCCAATCCAATGCATCAACCACTCGGCACAAACCAGAACAGGCGCTGCCGCGCGGCAGCATCCAACGGCGCGGCGTACTCGCTGATTTCGAACACCTCACAATACTCGATGGCGGCGCCGCGATCGCTGCCGTAGGTTGCGATCAGTTCTTTCCTGTAAATCTGCGCGAAGCGGCGAATCTTTTCGAGGTACCAATCCCTGAGCCAGGCCCGTTGTGCCGAATCGTCGATGGGAACTTCGTCCTGTCGCCCCGCGTGATACGGCAGCCATTCGAAAAACTGCGAGCGGTGCGCCGCCAGCATTCGCACGATTGCGTCGAGCCGATCGGTCACATCGATCACGACGTCGCCGGCAAGTCGCGTTGGTTTCGTGAACAGGTCGGGCAAATAGCCGACGACCGGGTCGTGCCGCAGGTGAGGCACGTCGGGACAGATCGGCGGCACCGTGACGAGGTACGACGCATCCTGCACCGCCTGTCCGACCGCTCGATGATCGGGATGATAATCGTTGGGACGATGCGTCAGCACCAGATCGGGCCGATAGCGACGAATCTCGCGGATGACCTGTTCGCGCAATTCAATCATCGGCAGCAATCGCCCGTCAGGATGTTCCCAGACCGCCGACTCGGCATCGATCACGGCCGCCGCCACGCGCGCCTCGTCCCGCCGAATCGCCGCCAACTTCTCTCCCGAGATTTCGAAGTGCCCCGACTCGCCGTTAGTCACCGACACCATTTTCACGGCGTGGCCCGCCTCGCGATAAATGGCCGCCAGCCCGCCGGCATGGTACTCGCAATCGTCGGGGTGAGCGCCGAGAATCAAGAGGCGCAGGGGCGCGTGCGGCATGAGGTGGCTCGATTCGGGCGTGATTTCGGATTGCTGATGGTACACTACCCGAGGCGGGGTTACGATTCGGCTCCGGGAGAACTTCCCGATCGGCGCCAGCGGTGCCATAGCGGTTTGGATTGAATCGTAACGCCTTGAGACGTTCGGAGGTCATGGCATGGCAGCAGATCGTACATTCCGCGAAGAACGAAAACCCTCTCGCCGCGAGTTCCTGCAAACGGCGGCTGTGGCAACCCTGGCTGTCCCGCTGGTGATCCCGCAGTTTGTGCATGCCGCGGGGAGCGACGTGCTCATGGTGGGCCTGGTCGGCTGCGGCGGCCGGGGGACGGGGGCCGCCGGGCAGGCGCTGCGCGCCGATTCGCAGGTGAAACTGACGGCACTGGCCGACGCTTTCTCGGACCAGCTCGAACGCAGCCTCGCCGAGCTGCAAAAGGATGACGAGATCGCCGGTAAGATCGACGTCCCACCCGCGCGGAGGTTCGTCGGCTTTGACGCCTATTCCCAACTTCTTGAAAGCGGCGTCGACGTGGTGCTGCTGGCGACTCCCCCGCACTTTCGGCCCAGGCACCTCAAAGCGGCAGTCGACGCGGGAAAGCACGTCTTCGCCGAGAAGCCGGTGGCCGTCGATGCGCCGGGGGTCCGCAGCGTGCTGGCGACGTGCGAACTCGCCCGACAAAAGGGGCTGTCGGTCGTGTCGGGTCTTTGCCTGCGGTATTCGCAGGGGTTCCGCGAGACGGTGTCCCGAATTCACGACGGGGCGATCGGCGACATCGTCGCTCTGCAGGCCAACGATTACCGCGGTCCGATCTGGGACAAACAGCGCCGTCCCGAGTGGTCGGACATGGAGTGGCAGATGCGCAACTGGTACTACTACACGTGGCTCTCGGGTGACTTCAACGTCGAACAGCACGTCCACTTTCTCGACGTCTGCGCCTGGCTCGCGGGAAACCGATACCCCCGGCTTGCCACCGGCACGGGGGGGCGGCAGGTGCGTACCGGTCCCGAATTCGGTCAGATCTTTGACCATTTCGCCGTGACCTACGAATTTGCCGACGGGCCGCGGCTGTACAGCACCTGCCGGCAGATGGCCGGCTGCGCAAACGACATGAGCGTGCAGGTGCTGGGGACGCGAGGCTCGGCCCACATTTCCGAACGCCGCCTGGCGATCGATGCGGCGGATCCCAGTCACTCGTGGCAGCACCGCGGCAAAGACAACAACTTTTACCAGACCGAACATGACGAATTGTTCGCGGGCATCCGTAGCGGGAAGCCGCTCAACAACGGCGAATACATGGCGCACAGCACTTTGCTGGCGATCCAGGGCCGCATGTCGGCGTATACCGGAAAGACGATCACCTGGGAGCAGGCCCTCGACTCGCAGCAAGATCTGACCCCCGCGGCTTACGAATGGGGTCCGCTCGCCGAACCGCCGGTGGCGATGCCAGGGGTCACGCAGTTCGTGTAGCTCGAAATAGCGAGCCGGTGGGTTTACCCCACCGGGCCGGGGCACCAATGTGATTGCGACTAAATAATTCAATCGAATGATTTGCAAGTTGATTGAAGGTATCATTCGCTTGTAGTTTGCTGACAGTTTTTCACAAAGGGATTGGTGTACCGCCATTAACCCGGGGGGGTAAACCCACCGGCTCGCTTGGTTAAATCGACGGGGCTTCGAGCATGGCGACTGACGACCCATTCGCTCTGTTCATCACCTGGACCTGTTACGGAACCTGGTTGCCTGGCGACGAACGGGGTTATGTCGCCCACACGCTGCTGCAACCTCACGGTTTCCTCCCCCGGCAAAACACGCCCGGCACTCCTTATGCCAAGGACAATGCCTACACACGCCAAATCGCGAAAGCATTGCAGAAGGGCGAAACGGTCAATTTGACTTTCGATCAGGCGATGTGCGTTGCCCGATCGCTGGTCGACTCGGCAGTCAAACGGCAATGGCGAATCCTGCGCGCGGCAATCATGGCGAACCATGTTCATCTGGTCGTCATTGATTGCCCGGACGACGGCCCGGGGGTTCGCCGGGTTTTCAAAGGAGGCAGCCAGGCGGTGCTCACGGACGAGTTGGGAATAAGCCGGAGGTGGTGGACGACTGGTGGAAGCGACAGGTACCTGCACAAGGACGAGGCGATCGAAGGGGCGATCAAATACGTGGCCGAGCAGGAGTACAAGCTGGTCGAGATCATCGATATGCAGATAATTGCGATGACGTGAACAAATCGAAGGCTTCAGCCTTCGCCCCAGCGAGCCGGTGGGTTGACCCCACCGGGCTGTCGTTCACGGTTTCATTGCGATTGGCCGGCGTGACAATCGAGACATTAGAATCAATTCGATGTTACAAGCTTGAGATATGCGCACGCTGCTGCTCGCTTCGCATTGCAGCCCGGTGGGGTAAACCCACCGGCTCGCTGGGTCGAATTGCGCTTCGCGAGTCGCTCGTTGTCGTTCGCGACGCCCCGAATTCATTTGGCTTCGATTTTGCGAATTGCGGTTCGCAGCCGATTTCGCCATTCTTCAAGAGCCTGTTCAGGGCCGGAACCACCCAGGGCGCTAAAATCGGGTGGTTTGTTCAGCAGTTCATTAAGCAGCGGAACCGCCTCTGCCGCCGCCGGGCCGATATTGCCCAGCGCACCGGCCGCGTGCAGTTGTAAATTGTAGTCCTGCGTCGGCAGTTCGTTGCGGAGCGCCTTGAGAAGCACGGGGACGGCCGACTCCGCATGCGAACCAAACGAGCTGATCGAGTCGATCATCGCGGCCAGCAACATTTCGGGCGAGACCACGAACCAGTCAGGTTTGTCAAAACCAGCGATCAGAATGGGAATGGCAATCCTGGGGTTCGCTTTGTAACGGCCTGTGCGCAATTTGTTGAAGAAGTCCAGGCGGGTTTTGGCATCGCACTCGTCCAGGTATTTCGTGATGGTTTCAATCGTTGAATCCGACTCCGGCGTGCGGCCCGCCAGAATCAGCGCGGCGGCCTGCTTGACTTGCGAGGAGTCGACGGTCATTGCCTTGAGCAGCAGCGGCACCACCGTTTCGGCGGGAGCCTTCGATACCCCCAGTCCGTTAAGCATGTCGGACAGAGCAGGCGTGTACCGATTGTCGATCCGGTTATTCAAAGTTTCGGCGACTCCCGGCTGGTCGAGGTATTGACGGGCGAGGACAAAGAAAAACGGGCCAAGGTCGTACGGAACTGCCGGCGCATCCTGCTGGATAATCGTCAGGACAGAGGGAACCGCATCGGCATTCGCTGCGAGAATCGTTGCAAAGGTTTGGCAGGTGATACTTACCGTTGGGCCGTCAAGACTCGTCATGAGCTGTTCCAAAGCGGGCAGCCCGGTCTTGCCGCTGCGGGCCAATGTGCCACAAGCAAACTCGGCCAGCATGGGATTGGGCCGCTGGAGCAGATCGTCGATCAGCGCCTGTTGGATCGTTGCTGCGGCCTCTTCGGCATAGCCGTTGGAAGCGAATGCATCCAGCGCCTTCAAAGATTTGATCCGCGATTCTGTTTCCAGATCGGTCAGCAGTAGCTGTTGCCACTCTTCGAAGGTTTTGCCACCGTAGCGCATCTTGTTGCGGTCGAGTTTGCTCGAACCGGGTTTGTCGGTGGACTCGGCGGCGTCGCTGCCGGAGTCTTTCTCCAAGGCCTCCTCATCGGGCGGAACTGCCCGCTTACCCGAGATGGGTCCGCCAAGCGGCGAGCCGCCCGTCATGCCCCCGCCGGACCGCATCGAATGTGGTATTCCAATCGACATGGGGCGCATTGCATTGGTCATTTCGTTGAGTAGGTCGACGTCATATGCTACCACGCCCCCCCTGCCCATGCCCGGAGCTCCAGCTCCCGCCATTCCCAATCCCCCGGCTCCCGCCCCCTTACTCCTTCTCATCGACCCCATGCCCATCCGCCCCGTTCCTGCAGATCCCATACCCGGTGCCGCACCGCCGAAATTGCCGAGCAATGCCTGCTCGGCTTTTGCCCAGGGAAGGACGTCGCGGTCAAGTTCTGCCAGCAGTTTCGCGGGGAAGCCTTTGGGATACGCGGCCGTCGTCACGAACTGCCGCAAGGGATATTCGTCCGGATTGATGCCGAGAAAGCCGCCATTGGGATCGAATTGATCCTTGCTGCGCGGACGCAGATCTTTCACCCGAACACCGACTGGTAAGTCGAGGATGAATTCATCCTCGGCAACCGGTTCGTCGAGTTTCGCAAGCCGGAACACGTTAAAGCGGGTGTGCTGCCCGCCGCTTTGAATATAGACGCTGGGATACAGCTCGCCGACCGGTTCGGTATCGAAAAGAAGGCAGTCGGCGATGAACTGAACCGTGCCGAATCGGTCGATCCCTTCGATCCGCCGCACGACGTCGTTTTTCTGTGTGGCGACGTGCACCCGCAGCATGCCTCCCAGTTTGAGAAACTGGTTGTCGTCCGGAAACGCGTCGGCAGCGTCAGCGGGCGCAACATCCCACTCGATCGCCAGGACGTCGAGCGACCCAATCTTGTGTTCACCGGAAAAACGGGCCTGTGCGGCATGCTTCTCAATGAAGCGGCGGCCCGATTCGTAATAGATCGTTCCCGTTCCGTAGGGCGTGCCGCGCTCCAGAAGATTTGACGCCGCTTCGGCATAGCGCATTTCAATCGAAGCCTCGGATGTAACGCGGAGTTGCCCGCCGACAGCGTCAGTGCCATCTTCTGCGCCACCTTGAACCTGGACGATTCCGCGCAATTCCAGGCAGCGACCGTCGTGAACCATGACGTATTCCCCGGGATTCACGCGGCGAATCACGCGGCCATCCGGCCGTAAGACTCCAGGCTCCACGGCCTCGCCTAAAGGACTTGCGGCAGGGCGCACGACCCAGCCCTCTTTGGCGACAGCCAGAACCAGCCCGATTTCTTCTGATGAATGATTGGGCAGCCAAAAGCGCCGCTTGAATTCAATCGTCCCATGGGGAAATAGCGAGGCGCGGGTCGCAAGAAGATTGAGAATTCGTTCACGGTCTTGGGTGAGCTTGCGCGGCGTCTTCGCCTTCTTCGTTTTCGGAAACGCGCGCTCCGCCGGTGCAGTGGCTTCGAGTTTCTCCGGCGCCTCCGTTTGCGTAGTGCCTGCCGGGTTATCCGCGGCGGCATGAATCGGCCGATCGCCAAACGTCGCCGCCAGCAGAATCAGTAGTGCGGCAGTCGCCGCAACGCCGGCCGTCCAGGTCCACGAGCATTGCGTTTCCAGCGGACGCGGATTTTTCAAAAGCATGCTGACTCTCCTGTAGAGATCCGAGGGACCGGAGGCGATTCCCAGACCGACAGCCGACGGGCGGCCGGCCGCGCGGGTCGTGAGGAATTCGGCGTAGTCGGCGGCCGACGATTGCCGGGCCGCGGCGGCGTCGGCCAGGTAATCCTGACAGAGCCGCAGTTGTCGGCGGAGCCACCAGCTCAGGGGCTGGTAGTAGTAAACCAGTCGCACCAGGCTGGCGAACGACCAGATCCACACGTCGCCGCGCGCGATGTGCGACCATTCATGCGCGAGCGACCAGCGCAGGTCAATGTCGGTTTTCATGGCAACGATCGCCGCGGGAAGCACGATCACCGGCTTGCGCCCGGCGAACGTGAACGGCTGCGAAGCGCGGGGCGAGACAAGGATCTGCACCCGGTCACCGGCGGGGCCGGCGATTTCATGCAGCCGACTGCGGCACCACGGGGGTGCGGGATGGGCGACGCGCAACACCCGCCGCAGACCAGCCAGGCCGACGACTCCCCACGCCGCAAGCAGCGCCAGACCGGCGAAATAGCCAGTGACGATCCATCGACGTGGGTCGGCGGCCAATGAGGATTCCGAAAAGTAATGGGAATCTGTCGAGTCAGCCGACGTGGTGGCGACGAGGCGCGCGGTGTCGGCCGGAGTGGCGGCATCGGTCACCTCAATCGGTGAATCCGTGTAGAATGGACTCTCAGTCCGTTCCAGCGCATGAATGGTTCCCCTCTGCCACGGACCGCTCACATCCGCGACGCCGTTTTCAGTCGGCATCAACGAGTTGATCGGCGCGATTGAGTCTCCGGCTGCAACGGTTGGTTCCATCACCACGCTTGGTTCCGCATCCTGTCCTGTGTGGGGGAAACTGCGAGGCGGAGCGGCGGTTGCCTGCGCTGCGCCGGACTCGTCGGCGCGATTGGCTTCAGGCACCGGCAACGTCCAATGCGGCAACCCCGGCGCGAGGCTGATCAGCGGCGCCACGAGGCAGCCCGACAGCGTCCAGACGATGATTCGCATCCGCCGCACCGGCTGGCGGCAGCACAGGACGGCCAGGCTTCCCAACGTCAAAAGCAGAAGACTGGTCGCTGCCGAAAGAATCAGCCAATCGAACAACCACGGGAGAGTGAACATGTCCGCAGTCCTCGCTGTGTTGGTGGTTTGCTGAAACGGACTAAGAGTCCGTTCTACGCTACTTTCTTGAGGCGGGGCCTGGGGTCGGGTTCGACTTTCGCCGCGCGTCGCCGATCAGCGATTCGATCTGCTTCAGTTCTCGCAAGCTGACGCGGCGCGATTTCAGCAGGCTGGCGACGAACTGGTCCATCGCCCCGTCGAACACCTTGTCGAGAAATCGGGCCGTTGCCTGCTCGCGGCTGTAGGCCGGGGAATAGACGAACGTCCGACCGCGAACGGAATGGGTCACGAGCCCCTTGTCGTCCATGATGCGCAGCAGCGTCTGAATCGTATTGAACGCCAGTTCTTCGAGGGGGCACATTCGCTCGTAGACTTCGCGGACGCTGGCGCGACCGAACTCCCAAAGGACTTTGAGAATCTCCAGTTCGCGGCCGCTGGGGGGCGATTCCATGACGAGCAGCTCCTGATAGCGAATGCGAGGCGGCAACCTAAATGATTAGGTGATGGTAGTGCGAACGACTTGACGCGTCAAGTCGAAACCTAATTATTTAGGTCTCGCGCCGCGTCAGCGAGCCAGTGGGTTGACCCCACCGGGCTGGTACACCGGTGGGGTCAACCCACCGGCTCGCTGTCTCGAATCACGGCTCGACGGCCGTCAGCATCAGCTTGAAATATCCGCGAATGCAGAACATCGCCGAAATGATCGTCAGCGAAAGCAGCGTCATCGCCACCGGCGAATTCGGATCGAGAAAAAACACTGTCAGAGGCATGGAGATAATCGAAGCCAGAATGACAAACCCGGTCAGGTACATCGCCTGACTGAGGGCGTGCCTGAGCGTGACCAGCCGGGCCAGGGCCCGGCGCATCTCCTGAAACTGTTCGTCCATCCGCCGGTTATCGTCGGCTGACTGGTCTGGACTCTGCTGCCCGGCGAGCGCGTGCAGTTTCACGATCTCGTCCCATTTGCCGCTGCTTTGCAATTGTCGCAGCCGATGCCGGTCGGCCGGGCTGCCGGCGACCAGTGAACCGGCACAATAGCTGATGTGCGTGTTGATGCCCTGCATCACGAACAGCACGACGGCGACGAGAAACCCGAACGCACCGGCGAGCGTCGACGCCAGCGTGCTGTAGGTGGTCAGGTAAACGGCCGCGTCGATTTCGTGCATTGGGAATCAGAGTCGAAGAGTCGCAAAGTTAAAAAGTTAAAAAGAGTCACGCCGGCATTCAAACCTCATTTTCCGTCCACCCAACGGTTTTCCGCTTTCCGCTTTCCGCCTTTCCCCTCACTCGATTCCGAACTTCTTGAGTTTGCTGAAAAACGTACTGCGGGGCAGGCCGAGCCGGCGCGCCGCTTCGGCCTTGTTGCCGCGGCTTTGAATCAGCGCGTCGAGAAGCTGCCGGCGTTCACCCGATCGTCCGACTCGAACACCGCTGCCGGCAATTTCGAATTCAGGACCGGCGTTCGCAGCGGACAACGGCGCGAAGCGTGCCGGTTTGGCTTCCAGCATGCGAGGGCGAGCGTAGCGGGCCTCGCCGATGACGGCGGGCAGATCTTCAAGTGCGATCGAAGGGCCTTCGGCCATGACGACCGCGCGCTCGATGGCGTTTTCGAGTTCGCGAATATTGCCGGGCCAGGGATAGCGGCGCAGGGCATCGATCGCGGCATCTTCGAAGTGCGACACACGCTTGCCGGCTCGCTCGGCCGATCGCGTCAAAAAGTGCAACGCCAGTTCGAGCGTGTCGTCACCCCGCTCGCGCAAGGGGGGCAGCGTGATGCTGATCACGTTCAAACGGTAAAACAAGTCTTCGCGAAACCGTCCCTCGGCAATCAGCCGCTCGAGATTCTGATGCGTGGCGGCCACCAGCCGCACGTCGACCTTCACTTTGCGCGTCCCGCCCACCGGCTCGAACTCGCGTTCCTGCAGGACGCGGAGCAGCTTGATCTGGGTGTCCAGCGAAATGTCGCCGATTTCGTCGAGAAACAGCGTACCGCCATCGGCCATCTCGAAACGGCCGATTTTGTCGCGATGCGCGCCGGTGAACGAGCCTTTGACGTGTCCGAACAGTTCGCTTTCGAGCAGTCCGGGCGAGAGTGCCCCGCAATGCACGCTGACCATCGGGCCGCCGCGCCGCG
>SIAF01000212.1 GCA_009691905.1 Planctomycetaceae bacterium | reverse complement strand
CTTCCCACGGCTTGTCGCGGCGGACCAGCGGATTCTTCGGGTGCTTCGCCGGCTGGTTGAGAACCTTTTTCGCGCCGCTCAGAGATTCGATCACGTAGTTGTCGATGAAGAGTTGCTTGCCGTGAATGACGAGTGCTCGGCCGACAAGCTCGTCGTCCAGATCCTTGAACATTCCGGGAGGAGCTTGCCGATGCTGTGCCGGCAACGGAAAGCCCAACGAAAAGGCAGCCAGCGCGAACAGGGTGGCGATGCAACGGGATGACTTCATGTAGAGTTCCTCATTTGTTGAATTGTTGGATGCAGGTTCGCACTTGGCAGGTCGCACGTGGATTATTTGAGCGACGTCAGGAACGCGATCAGGTGGCTCAATTCAATCTGGCTCAACTGAGTGTCCAGTCCTTTGGGCATGACCGAGATCCGAGACGGCACAAGCGCATCGATGCCCGATCGAGGCAGGCGTATTTCAGCCCTGTCGGCAGTGGCCAGGTAGATCGCCTCGGCGGTCTCCCGGCGCAAGATGCCTGCGTACACCAGGCCCTGGGACATCTCCACCGTGTACGGTTCGTAACCGCGGGCCAGGCTGGCGCTCGGAAAGACAACCGCCTCGATCAAATCGCGAGCGGTGCGCACGGCACCAATCCGACTGAGGTTCGGGCCCAACTGGCCCCCAACCGCCTGGACTGTGTGGCAGGCACTGCAGTTCGCCTTCTTGCCGAAGAAGACATCCTGACCTTTTCGGGCATCGCCTGCCTTCAGCAGCGGGGCCAGTTCGTCGAGTCGGGAGATCATCTCTGCGGCGTTTTCCTCGATCTCCTTGAACAGAGACTGCGCGGCATCGCGAACCTCAGCAGGATACGATTGCAGCGTCCGCCGCAGTATGTCCGAAGACAGACTCGTGCGGCCAGGCGACGATGCCAGAGCGAAAAGCAGTTTCTTGCCGACGATGAGGTTGCGTGATCGTGCGAAGGCGGCAACCAGGTGCGGTAGCTCCAGCGCGCCGACACTGGCCATCACCTCGGTCAACCCTTCCAACTGGCGATCGTCCAAGCGGCTGTTTCCCAGAGCAAAAGCTGCGTCCAGTCGGACCAATGAGGTCAGCTCTCCGTCAAGTCGAGCTTTCAGGAACTCCAACAAGCCCGGGTCGATGCTCGATTCTCGGTGCGCGACGGCCAGCCAAGCCGCCATGCGCACGTCAGCCGACCAACCCGGGTCTTTGGCCAGCCGAACCAGTACCTGATCAAAGTCAGACACGCCGGTTGCCCGCAGGGTCACGAGCGATTGTCGCAAAACCCGCTCGTCGGGGTGCTTCAAGCCGCGGCCCAACTCCTGGATCCAATGTCGTGGCAACTTCTCCAGAGGCGTTCGGGCGATGGTCTCGAGCAGCAGCAGACGCGTGGCCACGGGCGTCTGATCGCGTTGCAGGGTCTCGGCCACCAGGTCCTGAATCGCAGGATCGCTGCACAAGGCCAGCACGGCACCCCGCAAACTTTCCTGGCGGTCGGCCGGCACTGTTTCTTCCGCCAGCCAAAGACGCAGCAGGCTGACAATCTCGGTCGCCCAACCTCGAGTCGAAAGGACCGTGAGGGCCGTCTTCTGGAGCGCCGGATCATCCGTGTCCAGGAGGGGCGTCACCAATTGTTGAGTGAGTTCGCCGTGATCCATGCGATCGAGGGCGATCAGCGTGCTGCGGCGGACCTGCGGGCTCGGATCGCGCAACCCCGGGAGGATGGCGGCGCGGTCGTCAATCTGGATTAAGGCATAGATCAACGCATGCTCCAGAAAGCGGTCGCCACCCACCCGCAGTCCCTCGAAGAGCGCCGGGACCGCCGTGGCGCGACCAATGCGGCCCAGGGCAGTGGCTGCCTCACGGCGAATTGGCAAGCTGTCGCTCTTAATCAACTCCTGCACGCGGGCCAGCGCGTCCACGTCGCGGTGGAACCCGACCGCAGTGACAGCCGTCAGACGGACGCTGTCGTGCGGGTCGGCCAGACCCAGGCGGATGGCTGCGCGCGCCGCCGGTCCTTCGATCCGAGACAGCACCCACAGGGCGTGGCGAAGCGCCTGTTCGGAAGTATTCTTGAGCAGTACTTCCTGTAAAATGGGCACGCCTGCTTCGCCCTTATTCGCAAACTTCTGAATGGCACGCTCGCGGACCGCCCAGCGCGCGTCGTCCAAGAGGGGCGCCAGTTCGATGGGCGTCAGTCGCTCCCAATTCAGCTTCAGGCCGCGTGGGTCTGCCGGGACAGAACCACCTTGCCGCCGAATTCGGTAGATCGCCCCTGGCACCGGTGTCTTCCCGAGGCCGGCGGTCGGGCAATCGTCGAACCACGTCCCCGTGTCCACCACGAGCAGACTGCCGTCGGCATCTTCCAGAACATCGGTCGGATGGAAATCGCTGCTCGTGGAAACGAGAAATTCCTGCGGGTGGGAGCGGAAGGTGGCGCCGTCCCGCTCCAGGACGTAACGCTGGACGTGATGCCGGTTGAAAGACGCCATGAACAGGCTGTTTTCATAGTCTGCCCCGAAGGCACCACCCGCATAGCGCATCAAGCCGGAGGGTGCGTCTGCCCCGAGGGAGACCACTGCCGGCAGGAGATCGCCCGTGAGGCGGGTTTCGGTGATTCCGCGGCTGCGTACGGGAAAGACGCCCCCTTCGACGCAATGAATCAGAGCGTCTCGCTCTGCGCCGGGGCCCACAGAGAAAAACGTGCCACAGGCGATGGCTTCCCCCTCGGGAGTAAAGGCAACCTCGACTGCGTTGCCCAACGCGGCGGAGAGCATTTCGACGTCGCTCCCATCGGGACGGCAGCGATAAATGCGAGGGCCCGGGCCGCGCATGAGGCTCGCTCCGTCCGGCCCGCGTAACTCGTGGCCAAAACGTCCGTGGCAAAAGTAGACCCTCCCGTCTTGCCCCAGCATCGGTCCGTGGGCGTCGTCTGCGGCGCCAGTGAGAATAAGGCCGGTGACCAACTCCTGGCGCTTGTCGGCCTGGCCGTCGCCATCGCTGTCTTCAAGCCGCCATAGCCCCGGAGGTGAGACGGTATAGATCGCTCCCTCGTGCCACATGATCCCCTGCGGATAGGTCAACCGATCGGCAAAGACGATGCTCTTGTCGAAATGGCCATCACCGTCGCAGTCTTCCAGTCGGCGGATCACCATGCGCGGGTTCTTGAGGGCGTCGTGGACGGCCGGAATGTTGGGCAGACCGGTGAGGTTCGCAGGGATGTGTACGAGATCCTCGCGTCTGACAAGATTGATTCCCAAAGAGTCGACGACGTACAGCCGTCCCTGATCGTCGAAACAAGCGAACATGGGAAATTGCATGAGCGGCGACCCGGCGACCCGTTCAGCGACAAACCCCGCAGGCACCTGTAAGACCGGAATGTTGTTCTCGCGGGCAGTCTCCTGCAGTTCTTGTGCGACCAGCAGTGAACTCGGCGACATCATTGCCAGCGCGATCATCGTGAGTGCGAAGGCGATGCGAACGGATGTGTGCACGGAAAGTCACTTGGTGTCGGAATCGGCTTCGGTCTTCATTTCAAAGTCTGGGGAAAAGCGACGACGTTCAGCCGTTCTTTCGGGGTGAGCCGCTTTTCAAGTTCCTGCGGCATCACGGACTCGGCCCTCAGACTGATCTCTTTGATTCGGTTCGACGGAAGCGCACCTCCATCCGGTCGATCGATCGTCACCCGCTGGATCGCCTCAACCAAGTCGCGCGTCGTGCATACCCATCTAATGCGGGTCGAAACAGGTCCGGCCTGCCCGTCGCTCTCGGCGATGACAACCGCCCCCGCTCATCGAATGCCGCCATCATCGGATATTAGGCGAGCGGCGGCCTGGCGACCAGTTCGACGGTAAATCCCGGCGGGACTTCGATCGTGGGGGGCGGGAAGTCCACTTCGGCTTCGGCGGGAAGCGACGAGAGACAAGCCAAAGTCAGGCAACCGGCCAGGACGATCAGCCGAAGAGATCGATCGGACATCGTTGCGGCACTCCCCATCGAAATCTAATCGTACGATTGCAGATAATGGTTTAACTTGATGTGCGGTGTGAAGGCGTACAACTTGGAGTTTTTGAGATGAAACCGCAGCCTGATCGGGCGGCCCTGCAGCAGATGGCAGTCCGCATTGTCTTGCCACTTCAACACATGCCGGACGCTGTCGGTAGTGATCGGCATGCAGTCGGCCGCGCCGAATCCTTCGATCACCTTGCCGTCAGCATCGAGCGCTTCGACGGTGAGCGAGCCGCCCCCCGCGTTCGCGTTCACGACCAGCGTGTCACCCAGGAACACCACGGGCTTCGTCGTCAGAGAGCCCGGTTCGTCGCCGGCGTTCACGGAAACAAAGCCGTCGAGCCGCAAGGTCGCCAGGCCGACGGCGTGATCGCTGGCGTCCTTGTGATAGTTGTGCCAGTTCCGCCCGTTGATGCCGGTGTAATAGATGCGGATTTCGTCATCGACGACTAGCGGCGGATGATACGTCGAAACGATCGAACCCCAGTCCCACTCCTTTTTGAATTCTCCGTAGGGCAGGAACGCGGCATCCTTCGCCGTCTGTTGCCAGTCGCGGTCGGCGCGCAGCTCCTTCGCCGAGATTGCGCCTTCTTTTCCGACGCGCTGCCAGGTGACGCCGTTGCGGCTGAATGCCAGTTGCACATCCTTGCGATCCATCCAGAGCTTGTCCTCGGGAATTGGCGCGATCGTTTCACCGTGGTAGGTGTTGATCAGGCCGAGATAGACGCCCGCGTAGGGCAGGGCCGACATCGTGTAGTGGTCGGTCGAGAATGGTCCGTCGAGTTTCGATTTGTTGATCACCGTCAGCTTCGGCGACCAGTGGAGAAAATCCTCGCTCTCGATCCGGCTGACCAGGCGGACGTTTGGCGGACCGAAACGGAGAAACGCCACATACCGATTGAGGCGACGGTCCCAGAACGGACAGACCTGCGTGTCGCTGAACGGGATTGCCGGATTGACCGCCGCTTGCGTCCAATGAATGCCGTCGGCGGACCAGGCCACATGACTCGCCAGCGATGACGATTTCAGGTTCGGCTTGGAGATGTACATCATCTTGAATCGCCGGGCGGGATCGGAATCACGCTCGTCGATGAACACGCCCGGGCCGCCGGCCCACGGTTCATCCGGCGTGAACCGGACCAGATTCTTGCCAGTGGCCTCATCCGTGACTGGCCGATCCCATTTCAGACCGTCCTGCGAAGTCGCATAGCCGATGGAACCGATTGAATCTTTCTCGTCGCTCCAGATCTGATACCACTGTTTGTACAAGCCCTCGCGCTCGTCGCGGACGATGGCGCCATAGGTGATGGCGTACTCCCATGGTTTCTCCTTCTTCATCAACGGATTCTGCGGATGCTTGACCGGTTGATTGAGCTGCTTTCGAACGCCCTGCATCTCGCCGATCAGGTAGTCATCGATGAAGAGTTGCTTGCCGTGAATGATCCGCGCGTCGCCCAGGATTTCGTCGTCGAGGTCTTTGAACATGCCGGGAGGCGCCTGGCGGCTTTGCGCCAGAACCGGCGAATGAAGAGACAGAATCGCCAGCGCCAGTGCGATGCAAAGCCGAAACGTTGTCTGCATGAACGGTCCTTGGTGGGAAGGTGACGTGGGAGAAGCTTGCAGCCTGTCGTTTTCATCGGGGAATCACAGGCTGGAAGCCTATGCCACGGGTCAGTTCTGTTTGGGTGCGGAATCTCCCGATAGGTCGAATCGATACTCGGCTTCCACGAAACCTATTGGTCGCTCTTGATCGCTCATGGTCATCGCATGTAACCGGGCGCGCGTCATCTGGAACTTGAGTCGAATCTCCTGACCCACGAGCTTGCTCAGGTCGGCGTTTTCCGACCAGCGGACCGGATGGTCGAGGGCGTCTCCCTGGATCTCGCGAGACTCGGCGACCGTGAAGCCGGCGATGGGCTGCCAGTCGCGGGTCAGCACTTCCACACGAATGGAGCCTTTCCCCCAAGTCGCCGCGTTCAGGTACAGATGGGAATGCGAGACGACGAGCGGATTCTTCGGATGTTTGACCGGCTGATTGAGCACCTTCCGCGCGCCGGCCAATGATTCGATGACTTGGTTGTCGATGAAAAGCTGCTTGCCATGCAACACGATCGCCTTGCCGACGATCTCGTCGTCCAAATCCTTGAACATGCCAAGCGGTGCCTGACGATGCTGAGCCACGGCCAACGAATTCAGCGACAACGTCACGATCGCGAACGTCATGGCAATGCGAAACGTTACATGCATCAGTGGCATCCTTTGGTTGGAGGGCGGGATACCGTCGATCCGGTCAGTGATTGACATTGAATAACTTACGCGGCTTCGCGGTGGCCTGGCCCTCCCGAACCAAAATCACCCGGAAACCTCTCCGTTTGCCGTCTCCGGCTACGCCAACAGTTCACGGATCGGTTGGCCGTTGTTGGTCAGGCGAAGGAGGCGGCCATCGGGTGCGAATTGATCTTTGGTCACGTCCAAGCCGAGGGCCGTGAAGAGCGTGGCGTGCAGGTCGGGGACTTTCACTTCGCGATCTTGAACGGCGGAGCCCGTGTCGTTGGACTTGCCAATGATTTGGCCAGTCTTCAAGCCACCGCCGGCTAGCATCGCGGAGAACACGTCGGGAAAATGATCGCGACCGTTGTCGCCGTTGATCTTGGGCGTGCGTCCGAATTCGCCGAAGCAGGCGATCAATGTCTTGTCGAGCAACCCGCGATCGCCAAGGTCCGCGATCAGTGTCGCCAGCGCGGCATCCAGCGAGCCCGACAGATTCTGCACCTGATTGAAGTTGTCCGCGTGTGTGTCCCAGCCGCCGAATTGGATCTCGACGAAGCGGACGCCGGCTTCGACGAAGTGCCGCGCCTGCAAACAGGCGCGAGCTAGATAGCCGTCGTTCACGTTGCCGCCGTATTTCTCGAAGAGTTCCGGTTCCGTGGCGGCGAGATCAATCGCTCGAAAGACTTGACTGCGCCGCATCCGGTCGGCTCGCTGAGTCAACTTCGTGAAATCCTCCGTCCCCGCCAGTGGCGCGCGAGCGGCAAAACTTTGATTGAACTTTTCGAGCGCCTTCAATCGCCGCTCGACTCGCGCATCGCCACCGAAGCCTTCGGGCAGATCGAGCGCTGCGGCCGGGTTGTTGACGTCTTGGATCACAAACGGACCAAACTGCGGACCGAGGATTCCGGGGCCGACCGTATTGCCGATCGACACAAACAGCGGCACATCCGATTCGACACCCTTCCATTGCCGCGACAGCGTCGAACCAAGTCCAGGATACGTCAGCGCCGGAGAGGGTTGATAGCCGGTGTGCAGCAGCGAGACCGCTCGGTCATGGTCTCCCTCCGGAGAATGCAGCGATCGGATGACCGCCAGCTTGTCAGCGATCGCGGCCAACTTCGGCAGATGCTGACTGAATTTCACTCCGGCGATCTTCGTGTCGATGGCTTCAAACGGCCCGTTCGTGTCGGCACCTGGTTTTGGATCAAATGTGTCGATGTGACTGGGACCACCTTCCAAAAAGACGACGATGCAGGCGTCGGCCTTGCGGCGTTTCGTCTCCTCCGCCAACAACGCTTGCCACCACGGAGTCGCCGCGAAACTCAAAGTTCCAGCGAGTGAACCGCGCAAAACTTGTCGTCGTGAAAGATGCAGTCCGAACATGATGAGCCTCCGATTTGAGATCACGATCTCCGACTTCACCGGTTAGTGATTCGTTTGAAACTCCGCTGAGTTCAGGATGACCCAGGTGACGTCTTCGAGTCCACGCTGGGGGATGTCGTCGCCGGCGAGATCCAGTATTGCCTCGAGTTCCGCGTCGGTCGGCATCCGAGACAACAGGCACAGGAACAATCGCTGGAGATGCGCCGGGCCTGCTGCGTCACCGTGAATCCGCAGCAAGGATTGCGCGGCGACGTCGACTGCTCCGCGAATGTGTTCGCCGTTAAACAGCGCCAGCGACCGACCCAGCGATTGCGGTTCGGACCCGAAGCTGTTGACCGGAACGTCGTACGTGAATTCCTCGTCGGTCAATTGCGCGAGCCGATGATCGCCATCGTCTTGAAAGAATCCGAAGGCTTGCCCGATCGACAGATGCACTTGATCGGCCGAAAGAGGTCGAGTGCGACCACGCGCGAACAAGTCTTGCTCGTGCCGCAACTCCGAGTCCGTCGCGGGGGAGTCCCCCTCCCGATGGCTGGAACTGGCTCGCTGATACGTTTCGCAGAGCGTGATGACGGTGACCAGACGTCGGATATCGAAGCTCGACGCGACGAAGTCAGCTCGCAGGTTTTCGAGGATCGCGGCGTTGCGATTCTCGCCGGCGGCACTCAACGTTGCCGGTTGTAAATCGCCTTTCTTTGCGCTTGGCAACACAGGATCAAAGGAGAGCACGAGCGGTGCCCCAATCAACCGGCTCCAAACCTGATTGACAAAGTGCTTCGCGAAATAAGGGTTTTCGGGTGATGTGAGCCAAGCACTGAGTGCATCGCGCCGCGCCGGAGCAATCTCGCGGCGCACGGATCCGGGAAACTGCGGCATCACCGTTCGAGTCGGGAAGTTGCCTTGCTCGTCGGGCTTCCCTTTTTTGTCGATGACCAGGAACTCGCCGCGCGGCCGTTCCAGGACGGCGGCGAATTGTTCATTCGGCTGCGGGTTCGCCGGATTCATGCGTCGCAGCCGAGCGAAGAACGCCGACAAGCCCCAGAATTCCGACTGCTTCCACGCCGCGTGCGGATGATCGTGGCACTCGGCACATTGCAGTGTCAGCCCCAAGAACTTTTGACTGACGGCACCCGCCAGTTGTTTCGCGTCGGCGTTGTAGCGCAACAAGAAGTTGACCGCTCCCGATTCATCCATCGCCCCCTCGGCCGAAATCAAATCGGTGGCGATCTGATCGTAATGCCGATTCGCTTTGAGCGACTCGCGCAGAAACTGTTGCAGTTTGCGACCGCTGAACTCCGGCTGGTCGAACGGTCTCTGGCCGAGCAAGTACTCGGCCCAATGCCGACTCCAGTAGGCCGCGAACTCTGGTGAGTCCAGCAACTCCTCGATGACCGCCGCGCGATCCAGTGGCTTGCCGGACTTGGCCAACTTGTCCGCCTCGGCAAAAGGCGGCACGCGCCCCGCCAAGTCGAGCCACGCTCGCCGCAAGAACGTGGCATCATCGCAGGCCGAGGCCGGCTGAACCTTGTCCTTCTCGCTCTCCCAGCCATCCGTCACGCGAGTATCCAACTTCCGCGCGGCATTGGCCGCGTCAGAACTCGGTCCCGATTGCTCTAGTTCCGGCATCACAAGCAAACCGAGAGCAAGAATGATTGCGCTGGACATCGTTGCCTCCGATTTTCTGTATTCTGGATCGCACCCAACCCGAACGAAAGCCCGCTGATGAATTTGCGATTGCGTCCAGACGGAGTGTTTCTGCCATGTCGGCGGCAGAATACACACGTTTATACATTGCGCTCCACCGTCTTCAAATCGTCAAACCCGTTCGCGTCTTCCAGCTACCCGATTTGATCAGCGGACTCCGTCGGTGAATTGGAACGAGAACAGATCGCCGTCACGAAGCACAAAGCGGAGTCGCACGACCTGGTCCGCGAGCCGGCTGACGTCGGTCGAATTCTTCCAAGAGCCGTATTGATCGATTGAATCGCCAAACAACTCGTCGGCGTCGGCGAGGGCAAACCCGGGGATCGGTTTGCCGGCAGCATCTTGAATTTCGACTCGGAGGTTGCCGGCCGCGGACGAGGCGTAGTTCAACGAGAGGCATCGGCCGGTGAACTTCAATGGCTTCGTCGTCAGCTCGCCTCCGGCCAGCGGAGCGTGCAACGAGACAAAGCCGTCGAGCCGAATTGTGTACCGTCGCAGGCGATGCATTTCATCACGCCACGAGCCTTCGTTGAAGTGCAGTGAGATCTCGTTCGGCAGTCCGGGTTGGTCAGCCTTCGTCTCGAAGAGTCCGTAGCTTTGGTAGTTGTCGCCGTAGATCCAACGCCCTTCCGCCTGCGGACCGGGACGCAAGAACGCCTCGTCCCAGCGGCGAAACGTCTGGCCGTCGCGGCTGGCGATGAGCAGGCCGTCCGTCACCTCCGCCCCCGTGTAGGCATCGCTCCCTTTTACCGAGGCCACGAATTGCGCCCGCGTCTCGACCGGCTCCAGACGCTTCGCATGCTCCGTCAGCGGACGAGCCACGAAGCGCGTCGGAAAGCCGAGCAGCAGATGCGGCGCGCGGTAGTACGGCGCGATCTGATTTGTATACATCTGCTGAGGTGGCGAGTTCGGATACGTCAGCCCGACCGGTTCCGACCAAGTCTTGAAGTCCGTCGAATGCGACATACCGATCGAACGCAGCCCTTTGAATTCACCCTCGCTGAAGTACCGAACATACATCGCATAACGTTGCCGATCCGGGTCCCAGAAGACCGTGTTGTGCGAATCGAACGCGCCCTTGGTGACGACCGGACCGTCGCTGAGCTTCGACCAGTGAATACCATCGGCCGACTTAAACGTGAGCAGTCCTTTGCTGCTGGTCGTTCCGCCAACGGCTTTGTAACGCTGATCGGGCGGGCAAGCCGGATTGGTGTCTTTGAATGGAGCGAAGTTGTGCGTCTCGTAGCCGCCGCGCCACAGGATGTTGTTCTCTTTCGGGCCGGTGTTATTCATGGTCGGCGGCCAGTCGAACAAACCGAGGTTCGGCTTCACCCAATGAACGCCGTCGCGGCTCTCCGCGTAGCAGACGACTTCCGACTGAGCCTGCCGCAGCGGCGGAGGGTCGATGATGTAGCGATGGCCGCGGTAATACATCCGATAAACGTCGCCGTCCTGGAATACGGTCGGATAACCGCTGGCATTTCCTTCCCACGGCTTCTCGAACGTGATGGCGACTTCTCGCGGAGTGGGATGATGCAATTGGAACTCGGCTCGTCCTTCCAAACGCTCGAGCAACGCCTGATCGACGAATAACTCTCTCCGCGAACCGATGTCGATCGATTCGGCAGCCACACTGAACGCGGCGCAATGAGAAACTGCGAGAAGGAGAAATCGAATCAGCAGTGTGTGCATGTTGTGTTTCTCAGATGGTAGGATTCAAAATAGACCGCAATGTCAGCAACTGTGAGATTGGTTTCGATGGACAGTATGATTTATTCTGGCTGACCCCAAAACGCAAATCACGTATCGCAAGAGCACGCTAATCTCGGACGAAAACATGATTGACCTCTCGCAATCGCGATCAGCTTCACCGCTCGTTCATTCTGTCGTGACAGACCCAGGCAAGTTCTGGGGGAAGGACACCAACGTCGCCATCGAAGCCCCGCCGGATGCCGCTGTCGATCCACAACCGGAAGCACAATGGTCGCCAGAGGCCCAGCGTACCGGCATCTGCGGCGCGGTCGGACCGCGAGTGATCGCTCTGCCAAGTGGCGGCTATCGGATGTACTACTCGCAGATTCTGCCTCGTCCTGGATTTCCCGCTGGAGCCAATGACTACGACAACGCGACGACGCGCATCTTGAGCGCATTCTCGGCGGACGGCGACGTGTGGACTCCGGAGCCGGGCGTCAGACTGTCTCCACAAGCCGGAGGTGCCGGCGAGTTTCGAGTCGTGTCTTCCGAAGTCGTCCCCGTTGGTGATGGCAGTCGGTTGCGGATGTACTTCGAGTGCTGCCCCGGATCGCAATCGGTGACAAACTCGATCCGCAGCGCGATCTCGATCGACGGTGGGCTGGAGTGGGAGCTTGAACCAGGCGCACGGATGGAGTCCGTGCGCCACAATTTCTCGGCACCGCGAATCGTGTTTCTGAGCGACGGACGATGTCGGCTGTATTGCTACGATCGCGGCCGTGGGATCATCAGTGCCGTGTCTGACGACGGAGGCTTGGTGTTCCGCCCAGAGCCGGGTGTGCGGATTGCTCAAGACGGAGCCCACGATTCGCACGCCGCGTTCGCGTCCGAGATTCTCTGCGTGGCGAATGCCGGTTATGTGATGTACTACGCCGGATACAGCCAATCGAATCGAGCGTACATCCTGCGAGCCGTCTCGGAGGACGGCCTGACTTGGCGAAAAGACTCCGAGCCAGTCATCTCGCCTGGCCCAAGTGGCTGGGACACCGCGAAGTGTTCGGAGATGTGCGTGATTCGGCTGCCGCAGCGCGACGGTCGCACTCCACGCTATCGAATGTTGTACGAGGCGTGCGACGGGACAGCGATCAACGAGCGCGGCGTGTGGCGAATCGCCAGCGCGACAAATGCAGTCC
>SIAF01000211.1 GCA_009691905.1 Planctomycetaceae bacterium | reverse complement strand
TAGAAGGCTTCAACAACAAGGCAAAACTGACCCTGAGAAAAGCGTATGGCTTTCGTTCCCCGGAAATCGCAAAAATCGCCCTGTATCACACCCTATCCGACCTCCCCACTCCAAAATTCACCCACGAATTCTGGTGACGAGGCAAAAAATTGTTGGTTGTCTACGATTTCGTCACGTATTTGTCGCAACGGGAAAGTCCGGTGCTGATCATCGACGCCGATGCCAGCGCCATGGATTGCATGCTGGCTTCCGAGTGCGCCTTACGCGCGAACTGGGATCGACCTGAGGAGGACGCTGCGTGGGCACATTTGTGAGAGGCGACGTCGTTGTTGCATATCGTGCCGGTGTCGCATCGGACGCAAAGCTGCAGGAGGTTGTAAGCAAGATCATCCAAATTGTGAGTGCTACATAGATGGCGACGATTACCGTAGACGGCAACGACATCCAGGTCGGCGACGACGAGCGCTTGAACGTGATTCAAGCCGCCGATCGGGCGGGTGTGGCGATCCCTTTTTACTGCTGGCACCCGGGGCTGTCGGTCGTTGCCAGTTGCCGGATGTGCCTGGTCGAGACCGGGATGAAAAACAAAGACACCGGTGAAATCTCGATGATGCCCAAGCTGGTGCCGGCCTGCCAGACTCCGGCCAAAGACGGCACCGTCGTCGTCACCAACAGCCCCAAGGTTCGCGCCAATCAGAATTTCGTGCAGGAAGGGCTGCTGCTCGATCACCCGGTCGATTGTCCGATTTGCGACAAGGCGGGCGAGTGCTGGCTGCAGGATTATTACTTCAGCTACGGCCACCAGGAACGCCGCGCCGACGTGCGCCCCTTCACCAGCAGGAAACGCGATCTGGGCGAGCACGTCACGTTGTTCGTCGATCGCTGCGTGATGTGCAGCCGTTGCGTGCGGTTTACGCAAGAAGTCTCAGGCGGCAGCGAGCTGCTGGTCATCGATCGCGGCAGCCACGCCGAGATTGATGTCTTTCCCGGCTTTCCGCTCGACGATCAAATGTCGGGCAACGTCAACGATCTGTGTCCGGTCGGCGCGCTGTGCTCGAAGGACTTTCTGTATCAACAGCGCGTCTGGTTCATGGAGCCGCATGATTCGGTCTGCACGCGGTGCAGTACCGGCTGCAGCATTCAGTTGCACGTCAGTCAAAACCAGCTTTACCGCATCCAGCCGCGCTATAACCCCAACGCCAACGACTGGTGGATGTGCGACATCGGCCGATTCGAAAATGAATCGGTCAGGGCACCCGAGCGGCTCAGTTCGATTGAACACCGATCTGCCGATTCGAAAACCGGTGCCGGCTTTTCGAATCGACTGTGGCCCGAGGGACTCAAGGCGGTGCATGGGGCGCTGAGCGAGATTGCCGCCCGCACGGGGGGTTCGACGCTCGCGGTTGTTCTTTCGCCGTTTCTCACGTGCGAAGAGGCGTACCTGCTGGCGACCTACGCCAAAACGATTTCAGCCGATGTGGTTCTGGCTCTGGGCAAGGTGCCGGTCGAGGGAGCCGACAAGACTTTCAAGTCGGGTTTCACAATTCGTGCCGAGCGTTGCCCGAATCGTCTGGGGGTTGAACAGATCCTGCGGCACTTCCAGAAGTCGGTGATCGACTGGCCTGCGCTTTTGAAAAAGGTCGAAGCCGGCGAGCTGCAGGGGGCCTATGTTTCGGCCGGCTATCCGGTGGCCTGGATCGACGAGGCCGAGGCGGCCGCTTTCGAACGGTTGTCACTGCTGGTCGTACACGATATTCTCCCGTCGCCCCTGGCACGCAAAGCGCATTACGTGGTGCCCGGAGTCTCGTTCGCTGAAAAGGACGGCAGTTACGTCAATCATTCCGGACTGATCCAGTGGGGAGAATGGGGGCTGACCCCGGTGGAAGGCGCTCACGTCGATGGCCAGACGTTCAGCGATCTGCTGGGCCGCAAGGGGCTTTACCAGGCGGCCTCGGTTTTGAAGGAACTGGCCGGTATCGTTCCTTTTTTTGCCCGCGCCGCCGACGGTGTTCCGCAAGCGGGGCTCAACCTCGTGACAGGCACCGAAAAACACCCCCGAACCACGGCCTTGGGAACTGTCACTCACCCCCTGCCCACTTTTCGAAGCGTGGGAACTGCGTTTCTCGAAACGGAAGCGGTTTCTCGAAACGGAAGCAACCCGATAAGCGGTTGACTGCAAACCACCGGTCGACACGGCGTTTTTTCTGTCCTGCAACATCCACCTTTCATGCAAGTCTGGCTCGAACCGCTGATCAAGATCGTGCTCGTCGTCCTCGCGACGCAAGCGGCGGTCGCGTACCTGGTGCTCGTCGAGCGCAAGGTCGCCGCCTACATGCAAGATCGGCTGGGTCCCAACCGCGTCGGGCCGTGGGGTTTGTTTCAGCCGATCGCCGACGGGGCAAAATTCATCCTCAAGGAAGAACTGATTCCCGCGGGCGCCGATCGGGCGCTGTTTCTGATCGCACCGGTCTCGATTCTCGCGGCGGCAACGCTGGCGTTTGCCACGATCCCTTTCGGCTACCTCGTTCCCTGGCCGGGGGCCGACCCGATCGAACTGACGATTGCTCCCAAAGTCGACATCGGGTTGCTGTTCGTGTTTGCCATCGGCAGCCTGGGTGTCTATGGGGTCATCCTGGGGGGCTGGGCGTCCAACAACAAGTACAGTCTGCTGGGGGGGCTGCGCTCGAGTGCGCAACTGGTGAGCTATGAGATTCCACTGGGGCTGTCGGTGATCGGCGTGCTGCTGTTCAGCGGGTCACTCCGTCTGGAAACGATCATTACGGCCCAGGCGCAGTCGGGCTGGTGGTGGTTCGCGGTTCAACCGCTGGGCTTTCTGGTGTTCATGGTCAGCGGCTGTGCCGAAGCCTCGCGATTGCCATTCGACCTGCCCGAGTGCGAGCAGGAACTGGTCGGCGGTTACCACACTGAATACACCGCGATGAAATTCGGGATGTTCGCGTTTGCCGAATACCTGCATCTGATCACGGTCGCGTTTCTGACGGTCAACTTGTACCTGGGGGGTTGGCACCTGTGGGGCCTGGCGCCCTATGCCGACGAAGTGGGCTGGTTCGGGGCGATCGTGCGCGTGCTCGTTTTGAACATTAAAATGCTGCTGGTGATTTTGTTTTTCATGTGGATTCGCTGGAGCTGGCCTCGCTTCCGCTACGACCAGTTGATGAATATCGCCTGGAAAGTCATGATCCCGCTGGGGGTAATCAACTTGCTGGTGTGCGCGGTGTGCCAGGAGTTTCTGGACCCGAAAAATTACCTGACGCGGGCTGTTCTCGGCTGGCTGGCGGTCGGCGGTTGCGTCCTTTACGCAGCGCTCTTTGCACACCCCGGAAAAACCCGGCTGAAGGCGCCGGGTATCACATGAATGGGCATTACCTGAAATCGTTCAATCCCTCGAATCCAACGGCCCCATTTCAACATCTTTGCCCCGCTGAAGGGGTGCTTCGCACCCGAATGCGTCGAAATCGTCAACGCGAGTCCCTCGTCCATGCAACCTGACAGCAAACAGATCAAATGGGTCGACGAGCCGAAGCTCGGCCTGGCGGGCCGTTTGTATCTGACCCCCCTGATCGACGGCCTGTCGCTGACGGCCAGGCACTTCTTCAGGACGGCGCGGGGCGAAGGGTTCACGCGGCAATTTCCCGAAGAGCGGCCTCTATTCGGCAACCCGCTGATCTATCGCGGCGTCCATCGGCTCAACAAGGACGAACAGGGCCGGGTCAAGTGCGTGGCGTGTTTTCTGTGTGCGACGGCCTGCCCGGCGCACTGCATCGACATTATCGGCACCGAGTCCCCCTGGGCCGATCGCGAGAAGTATCCGCAGAGTTTCGTGATCGACGAACTGCGCTGTATTTTTTGCGGGATGTGTGAAGAGGCCTGTCCCGTCGACGCCATCGAGTTGACCAGCCTGTTTGATTTGACCGGGGCCAGTCGCGAAGAGATGGTCTTCGATAAAGAGAAGCTCCTTTCGGTCTATGACCAGACCTGCGACCTCGAGCCGATGCGCAGCCGAGGCCCTGCTGCACATTCCGGCCCGCCGCCAGGAAAGGATCACTGACCGGATGTTGGCACATTTTCCAGTCCTGGCAGCCAGCCGCATCAGCCTGCTGGCCGATCAATTTCGGTCGGCGTTGCAGCAGCCGCACTCGGGCCTGGTGCTGCGCAGCCTGCTGATTTTGGTTGCCGGCGGGGTGGGGCTGTACCTGATGCTGCCCCGCGGTCGACACACGGGTCGACGGTTCGACCGCATCATCGGCGCTGCCCTGGCAACGCTCTCGCTGGTTTTGCTGGCAACCGTCGAAATCCCGACCGGCCTGGCCGAAGTCGAAAGCGCGCAAAAAACACTGCTGTGGTCGTTCGGCAGCGAGTCGAAAATCACCGGCTTCACGTTTTACGCGCTGGCCGCGATCAGCCTGGTTTCGGCCGTGATGATGATCACCAGCCGCAACCCGGTTTATTCGGCACTGTGGTTCGCCGTGGTTCTGCTCGGCAACTCAGGGCTGTTTCTGCTGCAGGGGGCCGAGTTTCTTTCGGCCGCGACGATCATCGTCTATGCCGGCGCGATCGTGGTCACATTCTTGTTTGTGATTATGCTGGCACAACCCTCGGGCGCGGCAAAGTACGACCATGTCAGCCGCGAGCCGCTCTTGTCGTGCCTGACCGGGCTGATTCTGTCGTCGGTCCTGGTAGGGACGCTGCATTATTCGGCCCGCCTCGACGTGCGCGGCGGTGCGACCGAAACTTCGATTTTGCCGTCCGCCGAGATCATTACCCTATCGTCGACACTGCCGGATAGCCGACACCGGACCGATGCCAACCGGCACGTGGCCGGGCTGGGCAAGGCTCTGTTTCTCGATCATGTCGTCAGCGTCGAAGTGATCGGGGTGCTGCTTCTGGCGGCAGTCGTGGGAGCGATGTTGATTGCGGGACATCCCGTGCATGCGCCCGGCGTAAATGAGACTGGGCGAAATAAGACTGGGCGAAATGATCGGCCGTCGTAAACCGGCCGGCGTGTTCAACAGCGAAAATGTAAGAACCAGGAACGGAAACTGAGGTCGTCATGCCCGGTAGTGAACCGGCTTTGAACAATTATCTGATCGTGGGAGCGCTGCTCTTCACCTTGGGAATCGTCGGGTTTCTCACCCGCCGAAACCTGATCGTCATGTTCCTGTGCGCCGAACTGATGCTGCAGGGGGTGTCGGTGACTCTGGTCGGGTTCAGCGGCTACCACGGGAGCTGGTCGGGCCAGGTGTTTGCGATTTTCAGTCTGGCCCTGGCAGCCGCCGAGGCGGGCATCGCGCTGGCACTGTTTGTCGTGCTGTTTCGCCGTGGGCATTCGCTCGACGTCTCGATCTGGCAGGACCTGCGCGAGGCCGATCAGCCCCCGATTCCCGACGAGACGACCGATGATGAGCCCCAAGCCGAGCAGGTTTGGCCACGCCTCGCCCCCGCTGGCTTATTGCCCGCGCGGTCGCCGAAAACGGCCGGCGAGCCGTTTGAGTCGGCGATGCCGGCCGGCGCCGGTTCGGAAAGGGGCCTGCGATGATCGAATGGCTGGCCCGCCTGATCCCGCTGTTTCCGCTGGTTGCCTGCCTCACGACGCTGGTGCTGGGGCCGAAGGTGCTGCGCGAGAAGAGCCACTGGCCGGCCATTGTCGGTTGCGGATTGTCGTCGCTGTGCTCGCTGATCCTGCTGGTGTTTGTGGCCAGCCCGCAGCTTTTGCCGCAGGATGAGCGGACGATCCCGCTCTACACCTGGATTCAGATTCCCGATCCCATCAATACGACGGGGCCGGCGCTGCTCGACATCACGCTGGCGCTGCGCGTCGACTCACTGTCGGCAACGATGCTGGCGATGCTCACGTTCGTCGCAACCCTGGTCGTGATCTATGCCTCGGGTTACATGCACGGCGAGGGGGGTTACTGGCGGTTCTTCACCGAAGTGTCGCTGTTCGTGTTCTCGATGATCATGCTCGTTCTGGCCGCCAACTTTTTGCAACTGTTCATATTCTGGGAAGCGGTCGGCCTATGCAGTTACCTGTTGATCGGGTTCTGGTACGAGAAGCCTGAGGCGGCCGCGGCGGGCAAGAAGGCGTTTCTCGTCAACCGCATCGGCGATTTCGGGTTCGTGACCGGCATCTTTCTGATCTGGGATTCGTTCAAGACGGTCAACTTCGCCGAAGTGCTCGATGTCCAGAAGATCCAGGAGGTCGCTGCCGGGAATTCGGCCATGATCCCGTTGATCTGCCTGTGCCTGTTCGCGGGCGCGATGGGAAAGAGTGCGCAGTTTCCGCTGCACGTCTGGCTTCCCGACGCGATGGAAGGCCCCACGCCGGTCAGTGCCTTGATTCACGCGGCAACCATGGTCACCGCCGGCGTGTACATGGTCGCGCGCTGCACGCCGCTGTTTATGGCAGCCCCCAGCGCGCAGATTCTCGTCGCCTTCGTCGGCGGTTTTACGGCACTCTTGGCAGCTCTGATCGCACTGACGCAAACCGACCTCAAGCGCGTTCTGGCGTACTCGACCGTCAGTCAATTGGGTTACATGTTCCTGGGATTGGGGACGGGGCTGCTGACCGGAGTCGGCGGCGCCATGCTGCACCTGGTGACGCACGCCTTCTTCAAGGCCTTGTTGTTCCTCGGTGCCGGCAGCGTGATGCACGCCATGGGCGGCGTGATCGACATGCGCGAGTTTGGCGGCCTCAGGAAAAAGTTGCCGCAGACGTACATCACGTTTCTGGCCGGTTCACTGGCCCTGGCCGGGTGCCCGCTGCTGTCGGGGTTCTGGAGCAAAGACACGATTCTGTCGGCGGTGCATGAGGCGTCGCACGAATCCCATTCGGCAACAGCGGTCGTACCCGCGGGCCATGCCACCGGTGTCGACGAACACGCCGCGACTGACGCCGAGATTGACGATCGTGCAAAGGCCCCGGCGCGATTCCTCGCATTGCCCTACCCGTCCGTTTACAAATTGCTGTTCTGGATGGGTTCGTTTACGGCATTCCTGACGGCGTTTTACACGTTTCGCGCGTTTTTCATGACGTTTCACGGACCCGAGAAAATTCCGCATGCCGCCGGGCACCATGCCCATGAATCGCCCGCCGTCATGTGCCTGCCGCTGATGATCCTTGCGGTGGGTGCGGTGTTTCTGGGAGGGATTCTCGGTCACATGACGGGGCTGTTCGATACGTTTCTCGATAAGACGATTCCCGGGATTCACTCCGCCGCTGCGCATCACGGTTACGACTGGTTTGTGATCGGGGTCAGCACGGCGGTGTTTCTGGCCGGGTTGGGGCTGGCCTACGTCATGTACGCAGTCCCCTCGGCTCTTCCCGAGAAGCTGGCGGCCGCGTTCGGTCCGCTGACGAATCTCAGCCGCAACAAGTTCTATCTCGACGAAGTCTTTCAGGGGCTGTTCGTATGGCCGTTGCGGGGGCTCGCCGAACTTTCACGACTGGCCGACTGGCTGGCGATCGACACGTGGCTGGTCGGAGGGGTCAGCCGCATTCCCGCGCTGGTGGGCCAACTCCCGCGGCCGATCCAGAACGGTCTCGTTCAGTTCTACGCTCTGGCGATGACGCTGGCGATGGCCGTCCTGCTGTGGGCGCTGATCTGGAAACAAGGGTAAGTCGCGTACGATGTTTCAACTGTCGCAAATTCCGTTTTTGATGGTGACGCTGCCGCTGGCAGGCGCCCTGGTTCTGCTGCTGACGGCGCGGTTCGGGATCGAACACGTCCGCCGCACGGCCCTGATGAATGTGCTGCTGACGTTCGCGGTCGCTGTCGTCATGGTCGTTCGCTACGATCCCGATCGCGTCGACGACAACAATCAGCCGCAACTGATCCAGATGGCGATGGTCATGCCGTGGGTCGGCAGCCCGGGCGCCGGTCCCGACATTCGCTTTGCGCTGGGGATCGATGGCATCAGTCTGTGGCTGATCGCGCTGTCGGCACTGCTGATGATTCCCGCGGTTCTGGTGAGCTGGGAGGCGGTGCAGGATCGTCCGGCGGCGTTTTACGCCTTGATGCTAGTACTCGAAGCGGGGCTGATCGGTGTTTTCGCCGCGCAGGATATTATTCTGTTTTACGTCTTCTTTGAGTTCACGCTGATCCCGCTGTTTTTCATGGTCGGGATCTGGGGGGGGCAAGATCGTCGCTGGGCGGCACGCAAGTTTTTTATCTACACGCTGGCCGGCAGCGTGCTGACGTTTCTGGGTTTGATCGCGGTGGTCTTATCGTATTCGTGGATGTCAGGAAATTCCGAACTGACGTTTTCGATCCCCGCGCTCACGCAGGGAATTTCGCAGCAACTGGCCGTCAATCCCGAAGCCCAGGCCTACTGGGCGAAGGCCAGTCCCTGGATTTTTCTGGCGCTGTTCGCCGGCTTCGCCATCAAGGTGCCTCTGTTTCCTTTTCACACCTGGCTCCCCCTCGCGCACGTCGAGGCGCCCACGGCGGGCAGCGTGCTGCTGGCGGGGGTCCTGCTGAAAATCGGCTCGTACGGCTTCTTGCGGTTCGCGCTCCCCCTGGTGCCCGAAGCCTGTTTTCGGTTTTTTGATTTCGTCTCGATTCTGGCGGTCATCGGCATCATCTACGGGGCGCTGCTGGCCCTCGCTCAGGACGACATCAAGAAACTCGTCGCCTATTCGTCCGTCAGCCACATGGGGTTTTGCCTCCTGGGTCTGTTTGCCCTCAACAGTGTCGGCATCACCGGGGGCCTGTTGCAGATGATCAATCACGGCTTGTCGACCGGCGCGCTGTTCGCAATCGTCGGCATGCTGTACGAACGCTATCACACGCGCGACATCCAGGCGTATCACAGGATGGCGAAAAAATATCCGGTGATGGCGTTCATCCTGCTGATCGTCGTGTTCTCGTCGATCGGTTTGCCGGGGCTGAACGGGTTCACCGGCGAGATTCTGGCGCTGATGGGAATGTTCAAAAGCAATTGGCTGTACGCGGTGCTGAGTCTCTCGGGGATCATCCTCGGCGCCTGGTATATGCTGTGGCTGGTACAGCGCACGTTTTTCGGCCGGCTACGAGAGCCGGGGCATGAAGGTCACGGCCACGCCGCGTCGGGACTTGCCGCGCACGACGCCGGCGACTATTCCTCTGAATCGGCACTGACCGATCTCAACGTGCGGGAGTTGTGCGCCCTGGTGCCGGTGGTCGTGTTGATCGCCTGGATCGGGATCTACCCGCAGTATTTCATCCGTCGGATGGAACCGAGCATCAGCCAGGTCATGCGGCAGGTCGACGCCGGGTTTCAGCGTTATGAGCAATTTAGGGCGGTCAGTCAGAACGAGCGGGAAGGAAAGATTTTCGCCCGCGCTGAAAATCCTGCGGATTAGACTCCGCACTTCATTCATTCACTTTCGTTGCGTGTCATTGTGTGGGAAACGTTCCAAATTGTCTTACCGCAGACGGTGCTGGCCGGTCTGGCGTGCCTGTTCATCCTGGGGGGCACGTTCTCAATCCCGGCGCGCCTCTGGGGCCCTCTGGCGCTGGTTGCCCTGGGGCTTTCGGCCGGCGCGCTGTATTACAGCGCCGGCGTCACGATTGACCCCACCGAACCGCTGGCCGTTTCACGCTCGGCGCTCGATCTGGGAATCCTCTGGTCGTGCCTGCTGATCGGGGCGCTGTTCGTCCTGATTTCGATCGGCTCTCAGTCGCAGTCAGCCACGGCCGCCGAGTTCTATGGGCTGCTGTTGCTGCTGCTGTCGGGGGTGATGCTGGTCACGGTGGCGAACGATTTGATTTTGTTGTTTCTGTCGCTCGAATTGATCAGCGTGCCGACGTACGTCCTGCTGTACCTGGGCCGGCACGATAACGCCTCCCAGGAGGCCACCACCAAATATTTCCTGTTGAGCGTATTGTCGGCGGCGATTTTGCTGTATGGGTTCGCCTTTCTGTACGGACTGACCGGCAACACCCGTCTGGATGCCATCCAGACGGTTCTGTCGACGACCTACGGGGCAACGAATTCCGACACGCCGGGCGCCGGGGGTTCTCCCCTGGGAATCATCGCCCTGCTGCTGATTTTCGCGGGCCTGGGATTCAAAATTGCCGCCGTCCCGTTTCACTTCTACGCCCCCGATGTCTACGAGGGGACCACAGCCTTTAACGCAGGCCTCCTGGCGGTTGCCCCCAAGATCGCAGGCTTTGTGGCGCTGATCCACGTGGCTTCTTACAGTCTGGTGGGGTTTGAACGAACCGGTCAGCAGCTCGCGCTGATTCTGGCGGCGATCACGATGACCGGCGGCAACTGTCTGGCGTTGCTGCAAACCAACATCCGCCGACTATTGGCGTATTCGAGCATCGCTCACGCCGGTTACATGCTGATCGGCATCGCCGCCGGATTTTGGGAAAGCTGGAATCCTGAACTCAGTCTCCAAGGGGCCTCCGAATCGGGTCGCATGGGGCTTCCCGGCGGAGTCGAAGCCAGCCTGCTGTACCTCCTGGCGTACAGCCTGACCAGCGTCGGGCTGTTCGGGGGGCTGGTTTATCTTGCCCGCCCTGGCCGCGAGATCAATCACATCGACGAGCTAACCGGCCTGGGCCGAACGCAACCGCTGTTGGCGGCCGCGCTGGCGGTGTTTTTGTTCAGTCTCGCCGGCATTCCTCCGCTGCCGGGCTTCTGGGCCAAGCTGTCGGTGTTTGCGACGGCGCTGAGCGTGCGGCAGGAAGTCGAGGCCGGCGTGTATGTGATCCACCCGGCTTTCTTATGGCTGGCGGTCATCGGGGTGGTGAACGCCGCCATCGGCGGGGTGTATTACCTCAAACTGATCGCGCTGATGTTTCTCAACGATCCGCTGTCGACTCCTCGCCCCGGTGGGGGCCGTCCCGCTTTGGCGGGCGTCCTGTGCGCGGCGGCATTGGTTCTCGCCTTCGGTCTGGCACCGCGGATGGTTTTCAAAGCGCTTGCAAGCCGCGACGACGCTGCGACATCTGCCAATTCATCCCGTCTCAATCCCGGCCGATCGATCGAACGGCTGGCTTCGCAGAGTCGCCCGGTCGATCGGCCCTGATTTGAGCCGCAAATGGACGCAGATGGACGCGAATTTTGAAATAGTTCGCTCGTGCGTCCCCAACTCGATCTGGACGACTTTGTTGATCGAGGGTATTCTCCCCGGCCGCTGGCGCTGACGGAATCGGTTTTCGCTTTGAGGAAGGAACCTCAGATGACAGTCCGCACATCGGTTTTCGGGTTCGGGACTCTGCTATTCCGCCAAATTGGGTTGTTGCGCCGAATTGGGCTTTTCCGCCTCATTGGGCTGGTCGGCCTGACCGGGCTGGTCGGCCTGACCGGTTGCAATAAGCTGATCGCCGAGGCACCGCCGGCCGCAGCAGCGGCAAAGCCGATCGGCGGGGTCGGTGTCGTCGATCTCGATTTAGTCGCCAAGCAGTTGGGCCGCGATCTCGAAATGTCGAAAGCCGTTCAGGCCCGGATGACGCAGCTCAACAAGAAGCTCACGTCGCTGCAGGATTCCCTCAACCGGCTGTTCGAAGAAAAACGCGCCGGTTTCGGCGATCAGACGAACGACGATCAGGAAAAGCAGCTTCTGGGGATGCAGGACCGCATGGACACCCAGTTGCGGGAATCGCGGCGGAATGCCGAGAACGATCTCTCGAAGTATCGGCAGGCGCTGGTCGAGCAATTCCGCGAACAGGCAAAACCGATTCTGCGCGAGGTGGCGGCAGCCCGCGGGCTGAGCATCGTCGTCCCCAAAAATGACGGACTGCTGCTGACGATCGACCCTGCCGTCGAAATCACCGACGAGGTGGCCCAGCGCATGCTGGCCGTGCAGCCAAAGGCAGCCCAAGGCGAGACCGACGAACCCGACAGCGAGTCGACCGAGACCTCGTTGCGGTAGGCGCGGACCCGCCGTTGTTGTGCCGATGGCATCCTCGCTGGTGGGTGCCGCGGACAGCGACCGCGGGGAGTCGTCCGTGTGCGCGTCTCGGTTCATTGCCAATCGGTGCGGCAATCCGCGACGGCGGACGGGCGTCGATTCATCGGGTCATGCCTCGATACGTGCGCACGGACGACTCCCGTTGGTCGCTGTCCGTGGCACCGATCGTTGGAGTACAGGCTTTAGCCTGCCGTAGAAGGATCGAAAAAAAACAACGGCCCGCTTGGAGGCTATGTGGTATTTTGGTAGCGGTCCTCGAGTTCGGCAAGGAGGAGAGGGCGTTGTTTCGTGGAGCGGGCGCGGCGCATGAGTTTGCGTCGAGCGAGGGCTTGAAGTTGACTGGCGGGAGGC
>SIAF01000210.1 GCA_009691905.1 Planctomycetaceae bacterium | reverse complement strand
TAAGGCCTAGTTACTCAGGCAGCGTTCTCGCATTCCAAATCCTCACCGATTGGTCCGCACTCGCTGAGCGAAACACTCGACTTTACTCCACTAAAGTAGAATATCCCCTTCTTCTTTCTCTGTGATTCACCCAAACAGAATCGGCTCGCCATGATAAATATGGTGTGGGCGGTCGAGTTCGTCTTTCCAGGCGGCCGTTGCGGGGATGCCCAGGGCGTGATAGATCGTGGCGGCCAGATTTTCCGGAAGTTGCGGGGCCGCAGCCGGGTAGGCGCCCTGCTTGTCCGAGGCTCCGATGACAATGCCGCCGGGGGTGCCGCCGCCGGCGATCAGCACCGTCTGCACTGCTCCCCAGTGATCGCGTCCTGGTTTGCAGCCGGGGCTGCGGTTAAGTCCGTTCACCTTCGGCGTGCGCCCCATTTCGCCGCACATCACGATCAGCGTTTCGTGAAGCAGCCCCCGTTCGTGCAGGTCATCCAGCAGTGCCGAGATTCCGTGGTCGGTGGGCGGCAAGAGGCAGTCGCGCAGCAGCGGGAAGTTGTTGTCGTGGGTGTCCCACGTCTCGTCGTTGCCCAGGTTTACCTGAATCAGGCTGACGCCCACCTCGACCAGTTGCCGGGCCATCAGCAGCGACCAGCCGAACGAGTTGCGTCCGTAACGGTCGAGTGCCCGCGGGTCGGCGTTCTGCACGTCGAAAGCTCGCTGCACGCCGGGATCGGTCAGCAGCGAAATCGCGGCCTGACGATGGCGATCGAATGACTCGGCTGCCGCGAGCCGGCTCAGTTCGCGGCGCTGCCCTTCGAGAATGTCCAGCAGGCCGTCACGGTCGGCCAGTCGCGAGCGGGTCAGGCCCTGGGGCAAGCTGAGGTTGGGCGACTGAAACTTCAGGTCTTTGTTTTGCTCGCGGCCGCGAACAAAGTGGAACTCGTAATCGGGGTAGGCGCCGTACGAATTCGGGTTATAGGGCGAGGCTTCAATGAACCACGGATCGCGGCGGCTCCCCAGCGTCCCGCCGAACTGACCGGGAATCACCCGTCCCTCGCGATGGACGAGCCGCTCGGGCAGCACCACCGCCGGCGGCAGATTGTTGCTGCGCGGCGGCACCGCGACCCCGGCGACCGACGCGATCGAAGGCCAATCGCTCGACTGCGGCTTGGTGCCATTGAACCCCGGGGGCAACGGTGTCCGCCCGGAGAGAATCGCGATGTGCCCTTCCGAGTGGCCGTTGTGGGGCGACGTCAACGAACGTATCTGGCTCCACATCGCGCTTCGGGCGGCCAGCATCGGCAAATGCTCGCAAATGCGTACCCCCGGCGTCGCCGTGGCGATCGATGAGAACTCGCCACGAATATCAGCCGGCGCATCAGGCTTGGGATCAAAACTGTCGTGCTGCGCCAGACCACCGGAGAGAAACACGAAGATCACCGATTTGGCGCGGTCCCCACCATGCGAACCGGCCACGAGGTCGGCGGCGCGGAGAGCCGTAGCGTGATTCATGCCCAGTCCCAGCAGCCCCACCGAGCCAGCTTGCAGCATGGTCCGCCGACTGATCATCGGGTGACAAGGAGGCGATGGCGACATACGGGGTCTCATTGATTTTTTCCGAAACGCGAGCGACCGTAAGAGTGTAACATTTTGCGGCTGTCACGACGACGTAAATCTGCCGTGTGACGGGACCGTCGCTTGACGGGAAGCGCGCGGTTCACGAGAGTAGACTAGCTCACCGTTAGGCGCGACGGTTGAATTTTCGGCGAAACACCTGATCGGCCTTATTCTCCTGTGAGCGTGCGATGCTGGTCGGTTATGTCAGCGACGAGCGTTACGTTGCCTTGTGCGATGCGGCGCTGGTGTTTCGAAACGGGGACAGCATTGTCGCGGCCCGTTCGCTGGCCGACGGTTCGGTCATTGCCGATCTCGAACCGGGAAGCTATCGGATCACGTTGTCGAAATCCGGCTTTGGGGGCAAGCACGTCGAGCTGGCGCTGCCAGAGGGGGCGCCGCGCCAGTTCCGGCTGCTGTCGGATGGATTGCTCGGCTACGTTTGGCCGAAATGGAGCGTCTCCGGGGCCGAAGCCGAGTTTCGTATCCACTCCACCGAGGCCTACAAACTCTCGCTGTGGCGCTACGGGTGGACCAAACAACTGACGCAGGACCTCGGGTGGTTCGACGACCACGGGCCGCGCGCCACAACTCAGATCACCCCCGACGGCGACTTCACGCAAACCGGCGTCCAGTGGAACAAAACGGGCTTTGGCTCGGTCTGGCACCAGCAACGGATCGAAGCCCCCCACCGTTCGGGCCTGTACTACTTTCATGTCAAGAACGCGCGGGGCGAGTTCTTTTCCTTTCCCTGGATCGTGCAGCCCGCCCGACCGACGGCGAAGGTGGCCGTGCTCACCTCCAATGTGACGTGGAACGCCTACAACAGTTTCGGCGGACGCAGCAATTACGTGAATCAGCGCGCGCTGCTTCCCATCCCCACCGTTTACGCCCGCTCCGATCTGGAACGTTACACGCGTCCGGGGACCTGGCCGTTTGACGAGTCCGGCGCGCCGCTCTCGTTCGATCGACCGGAGCCGGCCAACTTCGTTCCCGAAGGAGAGAGCATCACCGATCCCATTGAAGGGCGGCTGGCCTGCGCCTTCGCGCCGGGAGAATGGCGGCTGTTGGGATGGCTGGAACGGGAGGGGTTCGCCTACGATCTGTACTCCGAAACCGAGTTGCATTTTGGTCGCGTCCCGCTTGACCAGTACAGCGTGCTGATTCTGAACACACACAACGAGTACGTGACGAAAGAGATGTACCTGGGCCTCAAGGAGTGGGTGTATCAGCGCGGCGGCCGGCTGATGTCTCTGGCCGGGTGCGGGTTTTTGTGCGAGTTCGAGTTTCTCGATGAATTCACGATTCGCTGCCGCCAGGAGGAACGGGCGGATCTGCGGCAGGAATCCGCCGCGTGTCTGCTGGGTATCGCGTACTCGCATGGCGGCTATCGGACTGGCGCGCCGTATCGCGTCATCGCCGGCGACCACTGGGCGTTCGCGGGAACGCGCCTGGCCACGGGCGATCTGTTCGGCCGGGAGAGCCTGAATGCCCGGACGCCGGGGGGCGCTTCCGGCCTGGAGCTCGACAAGATTTCACCGGATTCTCCCTCGACGGTCGTGCACCTGGCGAAGGGCCAGAATCCGAACGACAGTGGGGCTGACATGATCATCTACCACACCCAGAGCGGGGGAGCCGTGTTTTCGGTCGGTTCGCTCAACTGGCCGCTGGCGCTCCCCATTGATGACGGGGTGTCGCAGATCACCGCCAACGTCCTGCGGAGGTTTCTCATTGACGTCGATCCCCCCGAGTCCCATTGACCCTTCCCGCGGTGACGAGCGACCCAGCGGCGTTCGTTGGCGAGTGCTGGCGCTGCTGGCCTTGGCACCGGCCAGCGCGTACCTGACGCGAATCATCTCTGCGGCCAACACGACGATCGCCGCAGAGTTTCACGCCTCTGATGCCGTGATGGGAGACGTGATGGCCGGCTTCGCATTGGGCTATTTTTTGTTTCAGATTCCAGGCGGATTTCTGGCCAGTTCCTGGGGTGTGCGGCGCACTCTCCCCTTGATCAGCCTCGCCTGGTCGCTGTGCGCCCTGCTGAGTACACAGGCGCGCTCGCCCCACGAACTGTGGCTGGCGCGAATCGCGATCGGCGTCGCGCAGGCCGGGCTGGTCCCCTGCTGCGCGCAGGCGGTGACCCACTGGTTTCCCCTGGAAAAAAGGGGGATCGCCTGCTCGGTTATGGCGTGCGGCATGCAATTGGGAGGGATCACCGCCACGGCCCTCACGGCCCGCTTGATCGCCCCTCTCGGTTGGCGCGGCGCCATGCAGGTGTATTCACTGACCGGCGCGGCCTGGGCGGTGACTTTCCTGCTCTATTTCCGCAATCGACCCGACGAGCATCCCGGCGTGAATTCTGCCGAGCGCGAACTGATCGCATCCGGCAACGAGATTCACCCCCGTCAGGCGGAATGCCCGACCCCGCCTCGTTTGCCCCCCGGTGACCGGCTGCGTATTGCCCTCCGGCTGCTGGCCAGCATCAGCCTGTGGGCCTTCGCCGTGCAGGCGGTCTTTCGGGCCTATGCCTACGAGTTCTTCACCACATGGTGCCCGGCGTTTCTCGAAAAGGCTTATGGGGTGAGCCAGGTCGAATCAGCTTCGCTGACGACGCTGCCGCTCTGGACGCTGGGAATCGGCGGCCTCATCGCGGGCTATGCTATCGACGCCGTGATGGTGCGAACGCGGAACCGGTGGCTGAGTCGCAGCGGCCTGGCCTGTTTCGGCCTGGCATCGTGCGGGGCGTGTTTTGCGATCGCCACGCAACTTTCGAATCCGCACGCGGTGATGGCCGTGCTGGCGACCGGGGCGATGTTTTCGTCGCTCGGCGGGCCGGCCACGTGGGCCGCCGCGATGGATCTGGGTGGCCGACGCGCTGCCGTTCTCGCCGGGGGCATGAACATGATGGGAAACATCGGCGCGTATTACTGTCCGAAGCAAGTGGGGATCCTGTTCGGAACGATTGAAAGCTCGGGGGGAAGCTGGAATCTCGTCCTGTGGCTGTTTGCGGGGGTGAATCTGGCGGGCGCGCTGACATGGATTTTCGTCAATCCGCGGCGTTCGCTCTTTGACTGAGAAAACAGGCCGTCAGGCTCTTCGACACGCACGTCCGCCTGCTGTGATACCCCGATCATACTCCGACGCGTCGAATTCGCCTGGGCCGCGATGTAGACGAAGAGCGCATCACTCCCGACCTCGCTCGCCTGCGCAGATAGGCCGATGTGACGTCGATGTACACCGACCGCGCTAAGTCGAGTCTGAGATCATCCTGCCGCGCGTCCAACCCCGCGTGGACCCGGGGATCGGGTAAGTGGCCGAAAATGCACTGCGAGACACGACGAACCGTGGTTGTTCGTTAGAATACACCTCTGCGGGTTCGCGAGAGGCCGTTTGCTCGCGGCAAAGCATGATGACGATGCACCGGAGCCAATCCATGAGACGTACTGTGCAGCGCATTCTCTTCTTCGCTTGCGCCGTCGCCGGGTTCGGGATGCCGGCGATCGGCCTCGCTGCAGAGCCAGGTCCGCCGGAGGGGTTCCGCGCCATTTTCAATGGTCGGGATCTCACCGGCTGGTATGGCCTGAACCCGCACGGGATTGAGAAGCTGACAGGCGAAGCGAAGGAAACGAGCCTCGCGCAGCAGCGAGCCGAATTCCCCAAGAACTGGACCGTCGAAAACGGCGAACTGGTCAACGACGGCCATGGTCCGTACGCGACAACCGAGGCGGAGTTCGGCGACATCGAGTTGCTGATCGAATACAAAACCGTCGCCAACGCCGACAGCGGCATCTACCTGCGCGGCGCGCCCCAGGTGCAGATCTGGGACTGGCACCAGGTCTTCGACCCGAAAGCGCCAACCCGCAAACCGCATCTGGGTTCCGGCGGTCTGTTCAACAACACGCCGGGCACCACGGGACGCGATCCGCTGGTTCTGGCCGACCGTCCGTTCGGCGCGTGGAACCAGTTTCGCATTCGCCAAGTAGGGGACCGCACCTGGGTGTGGCTGAACGACAAGCTCGTCGTCGCCGACGCCGTCATGGAGAACTACTACGACCGTAGCCGGCCGCTGCCGCCCAAAGGGCCGATCATGTTGCAGACCCATGGCGGTGAAATCCGCTGGCGCAACATTTTTGTTCACGACATCGGTACCGACGAGGCGAAGCAGATCCTCAGCGCCGCCGACGCCGAAACGAAAGCGAGCCTGTCGCGCGCCCTGACCCTGCATGCCTCCTTCGACACGGAGTTAGCGGCGGACTTCGCGCGCGGCGATAAAGCGTGTTACGTCATGCAGGGAAAAGATCTTTTGAAAGCCGCCCCCACCGAGGAGGTCCGGCTGGTGCCCGACGCGGGTCGCTTCGGCGGCGCTTTGCACTTTACGAAGAAAAACAGCTTCCGCCCGGTTTTCAGGGACGCGGGCGTGCTCGGCTACAACGACAAGAACTGGAATGCTTCCGTTTCCGTCTGGCTGCGCCTGAACCCCGACGAAGACCTCGAGCCCGGCTACTGCGACCCCGTGCAGATCGTGGGGGACGACGCCAAGAACGGCTTCATCTTCCTCGAATGGTCGAAGGACGAAACGCCGCGGTTCTTCCGCTACGCGATTCGCCCCCTGTTTCACATCTGGAACCCGGACAACGTGCAGTGGGCCGACATCCCATTCAACAAGCGGCCGATGGTGCAGGTCGAACGGGCTCCCTTTTCGCGCGAGACGTGGACGCACGCAGTGTTCACGCTGGAAAACGTCAACGACAAGAGCAAACCGCAGATCGGTCGGTTGTATCTGAACGGCAATCTGCAGGGGACGATCGAGAACTGGGATCTCACGTTCGGCTGGGATCCCGCGCGCGTGCTGCTGGTGCTAGGCGCCGCCTATGTCGGCCACCTGGATGACCTCGCCGTCTTTAACCGGGCACTCGCTGATGGTGAAGTGAAGCTGCTCTATGGATTGACGCAAGGCGCGCGTGAACTGAGATAAGCGGTAGCGCGCACGTCCTCCGTCACGAACGGCAACTCGATGTGTCGGGAACAGAAATCCATCATTCCTCGGGGAATAGAACCGATGTGGTCTCTTGGCCGAAACCGGATCCCGCTTTGCGAACTTTTCTTCGGGCTCATTTTCATCGCCGGATATGTTTGTTCGGCGATCGCTGGCGACGATCTGTCGGAGTTCGAAATATCAGACAGCCTGATCCCGATGTCTGACGGTATCGAACTGGCGACGACCGTGTATCGACCGAAGGGTAGCGGGCCGTTCCCGGTGATTGTCGCTCGGACGCCGTACAACAAAGACGGCCTGAAGGGCGAATCGCAACGCTTTTGTCGTAACGGCTACGCTTTTGTCGCCCAGGATTTGCGAGGACGCTTTATGTCCAAGGGACACCATGCCGTCATCTTTCACAATGACGGTTGGAACAACCCGCATGACGGCCACGATACGCTCGAATGGATCGCGCGACAATCCTGGTGCAACGGAAAGATCGGCAGCACGGGAGGCTCGGCACTGGGTATTACGCAGAACATGGCGGCGCCTGGAGCACCGGCGGCGCTCGCCGCCCAGCACGTCGTCGCCGCATTTTCCGACATGTACCGGCAGGGAGCATACCAGGGGGGCGCGTTCCGCAGCGGGCTTCTGGAAAACTGGCTGAAGTCTACCGGCATGACCGACGTCAATCTGAGAACCTTCGTAGCGCATCCCCGTTACGATGAGTTTTGGGAGGAGTTAAACGCCGAGACGCAGGCCGAGCGCGTCAACGCCCCCGCCGTGTTTCTCGGCGGGTGGTATGACATCTTTTTGCAGGGGACGATCAATTCGTTCACGACGATCCAGTCGCGCGGCGGGCCGGCGGCAAAGGGGCGCTGCCGACTGGTGATTGCACCAATTGGCCACGGCAGCATGACTGAACTGACCTATCCGGCCAACGCCAGCAGGTTGCCCCGTTGCGCCGACAGTCTGGCGTGGTTCGACGCGATACTGAAAGGCAAGGACAATGGCATCGCCGCCGATAAGCCGGTGCACTACTACGTGATGGGGGATCCGACGGACGAGAAGGCTCACGGTAACGTGTGGCGAGCCGCCGACACGTGGCCTCCCCAGGTCGCCGAGACGCCGTATTACCTGCACACGACGGGCAAGCTGTCGACAGCGCGCCCGGTCGAAAGCGGCAGCCGTTCGTACAAGTACGATCCCGCACAACCGGTTCCTACCGTTGGCGGAGCTGAATTTGGGGCCAACATTGGCCCGCGCGACCAGCGGTCTGTCGAGTCGCGCGCCGACGTGCTGCTGTTCACAAGCGATGTTCTCGAGGCGCCGCTGGAAGTGACGGGCCGGATCAGCGCGCGGTTGTATGTTTCGTCCGACTGTCCGGACACCGATTTCACGATCAAACTGTCGGATGTCTACCCCGACGGACGGTCGATGCTGGTGACGGATGGCATCATGCGAGCGAGATTCCGCGAGTCGTTCGATCAGGAGAAACTACTGGAACCGGGTGAAGTTGTCGAAATTCCGGTCGACATGTGGAGCACTTCGCTGGTGTTCAATACGGGACACCGCCTTCGCATTGCCGTCTCGTCATCTAATTCGCCGCGATTCGATCCGAATCCGAACACGGAACATGGGTTCCGCGCCGATCAGGAACAGCGCGTTGCGACAAATTCACTGCACATTTCCGAAACGCATCCGTCCCAAATCCTATTGCCTGTTTATCGGGATCCCGCCACTGACGGGCAGTAATGTCATCGCCCACGTTTGGTGATTAGCTGTCGTGGCTGTCTCGCGAGGTGGCGAAGATTTAGAACTGGCATCGGTCACTCGGTCGATGTGACCGACGCGCGCAAGAGTGGGGCATGAACGTCGGCCGCTCGCTTCGAGAAAACGGTCGTTTGATGACGTGTCTCATGCGCGACGATTTTTCGGGACGACCGTGCAACCACGGACATACGATCCGCCGCCCAGCGACCTGCGGCGCAAGATGGCTGGCGATTTCATCACGGTAGACGAACTGCACACCGCCGCCATCCCAGACATTTCGTCGAGATCAAACTGTAACACTGCTTATCGGACAAGGTTTTGCAATCCCCGGCCGTATTCCGCCAGGAACGTCGGCTCGCCGTGCCGCGTCACGTAGTTGGCGTCGATGCCATTCGCGAAGCTCTTGAAGTGCCGGATTCCGAGGGACGTGTAAGTCTTGAGATCGGCCTGAAAGCGATCACGATTCCAGGGCAACGGCCCCGTGCCGGGCGGGAATCTCGTGACGTCCAGCCAGTATTCCAGAACCTGTGCGGTTTTTTCCGGAAACACTTTGAGATTCTGTTCCAGATACCACAAGCTGTCGATCTGCTCCCGGTCTGTCTGCTGCGAATATGGAACATCGTACCGCCGTCTGACGGGGGCATACTGCAGAAATACACCGGGCGCGGGCTTGATCATTTGTGGGGCGGGCATGCTGGTATGGCATGCCAGATGCGCCACTTGCGCTTCGGGTTGCACCTTGCGCAGGGCCGCAACTAGCGCATTCTCGACAATGAGTAACTGGTCGGAATCGGAAAGCTCACGGCACCTCGGACACCGACACCAGGCCGCGCAGCCATCGCTCCAGAAGTAGTAGCTTGCGGTCGTGGGAGGCAGAGATTCGGCATATTTCACGGCGTTCTCGGCCGCTGTCTGCAAAGCGGTCGGCGAATGGACGCAGAAGTTCCGCATGGGGCTGCGTTTGCCCGCTTCGTCCATTCTGAATAACGACGGATCGCTGGCGAACAATTCCCGAGGGACTAAATCGCGCATCGCGTGAAAATCGAATTCAACGTTGATCTGGGCGGTCGCACATTGTGCGAGAAAGGCCTGTCCCTGATCAGATTTTACAAATTCGAGCAGGGCCCGGGGGGACTCGGGATGATGCAGAACGATCGTATTCAATCCCGCTTTTTTCGCACGGCCGGGCCAGTTCTCCAACGTGAGGGTTTCCGGCACCATCACCACTCCGCGGATCGGAGGGCGCTCGTCGGGAGCGGCAGCGTGCGAATTTGACCGCGGTCGCCCGGTCGACAGCGCGATCAGACTGGCTGCCGTCGCACGGACGAAATCCCTTCGCGTTACAGAACTCGAATTTGGGCTCATAAAGCACCTCGATCAATTTGCACGAATGCGAAAGAAATACACCTTGCCCGAGTCCGCTTCGGTGTACAGCTCGGCCTTGGGATCGACATCGGTAAACGTGCCAATGATCCAGCCATCGCGGGTTGTCTCGCGCGCCGCCCCGATCGAATACACACGATGCCGGAATGTGTCCGTGCCGAGCGCAAAGTCGCGCCACGACGCGCCGTTGTCGGCGCTCACCACGCAAACAAGTTGTTTGCGATCGTTCAGCGTCGAGACGCAGTACAGTGCCGCATTGCCCCGACGACCTTCGGCGATCAGGGCGGCGCTGTCGTTCGGTTCCGTCATGGGCCAGCCGGCCAGCAGCGGCTGACGATCGATTTCGCGTACGCCCTTCGCTCCGTCGTAACGGACGTACCGCTGCCGCTGGGGCGCGTTCTTGGCCCAGTAGACGAGGTGCAGTTTTCGGTCTTTCGCCAGGAACGCCGAAAGCCACGAATGCACTTCGAACTCATCGTCGAGCGTGACTCGATCGGCTTTTCCCGTGTCGTCCGCGACGACGGGCGGCTCGAGCTTTACACCCGCCAGCGTCTGCCACGTCGCGCCCGCGTCGAGGGAGCGCATCGCGTGAATGTCCCAGTACAGATAACGGTCGGGCGCGCTGGTGGTCCAAGCCGCGAAAAGAGTGCCGTCCGCGGCAAGGGCCAGGTGCGGATATTCCACTTTGGCGTGCGGTCCCGCCTTGAACAAAGCTGTCGACTGCCTGACTTTGCCGTCGAAATCGACGACGCGAAACTCCTGGTTGTTTGCCAGGTAGTAGAGTTGGCGTCGTTGGGCATCCAGCGCCAGGCAGTACTTTCCGCCCGAGCCGCCGGGAATGCGGGTGATCTTCGGCGTGCGATATTCGGGCGGGTCGAACCGGTAGAGGTACGCGTGGCCATCGACGAAGTCGGGCCGCGCGGCGAAGACGGCGCCATTCTCGCCGGTCTCCAGCGCCGGGCCGCTGGTCGCATTGGTCGCTTCGTAGAGAGTGGCGAAGGATTTTCCGCCGTCGGTGCTGTGGGACAGCCGCCACGTCTGGGCCGTGTACTCCTTGTTCGCCTGGCGGATGTGCGTCATAAAGATTCCGTTGTCGTTGCTAACGATTTTCTGGTTGTGGCTCTGGAACGTGCCGAAGGCGATGGCGTGGTCGTCGACCAGCGTCAGCTCGATCGGGACCAGCCCCTGGGCTGGAGCGGCTCCTTGGGTTTGAGTGGCCACTGGGATTTGAGCCGCTGGGCTGCTGCGGAGGGCCCTGTCGAACAACTGGTACGCTAATTCGCGCATCGCAGGGAGAAAATCGTGAGGGCAGTCCGGGTGTTCGATCCGCAGTCGCTCGGGGACACTCTCCAGCCGATAGACCTGCGCCGCGGCTTGGCCGATCTGATCGACGCTGCGCCATTTGAAGTTGTCGTCGTCAAGCGGCGCGTTAATGAAGCAATACCGCGGCGCCAAGGCACCGACCATTTCGTGAAAGTCGAATGGAATTTCCTGCAGGCGATCGCGGTACTCGAGCAGCCTCGGCATGTACCACTTGCTGGTCCAACCACGAATGTCGCCATTCTTGTACTCGACGTATGAATCGAGGCCGCAACTGGAGACCGCGACTTTGATCCGCTCGTCGAATACGGCGGTGTAAATCGTGTTGTGGCCACCGAGTGAATGGCCGACCGCCCCAATGGCCCCAGACTGCACCCAGGAAAACGATTCCAGCAGGTCGATCCCGCGGATGTTGTCCCAGACCGCCTTCATCGTTGTGCTCTGATATCCCAGCACTTCCAGATCGGGTTCGTAACCTCCCATTCGCGGATAGCATGGGGCCAGGCAGACATAGCCCCGTTCGGCGAGCTCACGCGCATAGGGCATGTCGTTCTTGCCGCCCAACCCGACCACGGTTTTGGGACCGAGCTCCAGGTGCGTCGGGTGCGGGCAGAGGACGGCCGGCGCCTTCTGCCGCCCGTCCAGAACTGTCTTGGGGACCAAGAGGTATGCCGGTACACGACCGCCCGGCTCAGCGGTGTATGCAATGCGCCGGCGAACGAATGAGCCACAATCGACTTCCTCTTCAATGGCCATCTCCAGCGGGCAGCGTTTTTCGTCTCCCGGCAACCGTCCCATGACCTGTTCCATTCCAGCGACGATCATCGCCCGGCGCTTCTGCCAATCGGCGGCCGACTGCACGGGGCGAACCATTCCATCAGAATCGCGATAGATCAGGAGATTGGTGCGATCCAACCGGCCCTGCGGGGGCGCGTCCGCCGCGCTGCTGTGACGAACGAGGAACCCCACCAAGAGGAACAGCGCGGCACTACGAATGCACTTCGACATAGTGAATCGTCCCGTGATTTGAAGTCTCTCGTCTCTGGGCTGGCCGGCAACGGTGATCAGATCGCGTGTGTACTTCTACTGTCGATTGTACTTGACGAGTTGCAACCTGTTTTATAGAGACCCCTTGCGGGAAATGGATTTCCTTTAAGGAGATGCACGATGGAACGGCGATTCGAGCTCCGAAAGCAGCGGCTGTTGGCCGATGCGGAGGTTGGTTGC
>SIAF01000209.1 GCA_009691905.1 Planctomycetaceae bacterium | reverse complement strand
CCCCCCCCCCCCCCCCCCCCCGCACTGACGCCACCGTGGGCGTCCACGGGCCGAGCGGCGCACGGTAACAAACGGGCTTGCTGAGGTCTCGAAACGGGAGAGGCCGATGATGATGGCGATGTTGCGCTACCCTTAAACCATGCAGTGGACGGCGCGTGCCCATGTGTCGCAGAGCAACCATCGATTGCGGCGATCAACACGCAGCCGAGCCTTGAGCTCGCGGGCCGCCGTTTTCAACGCCACGGAATGTCCAAAGTATTTTGGCTTCATGGAGTTAAGAGATTCCGGACACTTGAAAGAAAGTGTGTCTACTACCGTGACGGTTCCCATTGGCCGGTTTTGCCCAATCGCCGGGAAGTACCTATTGGCCTGCGTCGGTTTGCACCTAACCTCCGTCGGTCGGGCTTGCTCGTGGCTGCAGCCGGCGCATCGAATCGCGGTTTGATCGCTGTCGTAATGGTTCACCTGCCACTTGGCCTGAAACCGCGAAACGCCCGGCCGAGTCATCTGGGCACTCGGCATGGCCCCCCTTTAGGGGGCCATCCGTGCCGAGTGACTCGGCCACTCGGCATGCGACTCGGACTGAAATTCCGAGTCGCTCAGGCCGAGTCATTTCGCGTGAATTGTCTTGCGATAGATGTCGCATTTTTGACCCCTCCTGACTTCCTCAGATCGTTCCAGTTGATTCGCATCCAGCAGTCGCCGGATAGCCCGATTGACCCGCTCTTCGCCCCATCCGGTTTCCGTTCGAAGTTCCTTCCGGCTACGCCAGGTCTGGCATTGCTCCAAGACTTTCTCGTCCGTATCCCGGTCTTTTGCGCTCTGCTTTTCCTCCGCTGGTGCCAGCTTGCCCTTCAGCAGCGTCGGATCGAGGCTTTCGTCGACTTCCCACAGTGGGAACCGCCAACGCAGGCAGAGCGGGTCGAGAGGCCTAAACGACCGGACAGCAGCGTCCAGCACGATCGCATCCGCTTCTTCGTGCTCCCGCAGGATCAGGTGGCAGTCAGCCGCCCGGCTTTGAGCACCGGCACCAGCGCCGACGTCTGTCACCCGCTTTTCACCTTGCGTCCCTTTGCTCGAATGATGCACCATCAGAAGAGCGGCGCCCGTCTGGGCCGCGAGCCGATCGGCTTCGTTGTAGAACCGGGTCTCGTCTGAGTTGCTGTTTTCCTCCGCATCGACGCCGAGCGCGCGATACTTTGCGTCTAAGACGATCAGCTTATAGTCGCCCGGTTTCACATCCTTCAGCTCCGCGCCCAACTCGAAAATGCTCCGCAGGTTGCCCCGTAGGGAAAGCACGTCGATGCGATCAGCGTATTCGTCGGCCGGCACACCCATCGCCTCGGCAACCGTGCGCAACCGGCTGGCGAGCGTCGGTTGGTGGAGCTCGTTATCGATTAGGAGGGCCCGGCCGCCGGCGGTCGAGAAACGATCGAAAATCGCCCGCACCGTGACAAAGCAGATCAGGATGTAATACACGAGCCAGCTTTTGCCGATCTTCGAACCGCTGATGATGTTTCCCGTCTCGCCCTCGCGAATCCATTCGTCGATGACCGGGTAGTGCAGTCGCGGGTGATCGGCCTGTAATTGGCGGACGGTGACACGCACGAGCGGGGGGCGTCGGGGTTCGTCACCATCTGGGGGCAAGGCTCGAGTTTTTTCGCCGGGGCCTGACTCAGACTCCTGTGTCAGATCGATGCCGTAAGCCCTGAGGTCAACGCCATTCGACAGTCCAGTCGCATGCAGTCTGGGCTTCCCGAATCCCAACCCGATCAGAGCTTTCGTCGCCGCTTTGAAATCCCCTTCTCCTGGTCGTTCGTTGTGGGGAAATTTCACCGCCGCGAACAATTCGAATTTCGAGTAAGACGGGCGCCGGCCGATTTCGTCCGGTTCGGACTTCAGCCAGCAATTTCCTGAGAAGATGGTTATGCGGTCGCGTCCCTTGTGCCCGGTCTTTCCGGTGAATGACGACGACGGCTTGCCATATTTTTCGCATGAGCATCGCAGCAGTTCATATCGACCGTTGTGCAGTTGCTTCGCTTTCCAGCCGATCAGATTCGCGACGCCAGCCCAGCTTGCTTCGGCGTTGAAAGCATCGCCTGGTCGAATCTCCCAGTTCGGATCGTCAACGGATTGCTTCGGGGCCGATGGTTCGGGATCGGGGGGCGGCTCGGGAACGTACTGGTCGAAGTCGTCGGGAATGTATCGCTGTGCATCATCATGATGGACGACGACGACGGGCAGACGGTTGTTCGGGTCTTTCCAATTCTCGGTTCCCGCCGGCCGCAGGACGCGCGGCAGGTCGCTCACGAAATCCGGCTGCCCGAAACTGCGTCGCTTGAGCTCCTTGATGAGTTCGGCCCGCAACCCGAGTAAATAGCTGTGAGCCAGTGCTCGATCAGCAGAACCAGAAAGTCGCCACGCCTCTTTGAACAACCAGTAGCAGTGAATCCCGTGACCGGAATGCACGATCAACGTTGGCGGAATCGGCATGGACTTCGCCACGGCAATCGCCGCCGCAAGGTCTGGCGGCCCGCCGGGTTTTCCGTAATCGATCTCGACCCATAGACCGGGCAGCGCTACAACATCGTTGAACTCGCCGCGGCCCCCCTGCTTGTCAGAGCGAATTGCGCCGACCCCGAACCAGGTGCAAGATTCTGTCGCGGCGCGAAGCGTTTCGGCGACAGCTTCATCGATCGAGCCAGCCAACTTCGCCACTGCGAATTCGCCAACATGGTCTCGATGACAGACGGCAATGCGACCCGGCACGCCATCAGGCCAGAGGGTCGATAGAAAATTCTCGATGACCCCCCCGTCTGGCAAATGCCCGTTGGCACTTCCGTTGCCGTTGCTCGTGTGTCCGTTCGGGGAGGTCATCGGCCACCCTCCCCGCCGCGCGTCATCGCCCGCGCCACGTCATCGGCCCAGACCTGGGCCTTGTCTCGCCCGGTCTCGGCCCAGTGATCGCGGACCCAGACGCCGGCCATCTGGAACGCATGAGCTTGAAACTTGGCGAACGACTGCAACACCGCGGCCGGGGCTTCGGTCCGGCATTGGAGGTCGCCGACACGAAATCTCACGACGGCCGCATTCTGATTCGGTGCGTAGCGGATTGATTCGAGCGTCAACTGGCCGGTCGGGACCGGCGCCGTTTTTGCGACCGGCGAACTCTTGCGGCAGTTGCCTTGTCTGATTTCTCCCTGCCCTTGTAGAAGTGTCATCCTGTGATTCTTTTCCGGCCGTCGCAATTTGCCTGCCAGGGCTGCGGCGGCCTTTTAATGCGCCCGACTATTTCGGGGCGGGGCCTCGCTTGATCCACTGGTCAAGCTGTGCGCGGTCGTACCTCACGAACCGGCCAACACGATGGAATTGCAGTTCGCCGCGCCTTCTGGCATCCCGCAGGGTATGCGCCTGAACGCGCACAACCGCCGCGGCTTCCGGCTCGGTCAGCAACTGCTGATGCGGGGTCGTCGATGTCTGCGCCATCACCTCGGCGAGCACTTCGGTGACGATGGCGCGCAGGTCATCACGATCAAGCGTGATCTGCATCGTGGCCCCCCTGCTTGGAAATCGGCAGCGGGGGGCTGTGAACGAATTGTTCAAGAGCCGCCGGGCTGACGTATCGCCTACCGCCCCGTAGGACTGTATCGAGCTTTCGCCCGCGAACGCCCGATGACGCCCACCGGCGCAATGTGGCAACGCAGGGGGAGCCTGGAACAAGTGTTCGCGCGGCTGCGAGAGGGACAAGGTCGCTCATTAAATCACCTCCGATGACTGCACGTCGGAGGGAGCGCCTTGATTCCAGCACGGGCGCGATACTCCAACGTGCGTTAACAAAGTCGTTAACGACGCGAGTAACAGCGTCCGACCGCCCGCAGATAGCCTGGGGCTCTTGTGCCAGATCGAGTTACCGTCGTCGAGCAAATAGTTGTGGAAAAATCCACCTGACGCGACGTTATTGCCAGACTTGCGTCCGACCGCCACACCAATGCTCGACGCCACTATCTTAGATTCGGCGGCGCGAGTGTCAATGTCGGTTCGCGCGCTTTTGCGCCGAACCGCATCGATTTCAGCAATTCTCAAATCGCTCATAACAAAAAATCTCCTGACACCTGAGGTGCCGGAGATTTCGCGAGCAATTTTACAGAGCTATGGGCGCAATGGGAGCTAGTTTAACCGGCACCCGTTTAACCCAAGACACACAACTTGACTCAACTGCAAAGCGTATTGAGCCTGCGCAATGGATGACTAACGATGCTGGTATCTCTCACCCGCAATGGCATGGTGGTCTGATACCCCTCTTCGCCTCTGTGTTCTCTGGCGACGGCCAGAATTCGAAAGACCTTTGCGTTGTCCTTTCGATGGTGACGCACAGCGGGGAGTAGATGTTGCAAATCCTATGGCGTTGGTTCGCCAATGTCAACACTTCTGTTCCGTTTCGCGCGCGTCTGTAAGTTCTCTACAACTGTCGCGGATTTACACACTCCCTACACACTTCGCTTGCTGGAATGTGGGGTAGTCTGGGTTTTTCACTCGACCAGAAATCCGTCATTTTCTCGGGAGATTCGACGTGTGGCGTAGTGTGGTGGTAGTATCACAACGGACTGAGAGTCCGTTCTACTCTACCCGTCAAACAAGGGGCACGTTGCACGTTTCGTGTGGACTGAAGTCCACACTACTTTCCCTCGCGCACAAACCCCTTGGCCTTCTCGATCGTCTCGGGGATCGCGGGGTAAATCAGCGGGGGGGCGTGCTGGCCCTCGAGCACGGTGACCAGGTAGTCGTCGCGGAAGAACGAGAGCGGAACCAGGTACGACTGCTCGCCGGAGACATTTGGAATGTCCGAGAAATTCAGGACGGTGACCACATCGCCTGCGGCCAGTTTGCCCGACAGCGCACGCTCGATGCGCAGGCGATTGTGAGCCGGATCAATCAGCCGGGCGATCACGACCGCGTCGGCCCGGCCCACTTGGGCGCTGCTGACGGCGGTCGGGTTGGCCGTCAACATGCCCATGACGGCCAGCCAGGCCGTCCAGAACAATGCCGCACCGATCGCGAGCCACACGACGAGACGTTGTCCCGGCGTGGGGAGAAGTGCCGCACTACCTGACAGCGCCCCGCTTGACAGTGCTCGGGGCGGCGCCGCGGGGGCGATCGTTGCCGGCGGCTTGGGGTGGGCCTTCCGCGAGCGGCTCATGGTCGTTTCCAAGCGATTGCGCAACGGGAATTCTGCGGTGCCGCGCCCACAGTCTTCAGGGGGCTTACGCCCCCCGCTCGCCTGATCTGCGTGTCGTCTTCAGAACGCCTGGCTGACGTCGATTTGATACTGGCGCTCCAGAGCGTCAGTGAAGTCGTAAACGTCGAAGAAGTCGGCGGGTTGATCGCTGTCGGTCTTGCTCATCTCGCCGCGGTCGATCAGTTCGAACACCATCCGGCCGAAGTCTTCGGTGGCGTGAATGCCCCAGCAGCGAAACACGCTCTGGGCCATCAGCCCGAATTGATCGAGGGCAAAGACCCGAATGCCCTCGAGCAGCTCGTGGGCCGAGATGTGCGGGCCGTGTTCGGAGCCGTCAGCCTGCGTCCGGCTCAAAGACAGTTGGGTTCGGCGCAGAGCGGCAAACAAAAACCGATACGCATTGGGATGGAACCGCAACTGCGGGGGACAGCCTTCTGGATGGTGTTCATAATCTTCGAATTCGGCTGGGCCGCGATAAAGACCGAGAAAATTCGTCAACACATGGATAACGCAAGCGGGTCATTACTGCAAGATGCGGTTTCGAGACGACACGTAAGCCGGCGTCGGTTGTGTGCCGGTTCATTCAGCGGCCGGCGCGTCGTCGGCGACGGCCGGCTTTTTGCCTTTGCTGACCACCGTCAGCACGTCGGACAGATCGGCGAGGATTTGACGGTTGTCGGAATAAAGGACGAGCACCTTTCGTGCCAGAATCTCCTGTCCGATCACTTTCCCCTGTCCCTGGCGCGTCACGATCATGGCGCCGACGTGCGGCAATTCACGACGGTATTCTTCGTACGTGTCGTATTCATAGCGCAGACAGCATTTCAGCCGCCCGCAACGCCCGGAAATCTTGGTCGGGTCGAGCGTGGCCTTCTGCAACTTGGCCATTTTCATCGAGACGGGGGGCATCTCGCGCAGGTGCGTGTTGCAACACACCGGCTTACCGCAATCGCCGTAGTCGGCGAGCAATTTCGCCTCGTCGCGCACCCCGATTTGCCGCATTTCGATTCGCATTCGGAACCGCGCGGCCATCGACTTGACCAGCTCGCGGAAGTCGATTCGGATTTCGGAGAGGTAATAGAAGATCAGGCGTTCGCCGCCGAACAGGTGTTCGACGTCGACCAGTTGCATGGCCAGCGTATGCTGGGCGATCAGTTCCTGACCGCCGAGAAAGGCCTCGCGTTCGTTCAGTCGCAGTTCGTCGAGCTTTTGCCGATCCTGTTCGGTGGCTTCGCGAAGAATGCTGCCTTTCGATTCGGTGACCCCCAGCAACTCGCGCGTGCGATCGGTGGCCGGACTGAGAACTTCGCCCGCTTCGACGCCGCGGTCGCTGCGGACAATGACCAGCGCGTGACGCGAAAGTTCGTCGCGCCCCCTGGTCCCGAACTCTCCGATATGCCGAGTCGTCCCATAGCGAACGACGTATCGCGCATCCATTGTGAATCGGCCTTCTGTGCTGCCGCTTGATGGATCTCGTGCGTCGGCAGTATAACCAACCCGAGGGGCGATGGCACAGGCGGTCGAGGATTTTCGTTTGGCGGGCAACCTTTCGCCGTGCCGACTGCGGTTTTTGCCGATCGGATGGATTGCGGTGTGCCCTTCGCCCGAACAGGTTCAGTTTCATGACCCGTCGCCGTTTGTCGTGGCACGAATTTTGTGACGCGGTTCGCGAGGCGGTTGAATCGCTGCCCGAACCGTTCGCGAAATACCTCGAAAACGTCGCGGTCGACGTCGAAGAAGAACCCTCAGCCCGACATTACGCCGCACTCACCGAGCGCGGCGCCGCAGACGAACCGGGCTTGCTGCTGGGGCTGTTTCACGGCGTGCCGCTGACGCAGCAGGGGTTCGGCCGTCACTTTCCCAACGTGATCACGATCTTCCGCCGTCCGATGGAACAGGTCAGCCGCTCGCGCGGGGCGCTGCTGCGGCATATTCGCGCCACGGTCGTACACGAGTTCGCGCACCATTTCGGGTTCAGCGAAGCCGAACTCGAGGATTTCGAGCGGGCTCAGGCCGAGCGAGAGCGATCTGAGAAGCGATTGGGCGAATAGTCGCCGGTCGGCCGCGGCCGGCGAACGCGTACGACTGACCTGCTATTTCTTCTTGGGCCGCGTCGATTTAACCGGTCCAACCAACACGACAGCGCACCTCTTGGCGGACTATAGGTTCTGGATGGCAGAAAAAAAGCAGACTTGCCGAAGTAGGTCCCCTCGACCGGAGGGGACCTTTTGCGAGCGGACGCCGCCCAGACGCACGAGGTCCCGCCCGGCAGGCGGGACCTACGAAAGAACAGAAGCAAGCAGCGGCAGGGGTGCGAACTTGAGACCCGTGAGACAGACGCGTATCATCGGTCGGACGCCCTGCAGGTAATCCTCGAATCGAGCCGATTTCACTGTGCGTTTCGCATAACCCACATCACCCGGAGATTCTGATGAGTGTTGATCCCGCCGGCAGTCCTGCGAATTCGCCGGCTGCGCCCGGTACCGCGGGACTGGCCTCTCCGACTCCCGTGCCCGTCAAGCCGGCGTTGATCAACTACGAGACGTTTTCACAACTCGATTTGCGCGTGGCCCAGGTTCTCGAAGCCCGCGAACACCCCAATGCCAACAAACTGCTGCTGCTGAAAATCAAGGTCGGCGATGTCGAAAAGCAGATCGTCGCCGGGATTCGCGGGCACTACGAGCCGGCGGCCCTGGTGGGTAAACGAATCATCGTTGTGATCAATCTGGAACCGGCGATGATCCGCGGCGAAGAGAGCAACGGCATGTTGCTGGCGGCGTCGGACGGCAACGCAGTCGTGCTGCTCCAGCCCGAGCGCGACATTGCCGACGGCTCGCGCGTGAAGTGAGATCGATGGGGGGACGCGCCGTGCGAGCACGGCGGCGAAACGTGACATTGTCGAGGGCGCGTGCGTGAAATGACGGCGCTGCCCGCCCGGCTTGGAATGCGGTTCTGCCCGTAACGTGTGGCATACGATTTGCCAATGATTGTTACGGCCGAAGTATTTCACGCGGCTGTTTTGTTGGCGATGGTCTGGTTGTGGGGTCAAAATCAGGAACTTTTGCCCGTTCGCGACGCATCTTTTGTCAAAGGTCGGGTCATTTTCAGGCGAAATATCGCCATTTTGTCGGTTTTGACGATCGGGTGTGAATTTCGGCCGAAGAAAACGCAGAATTTCGCGTCGCGCAGAATGCAACACTCACTGAAATTTGCGTAGAATTGCAGAAACCAGGTCGTCGAACGTGGGCCAAAACATTGGCTTCAGGGAAAAAATTGCGTCGCCGAGTCAGTCCGGGTAGCATACAGTCCCTGTCGGGGCACTGGCTGAAAGTGGCTATTGGGAAATCGCTTAGCGATGATTTCCGATTGCGACACCGTTGCGAATGATGGAGACCTTCGAATGACTCGAATCCGTAACAACGCTTATCGGTCTCTTTCTGCGCTGCGAATCCGGCGGTTCGGGATGGTCGCATTGATCGTCGGGGGGGCGTGGGTCCTGGCGGCCGGTTTGACGGCCGCCGATCGTAAACCGACGATTCCCGGAAAGACGAAAACCGCCCACTCGAAAGGGGCGAAGGCTGATGCCGAGCCGGTGACGCTGCCCGCGCAGATTTACTCCACCGGCTCCGAGGATTCGCATTCGGGACTGATCGCGTTCATCAACGAACAGATCCGTCAAAGCTGGATCGACAACAACGTCATGCCGTCGGCTGTGGCCGATGATGGCGAGTGGGTTCGTCGGGTGCATCTGGACATCGTCGGCCATGTTCCCGATCTGGAGTTCGTTCAAAAATTCATGGCCGACAAAGAGCCGGCGAAGCGCGCGACGCTGATCAACGAGTTGCTCGACAACCCGTCGTTCGCCCGCAACCTGACGACGATCTGGACGAACAACCTGATTGGCCGCGGCACGCCGCGCGATATCGACCGTCCGGCCCTGCAGAAGTTCTTGCGCGAATCGTTCGGTCGCAACCGGGGCTGGAATGAGATTGTGTTCGACCTGTTGACGGCGGAAGGCGCCAACAACACCAATGGGGCGGCGAATTTTCTGCTGTCGCACCTCAACGAGGGGGCGGTTCCGGCGACTGCGATCAGCGCCAAGCTGTTTTTGGGGATTCAGGTGCAATGCACCCAGTGCCACGATCATCCGTTCAACCCCGATTTCAAGCAGAAGATGTTCTGGGAGTTCAACAGCTTCTTCAAGCAGGCCCGCTCAGAGCCGGTGCGAAAGTACAACGAGAAAACGGGCCGCAACGACGTCGAGTACCTGATGTTGACGTCGCAGGATTTTCAAGGCGGAGTGTATTTCGAGAAGCGCACCGGTGAAATGCTGGTCGCCTACCCGAGATTCACCGAGATCGACGTCAGCCCCGATTCGGGGACCGATCGGCGATTGGAACTGGCCAAGCTGGTGACTCAGGGCGAAAAGACGCTGATGGCCGACGCGATGGTCAACCGCATGTGGGGGCATTTCTTCGGTTATGGTTTTACGAAACCGGTCGACGACATGGGGTCGCATAACGCCCCGTCGCATCCGGAACTGCTGGAGCGGCTGGCGGCCGAGTTCGTGAGGGCCAACTACGACCTGAAGCAGCTTGTCCGCTGGATTTGCAACTCCGAAGCGTACAACCTGACCAGCCGCTTCAATCGCCAGAACGAAAAAGACAGCCCGGCTGCCGGCGAGATGCCCCTGTTCAGTCACCTGTACTTGAAGTCGATGACCGCCGAGCAGTTGTACGACTCGCTGATTGTCGCGACCAACGCGCACAAATCGGGAAGCGGTTCGTGGGACCAGGCCGAATCGCGGCGGCAGCGCTGGATGCAGCAGTTCGTGCAGGCGTTCGGGACCGACGAAAACGACGAATCGACGTCGTTCGACGGCACCATTCCGCAGGCGCTGATGATGATGAACGGCGAGTTGATTCAGAGCGCGCTGGCCTGCGAGAAGGGCAGCCTGCTGCATGACGTGGTGCATGAAAAGGGAAATCCGGCCGAGAAGGTCAAACAGTTGTACCTGGCGACGTTGGCGCGAGTCCCGTCGGCCAAAGAAATCCAGACGGCCAACCGCATCATGAAGTCGGCCAAGTCTCCTTTGGAAGCGTTCCAGGATTTGTACTGGGCCTTGTTGAATTCGAATGAGTTCATCATGAACCATTAAGGCGGCGCGACTCCGGCCGGCGGGCTGGTCAACACTCGTGAAATAGCGTGCGGTTTAGAAACTCAAGTCACCAATTTCGTCTTTTCACTCCAAGGTGCCTGCAATGTTGAATCCCTCGTTCGCCCTACCGGCCGGCATGTCGCGGCGCCACTTCATGCAGCACCTGACGACCAGTGCGGTCGCGATCCCAGGGCTGCAGTTTCTCAATCATCTCGATGCCCACTCGGCCGAAGTGCGCAAGAACCAGAAGTCGTGCATCCTTCTGTGGATGAGCGGCGGCCCGCCCACGATCGACATCTGGGATCTCAAACCGGGCACGAAAACCGGCGGCGAGTTCAAGCCGATCAGCACCTCGGGCGACTTGCAAATCAGCGAGCACATGCCCGAGACCGCCAAGATGATGAAGCACCTCTCGGTCGTGCGCTCGATGAGCACCAAAGAAGCCGACCACGGCCGCGGCCGCTATTACATGCATACCGGTTACGTCCCGAACCCGACGGTGGTGCATCCCACGTTCGGCTCGGTCGTGAGCTACGAACTGCGTGAGTCGCGCAAAGAACTGGAGATTCCCTCGTTCGTTTCCATCGGCGGACCGAGCATGGGCCCCGGTTTCATGGGAATGATGCATGCCCCGTTCATGGTCGGCAGCAACGGCGAGATCCAGAATGCGTCGATGCGCAAAGATCTTTCCGATGCGCGGCTCCACCAGCGCCTCGAGATGCTGGGGTCGGTTGAGTCCGACTTCATCAAGTCCCAGCGCGGCGGGCTGCCCGAAGATCATCGCGCGGTTTACGACAAAGCCGTCAAACTGATGACCTCGAAGCAGATGGCCGCGTTCAAAATCACCGACGAGAAGCCCGAAACGGTGAGCATGTACTGCGGCACCGGCGCCAACGCCGCCGGGGGCCAAATGGGCAGGGGGGCGCGCAACCCGTTCGGCATGGGGTGCCTCATGGCCCGCCGGCTGGTCGAAGCGGGCGTGCCGTTCATTGAAGTCGATCTGGGCGGGTGGGACTTGCATCAAGGGGTGTTCAACACCCTGCGAACGCAGCGTCTACCGGTGATCGATCAGGCGATTGCCGGCCTGACTGCCGATCTCGAGCAGCGTGGCCTGTTGAAAGATACGACCATCGTCTGGATGGGCGAATTCGGCCGCACGCCGCGCATCAACCAGGACGTTGGTCGCGACCACTGGGCGGCAAGCTGGTCGGTCATGGTCGGCGGCGGCGGATTGAAAGGGGGCCAGGCGGTCGGCGAGACCGACAAAGACGGCCTGGCGTGCGTTTCGCAGACGTACCAGCCCGGCGACATCTGGGCCACGGTCGCCAAAGCGATGGGCATCCCGCTGGATACGGTTCACACCTCGAAAAACGGCCGTCCCATGAAAATCGCCAACGGCGGCACGGCGATCAAAGAACTGATTTCGTAGGCCGCTTGGTTCTGTCGGCCGTGCTGTCGTTTTGCACGGCCCGGCACATAGCACGATTTGTGACCTCGCAGCATTTGCTGCGGGGTCGCTTGTTGCGCCTGTTGTACTGATCAAAGCTTCGAGTGTGGCGGCGGGGACGCGCTGCGTGAACGCAGCGGCGAAACCGGGGCGGTGATCAAGGGGTGAGGGGTGAGCATTTAACGGCGTCAGCGATTGTCGCGTCGGGGTCGAAATTGGACGGCATCCAGCAGCACGATCGCGTCGGCCGGGACCGTGATGCTCGCGGGAATGCCCCCCATCAGCCCATTAGGGCAACGCCGTGAAGGATTTTTTGCCGAGAAAACAGGGGTTTCCCTGAAAGTCGGAATATGAAAAAAGCCAGATTCCTCCCATACCTAACTGAAAACACTTCAGTCAGAAAGGAATCTGGCTCATGGCTCGGAAGAAGGATCGGAAGA
>SIAF01000208.1 GCA_009691905.1 Planctomycetaceae bacterium | reverse complement strand
CACTGCGACGACCGGGAACTCGTCTCTCGCAATATCACGCGACGCCTCCAACGCAACGAACTCGCACGCTTCTATCACTGGAAACAACGCAAACGCCTGGCCCCACTACGCGTTAAGCAACGCAAATGAACGACCGACAGTAGAATTACGTACAATGTCGTCGATCACCTTTGAACCCCTGATTACTCCCGCGCTGTGGATCGCGCTGGCATTGCTGGCGGCCGGAGTGACCGCCTGGTACGCGCGGACCCGGCCATCGGCGGTGACCCGCAGGCGCTGGTGCGTCATCCTGTTTCTGTGGTCCGCCGGGCTCGCGGCGGTGCTGTTCATTCTGCTGAACCCGACATGGCTCGAGCCGGTCCCGCCGCCGGCCGGCAAGCCGCTGCTCACAATACTCATCGATCAATCCGCCAGCATGGCGGTCGAGGATGCGCCCCGGTCCCGGAGCCGATTCGCCGAAGCGTCCGAGATTGCAACTCAAAACGCGGCGAAGCTGTCCGATCGGTTTGATGTGCGCGTTCGCACGTTCGCCGCCGGATCACTTCCCGCATCGATTGAACAACTCCCGTCGACCACACCGGACGGCACTTCGACCGACCTCGCTGGAGCCTTGGGAGAGGCGCTGGCGTCCGACCGTTTGCGGGGGCAGGCCATTCTGCTCGTCAGCGACGGAATCCAAAACGGTCCGGGAGGAATCAGCTCACTCCGCCAGGCGCTGCAAACATCCCGCGCCATGGACGTTCCCGTCTACACCCTGACAATCGGCGGAGACACCACGCTCCGCGATATCGATGTAAGTCTCGCGCGGCCGCAGGAACTGTCGTTCGTCGGTCAAAACGTGCCGGTCCCGGTTGTCGTGCGGCAGCGCGGCCGGTTGACCGATCGAGCCGAGGTCATCCTGCTGAAGGAGGGACGGCCACTGGCCAGGGAGACGGTCCAATTGGCGGCTGACGGCTCGACACCGGTGCGATTTCACGTGACCGAGCCGACGAGCGGCCTGTACCGGTATGAAGTCCGCGTCGAGCCGCAATCAGGCGAAGCGACAGACGGGAACAACTCGGCCACGTTTCTCCTCAGGGTGATCGATGATCCGGTGCGGGTTCTGCTACTGGAAGGTAAGCCGTACTGGGACGCGAAATTTCTGATCCGAACGCTGGGGGGCGATCCCTCGGTCGAGCTGGATGCAATCGTGCGCGTCTCCGACACGAGGTTTCTCAAACGGAGCTTGCGGCTGCCTCGTTCGGAGACTTCGGGAGCTGCGGCAGCGAAAACCGGGGGCGCTGCGGCTGTCGGCGAAGCCGACCCGCCGGTCGCCCACGAGGGGGAGTCGCCCCCCATGGAACCGGCCCGCCGCATCGAGTCGGCGGAGATCCTGCACGGCCTGTCGAGTCTGATCGACGACGACGCCAGCCTGGCATCCTACCAGTTGCTGGTCCTGGGACGAGATTCGGAAGCGTTCCTTTCCGAACGGATGGTCGAGCGTCTCCGCGAGTGGGTTTCGCGTGACGGCGGTGCGCTGGTGTGTTACCGGGGGGCGCCGGTGGCAACCGCCAACCAGAAACTAGCGCGGCTGCTTCCGGTCCGGTGGACGCCGTCCCGCGAAACCCGCTTTCGCCTGCAACTCACCGAGCGCGGGAACGAACTCGACTGGTTGAGCGCCGCGGCCGGAGGAGACAGCGACGTTTTCGGCAAGCTGCCGTCGCTGGCGAGTTCCGCCGTTCCGGAAAACTCAAAACCTCAGTCGGTCGTGCTGGTTCGGGCACAGGAAGAACAAGGACCGGCAGTTGTCACCTACCAGCCGTATGGGACCGGTCGAGTGGTCGCCATTGAAGGCTCAGGAATGTGGCGCTGGGCCTTTCTCGCCCCTCAGTTTCAGGAACACGATCAGACCTATTCGGCATTATGGCAAAGCCTGCTCCGCTGGCTGGTCTCGGGAGTGGGTTTGATTCCCGGACAGGATCTGGTGCTTCGCACCGATAAGGTGGCTTTCAACATCAATGAAGTCGTCTCGACGATGCTGTTGATTCGGCCGGAAGCGGAGCGGATCGGCATTCCGACCGTCGAGTTGACGTCCGGCGACGGATCGACCGTGGGACAATTCGCGCCAGTTCCCTTCGGCGACGAACCGGGGGTTTACCGGGTTGCCCTGGGTATTTTGCCTGAAGGGAACTATCGGGCGACTGCGGTTCGGCAGGGCGACGTGCGGCCGCCCGGGACCGGGGCCACGGTGGCGTTTGACGTGCGCTCGTATTCCAGCGAGCATCTCGACGTCAAGGCTCGCCCGGATATCATGGCGCGGATCGCCGAAGAATCCGCCGGCGCCCTCCTGTCGCGCGACATCGTCACGACCTTGTCCGAGCGGTATCAGCAGCACTACGCGCGCAGCCGGCCCGAACATGTCCGGCGGCTGACCGCCTGGGACCGATGGTGGGTTCTGCTCGGGATCGTCGCTGCCTGGGGCGTGGCATGGGGCCTGCGGCGCTCGGCGGGCCTGGTATGAGATTGAATCCTCGGACCAGACGATGGACAATCAGAACATGAGCAAGTCCGGAATCAAACCGAAGCCTGAACATTCATTGGCCGAGATTCTGCAACAGCTCCGCCAGCGCGCCTTGTGGATCGGCGGGATGGCGGGAAGTCTGTGGGGAGTCGTGACCGCACTGCTGTGTTTCCTGGCCGGAGTCTGGCTTGATCTGGTGCTGCAACTGACGCCCGGACTGCGGATTGCCGTTTTGCTTTCGGCAGCCGCGGCCGGGGTGCTCGTCTTTGCACGACAAACGTAGAAGGGCCTCGCACGGGGCGCCCGCGAGTGGCTGGCCCGGCGCCTCGACGAGGTCGCCCGTAGCGGGGGACAGATCGTCTCGGGGGTCGACCTCGCCGTCGCATCCGGCGGCTATTCCTATTCGGCCCAACCGGCCCTGACCTCAGGTTTGGCGCAGCTCGCGATTCGCCGCGCCACGAATCTGGCGCGCGTTGTACCGCACGCCGCCGCCTTGTCTGCTCGCCCGATTCGCCGTTCCCTTGTCACCCTGCTGGCGGTTGTCGGAACGACCTCGCTGCTCGCGGGTCTCATGCCCAACCTGTCAGCAACTGAGTTCCGGCGTTTCGCCGATCCATTTGGCGACAATCCCCCCTTCTCAACAGTCACGTTCACCGTCGAACCGGGCGACACGCGCGTGACGTACGGGGCCGGCCTCGATATTCATGCGACGATCGACGGTCCGCCGGTCGACGCGTTGGAACTCGTTCTGCGCCCGCTCACCGCGCTTGATTCTTCCACGGCTCCGCCGTCGGGAGTGACGGCGACAGCGGAAGAATCGGTTCTGATGTTTCCCGACAAGCCGGGCGAGTGGCGCGCCAGCATCAGCAACATCACCCGGCCCACGGCGTACTTCGTTCGGGCGAGAACCGCCCGGAGCGCGCGATATGCCATCGACGTCATTACCGTCCCGCAGATCGCCGAAGTTCTGGTGCGAGTCGCGCCGCCGGCGTACACGCGTCTGCCTCCGTATGAAGGCGCCGTGCCGGCCGCCGGCATTGCGGGACTGCCGGGTACCCAGGTAACGCTTTCTGTTCGCAGCAACCGGCCGCTCTCTCGGGGGAACGTGACTTATACGGCCCGCGGCGACCGGCGCGAGTTTGCGCTCACGCCGATTTCGGCGGGAAGCAGCACGGTGAGCGGCGTCTTTCCGGTGACTGTCAGCGGACGAATCGAGCTTCAGGTCTTCGACGTGGCCGGTCAGGTCTCCACTGAGGAATGGACGGCTCCGGTGACACAACTGGTCGACGAACAGCCATTCGTTCGGCTGATCGAACCTCGACCGGTCTCATTCGCCACGCCGACCGCCGTGATTCCGGTCGTCGTCTCTGCGGAAGACGATTATGGCATTTCGCGCCTGCAGTTGTTTCGCAATCTGAATGACTCGCGGTATCTGCCCGATGGCCTGCCGGTGGCGAGCCCGCCGCCGCGCCACGTCTACCAGGTGACTCGGTTGCTGCTGGAGTTGTACGACCCGGAGCCGGGAGACGAAATCAAGCTGTTCGCCCGGGTAGAGGACAACGACCCGCATGCAGGCGAAGAAAGAGGCGTTTCGTCGACGGGAAAAGGATCCGAAAGTTCGATCGTCGCGATTCGGATCATCTCGCACGAGCACTTCGAGCAGATGCGCCAGACCCGCGAGGGGATGGAGACCCTGCAGGCCAAATACCAGCAGGCCCGCAGGCGGATGGAAGCGCTGGGAGAAGAAGTCGAAATGCTTCGCAAAGAACTGCAGGAAATGCCGGCCGGCGATGAGGCCACTGAACAGATCCGCGAATCGCTGAAGCGACTTGCGCAGCGCATGGCCGAAGAGTCGGAAGCCCTCCGCAAACTCAGCCAGAAGAAGCACCCTTTCGCCGTTGATGAGGTGTTGAATCGCGAACTCGAGCAGATGCAGGAGTCGGTGCAGCGTCTGCAGAAACGTACCGAGTCGCTGGCCGATCAACCCGAATTGACCCGCGAAGAAGTCGAGAAGGCACTCGAACAGCTTGCCCAGGAACTTCGTGGAGAGCGCGAGCGGTTCGATCAGGAAACCATCGAGCCGCTGGAAACGCTGGCGGCAGTCGCCCGCATAGCGCAGGATGAGTCGCGATTCGTGGAGCTCTATCGTCGGCAGCGCGACCTGGCCGATCGGCTCGAGTCCCTCAAAGGCAAAGACCAGGTCGACGATCCGTCCGTCAAAAGTCGGATGCGCGACCTCGAAGAAGAGCAGCGTCGAATCAGAATTGATCTGGAAGAACTCCTGAACGATATCGAACAGCACGCAGCCCAGCTTCCCGATGACGAGAGCCTCGACGAACTGCGAAACACGGCGACGGAATTCGTAACGGCGGTGCGAGAAAGCGGCGCGGCCGACGAAATGGCAGAGGCCGAAAACGGTCTCGCTGAATTCTCGGGGACCCGGGGCCACGAGGGGGCTGAAGAAGCGGCCGACATCCTCGAACAGTTCCTGTCGAAGTGCGACAAAATGGGCAAATCGGGAGCGGGCAAGGCGTGTCGACGATTCCAGCCTGGACTGTCGGATGCCATGCAGCAGACCCTCGACCAGATGCTGCAGGGAATGCAGCCGGGGATGTCGTCGGGTATGTCGAGCGGAATGGGCTCAGGCGGCGGCCAGAGCGGGAACAGCGCGCGGCGCAACAACGTGGGACTGTACGGCGACACCCCACTCACCGAGAGTTCCGCCGGTGGTACGGAGGGTTCATCCAGCGAGAATTCCCGTGCCCGGTCGGGGCGCGATGGCGGCAACGGGCGCGGTCGGTCGGATGACGACGAAGCGCACGACGCCGACAGCGCATTGCGAGCCAGTGGCGCTAACGACGCCGCTGTCCCGCTCCGCTATCGCCGCCAGGTGGGACGTTATTTTCAGAGGATTGCCGACGAACTCGGCGACAACTGACGGAGTTGTTTCGACGAATACGGTCAGGCCTTCGCACAACGGCAGGCGACCATCACAGGAGCAAGTCATGAGCAATGCAGGTTTTCGGACGCGGGGGTGGTGGATGCTGGCCGCAGCCCTTGGCGTCTGGGCCATCTGGTCCTGGTCGCCCGACTCGTCGGTCGTGGCCCAGAACGCGAGAAGGCAGGATTCAGCCGCGACCGCCAAATCCCCTTCACCAGGGACGAACTCCCCGGCGAGCCCAGCGCCGCGCGCGCCGGCCGCCGAGCAAACGGCACGCAGCAGAGGAATGCCCATGGTGCCCGAGCCGAGACCGTTGGGTGGAGAGCCCGATGGCGTCGTGCAGATCGCCAACCTGATCTATGCCGGCGTGAAGAGCAGCCAATGCTTCTCGGACCATTTTCTGGTGACGGCCGAACAGGACTCGGTGATCTCCACAAGCCGCCGCTTCCATGCCGTCAAGCTCAGCTCCGACGAACTGTTCAATTTCCCCCTGGTCATCATGACGGGTGAGGGAGCATTCGAGCTCGCCGCCGCCGAGCGTGAAAACCTGCGGCAGTACGTGCTGCGCGGCGGCTTCCTGCTGGCATCGGCAGGGTGCTCGTCGCCGGAGTGGGATCGCGCCTTTCGCCGCGAAATGTCGGCCATCTTTCCGCAGCAGTCGCTGCAGCCGATCGGCATGGATCACACGTTGTTCAACACCGTCTACGAGATCAAGGAATTGACGGCGATCCACGGCACGCCGCGGCCGCTGGATGGTGTTTCAATCAACGGCCGCCTGGGTGTGGTCTATTCATCCGACGGGCTCAACGACACGGCGCATACGCAGGGCTGCTGCTGCTGCGGTGGCAATGAAATCTCCAATTGCATTCAGGTCAACGTGAACATCCTGGCCTATTCGCTGCTTTATTGAGGCAATCGCCAGTCGTGATGAACTTCGGTTCCAGATCTGCGGGATCCTCGTCGGTTCGGTCGGCCGTCGCCGCACTGGGGGTGCTGGCCGTCGCCGCGTCCGCCGTCGCAATCTGGGCCTCGTATTCGCGGCGGCAAGATTCGTCGGTGCACTCCAGCGTCACCTCCGACGACCGCGAACGACAGGCGGTGACGCTGATCGTCTCCGGCGACACGGCCGGCTGGATTGTTCCCTGTGGCTGTACCTCGAATCAATCGGGGGGGCTGCTTCGCCGCGGAACATTCATTGCCGATCAGCAGAGTACCGGCAATCTCGTCGTTGCCGACGCCGGGGGTGCACCGGGTGGAATCTCCGATTACCAGCGGTTGAAGTTCGAAGCCATCCTGCGCGGCGAGCTGCAAATGGGACTAGTGGCCCACAACCTGGGGGGGCCCGAAGCGGCCCTGGGGGCGAACTACCTGCGACGGGTCGAAACCGAACTGCATGTACCGTTCCTGTCGGCGAATCTGCGCGATTCCGCCGGCAAGCTCGTGACCAAAGCATGCCGAATCGTTCAAGCGGGAAGCCTGCGGATCGCACTCGTGGGCGTCCTGTCACCTCGCGAGAAATACAACGGCTGCCGGGTCGACGACCCTCGCGACGCCGTTCTGGCTGTGTTGACCGAGGCCGGCGGCACCTACGACCGGGCCGTCGTTCTCGCCTGGCTCGGCGAAGCCGAATTGCGGGAACTGGCGGCAGCTCTTCCGGAAGCGCACGCTGTAATTGGAGGCCCGACCGGTCAGAGCCTGTCACCGCAAATGGTCGGGCCAACCCTGATCGCCTCGGCCACGAATAAAGGGAAGTTTCTCGCCTGCGTGACGATTCCTCGTACAGAGCGTGAGGGCCGATGGTCGGGGACCGCCGTCGAACTCACCGATCGCTTCGACGATGATGCGGCGCAGGTCGCGAATCTTCAGGCGTTCCGGCGCGAACTGTCAGCCCGGGATTTCGCCGCGGGGTCGACCGGCCTGGTCCCTCCATTGCCGGCCGAACTGCCGTCCAACTACCGTATCGCAGGCAGCCGGGCGTGTGAAACATGTCACGTCAGCGAATTTGCCGCGTGGAGAGAATCGGGGCATTCGCAGGCCTGGGAAACGCTGGCCGCGGAGAACGCCCGCGTCGACCCCGAATGTCAGCGTTGCCACACCACGGGTTATGGTCTACCCGGCGGGTTTGAGACGATGGCCTCGGGTGCTGACCGGGTCGGTGTGGGTTGCGAGAGTTGCCACGGTCCGTCGCTGGCGCATGTCGAGCAGCCGAAGCGAAAAACGCCGCTCGCCGCGAACGATCAATGCCGCCGCTGCCATGACCGCGAAAACAGTCCTCAGTTCGAGTTTGCCACCTATTGGACCCGTATTCAACACGGCCGGCAAGCCGCGTCCGCGGCAAGTTCCCCTTCCGACCGATGAGGCCTGAAATGGAAAAGACACGGTTGACGAACTGGCTTCCCGCGATACTCGTGTTTGCCGCGGCATCGGCCGGGCGGGGGGATGAATTCGACACGGTTCCGGCGCCTGCTCGCCCCGCGGCGGGCTCGACGAAGAAACCGCCGGGCGCACCGGCCCGCCCCACCGAAGATCGCCCGCCGGTCTGGTTCGAGACCCTCGCGCGGGGAACGGCCGAGGCGCGAAAATCCGAACGGCCGATCTTCCTGCGTGCCGGTGGAGAAGACTGCCGTTACTGTCGTGCATTCGAGGTCGAACTTGCCAAACCCGAGATTCAAGAGGAACTTAAGAGATGGACACTCGTCGCTATCGACGTCGACGAGTCGCCCGGCGATGCGAGGCGGATGGCGGTGGAGGCAATGCCCGCGCTGCGAATTCTGACTCCCGCCGGCAAGCTGGTCGCCACCCGCGAGGGCTTTTTGCCGGTTGCCGATCTCGCCGACTGGCTGAATGAGCAGTTCGAGGCGGCGGCGGTGCCCCTCAATCCCGAACTCACCGAAGAGGGTCCGCCCGAAGCGATCGCCGTGACGACGCTGATCCGCGAGTTCAAGAACAGGGATGCAGCGATTCGTGAGGCGGCAGTGCGGAGGCTGCTCCCGTATCCCGAGCAGGCCGCTGCGGCTGTCGCCTCCGCCTTTTCCGAAGGCTCTCTGGCGACGCGCCTGGCGGCGCTCGAATTGCTTGAGGAATGGCACGCTCCGGTAGACGGGCTCGATCCGTGGCGGCCCGAAACGCTGACCGCGGCACGCCTCAAATCACTGGCAGACTGGGGCGGATCGGCCGATCGCGCAGCCGGTCTCCCCGCCCGTGAGCGGCTCACTCACGAAGAGTCGAACAACGCGGCCGAACTGCTCGCGCGCATGATCACGGCGCCTCCCGACGAATCGCGTGCGATTCGAGAGAGGCTCGCCCGGTACGGACGGCTGCTGCTCCCCAGCGTGTACGAGCGGCTCAGGGAGACAACGACCGATGCGGCTCGCGAGCAGCTCACGTCGCTGCGGTACCGGCTGGTTGCACCCGAAAGCCTCGCCCTGGGTTGGTCGGGGGGACTTGAGCGTCTGGCGGCCGCCGATCCCGAAACACGGTTTCGCGCCGCCGAAGAATTGTTTCACCGGGCTACATCCGCCGACGAGCAGTTGCTGCTGGAACTGTTCAGCGACCCTGCGCCCCTCGTTCGGGAGATGAGTTTGCGGGCGCTGAATTCGATCGTCGGGACGAATGCTCACAGCGCACTGATCCGCCTGCTGGAGGATCCGGAACCGAACGTCCGCGCGGCAGTCCTGAACCAGTTGGCGGAATCACCGTCGCGCACGATTGTGCCCCGCATCGCCGAATACGCCGACACCGAGACCGATCCCGACCTGGTCGTTCATGCCATCCGCGTGCTCCGCGAGGCGAAGGGAGAGACGGCGGCTCAGACGCTGATGAAACTGCTCTCGCACACGAGCTGGCAGGTACGGGCAGAATCGGCCGAAGGGTTGGGAAAGTTTATCGAGCGGTATGGTAACAAAGCCGAGCCGCTGCATGCCGTGATCTACACGGCCATGATCGACCTGCTGAACGATCCCGACGGATTCGTGCTCAGCCGCGCGGTCAATGTTCTGGACAACGCCGACCTGATCGCCGCGGTGGAGCCACTGGCCAGGGCCGCGGAGGCCCATCCTGAGCTGGCACGCGAGGTGATTGCGTCGCTGTCCCGGGGTCAAAAGCAAAGGCCGATGGCCGTGGTCCACTTGCGCCGATTCAGCAGCCATGCGAACTCGAAATTGCGCGCCGCTGCAATCAATGCTTTGTGCGAGATTGACGACGACGATCTGGAAATGCGCCTGCAAACGGCCCTGCAGGATGCCGAGTCCGAGGTGCGGCTGGCGGCCGCCAACGGATTGTTTGAATTGCTCAACAGACATCGTCCGCAAGCCGCCGACGCGACCGATGCAGAAACTGCCGTGCGGGCTGCTGGCGACGACGAGGAGCCGGCCCCTGTGGGATTCCTGGAAGGCGTGATTCGGGCCCTGGTCGGCGGCGGGAGAGGCGCTCGCCCTGTACCGCCGCCGAGAGCTGTCCCCTCTGAGTCGCCCGAGGTCGAGGTCGTACCCGACGATGGCACTGTCGACGGGCCGGTCCCTGCCGATCGCCCGGGAATTTCCGTCAAGGTCGATTCCGGTCCGACCGATGTGGAAATAGTCGTCGAATCCGACGAGGAAATCGAATCATCGAACGATTCAGCAGACGGGGTCGCACCGGACCGTATCGAAGCGTTCCTCGTGGAGATCCGCAGCGGAAAAACCTTCGGCGAAAAGTGGGGCACGCTGGTTGTCCCCCTGGAGCGAATGCTCGCCAGCGCACTTCCCGAGGAGCGGCTCGCGGCGGCTCTTCCCCTGGCAGCGCTGGGACACGATCAGTCGGCCATCCCCGAACTGCTGCGACTGACCCTGGACGAACGGAAATTCCTTTCGCGATCCGCCGAAGCACTCCCCTGGTTGCTGAGTGCCGACCGCGAAACGCTGTTTTCGGAAATGCTCACAGGTGCATCGTCGACCGATGAGGTGCATGCGATCGCGTCACAGCTTACACGAATTCAGACGCCGCGCGCCGGCGAAGATTTGTGGACGCTGCTCGGGTTGAACTGGATCGACGCGACCGCAGCCGAGACGTTAAAGGCGTCCCTGCTTCAGTTCTACTTTCCGAACAACTATTACCAACTGCAGAAGGCCGGGAAACGCACACGGGGCCGTGCGATCACAGCCGCGACTCCCCGCGCTAAATCGGGCCCGCATTGGCAACGGATGGTGGCGCTGGCGCTTCTGCTTCCCTTCGAGCCGGAAACGGTCGGCGAGATTGCTCGCGCGCTGGTTGCCGATCCGGCCCTCGATTCCGCGGCGCGGGTTGATGCGTTTCAGTTTCTGCTGGTCTCTGAGTCCGAAGATCAGGGGACGCAGGCCGCCGTCTCTCAACTGGCTGGAGGATCGGTCGAGTTGAGCGACGTCGCGCTGACCTATTTGACGCGCGGCGTCGACGCGATCAATTCGTTGCGTGAAGGTCGCTTTCGCGTCGAATCCTCGGGTCGAAGCATCGTGCATTACAGTGGGCGTTCGTCCGAGCAGCCGATCGTTCCGGAACCGCCGCCGGCCCTCTCGATTGAGCCGCTGTTGCCGCTGCTGGATTCCACAACCCCCCGCGTTGTCGCTCAGGCCGGCTATCTGCTCGCGCTCCTCGAACGCCCCGACGGACTCGCGGCTTTAATCGATTACTGGCGTACGGAGGCCGCGGAGGACACTGACTGGATGAAGCTCGTGTACCGCGCCATCGCACGGCTCGATGACGGAACGCAGTTGCCCGTCCTCAAAGAGGTTTACGCCAGGTTGAGTGCTCCGGAGCACAGAACTGAACTCAGCGAATTTTACTGGACGGTGCGCAGCATGACTCACGCCGACATTTTGCCGTTTCGCAAGCAGATTCGACAGGACGTCGGGATGGATTCCCTGCGGTAGTTGTTGCGGCCCGTCGGATCGTCCCGAGCCGAGGCGCGCGGCGCGGCCCCGGTACCATGAATTCAATTGCGACTATTCGCCGTCCTGTCCCTTTCAACCCAGGAGATCGCTCCATGACGCCACGTAGAATTCATGTGCCAATTCTGATTGCGGTCCTCGGTTGGGCCGATGTCGGGTTTGCTCAATTCGAACAGCCGAATCTCGTTTCCGGGACCGGATCCGTCAGCATGACTCGCATGCCCGAGACAATGCGCCTGCAGGTCGCGCTGATCGGTCGCGGTGCGACGTTGAAGGACGCGTTGGCCGCTCTCAAAGACCGAACCACAAAGGCCCAGACGCAGTTGGCCGCGCTCGGGGCCGAAAAGGAATCGATCAAGGTCGGCAACTCACGTATCGCCGAAATGCCGAACAGCCGAAGTCAGCAGAGGCAGCAGGTCATGATGATGCAGCGCATGAAGCGGGGAGGCAAGGCCTCGCAAAAGGCTGCCCCGACGCCCCCCGTTCTGGTAAGCGCCCAACTGACCGCCGAATGGAAGTTATCGAGCAAGACGAGCGATGAACTGCTGTTGGCAGTTCATCCCGTACAGGAAAAAGTCAAAGCGGCCGACCTTGCCGGGTCGAAGGAAGCCGAGAAACTCACTCCCGAGCAGGAAGAGATGCTCGAAGAGGCCGAGCAGAATTTCGGGTACAGCTCCAGCGACGAACAGAAGCCGGGCGAGCCGATTTTCATGTTCATCAGTCATGTTTCCGAGGCCGAGCGCGAAAAGGCCATGGCCGAAGCGTTCGAGAAGGCCAAAGCCCAGGCGGTCCGGCTCGCCAAAGCCGCCGGCGCAGAACTGGGTAGCCTCAGACCTCCTGATCTAGGGTTGTGAGTTTCTAGCGTTGGGAGTGAGCGAAGTGGCTTGATTCGTAGGGCATTCGTGGTCTCGCGGATGGAGAAGGGGAATTCAGTCCTGCGGAAAGAAAAATGGTACCTTCAACCTCTGCTT
>SIAF01000207.1 GCA_009691905.1 Planctomycetaceae bacterium | reverse complement strand
GCGATTCAACATCTGATCGGCACCCTCAATGACGCTGCTTTCGCGTATCCGGGGACCAAGCTGCAGCTCCATTTCACCTCCTTAGCACCGCCCGCCAATCCAAACTCGGTGCCAAAGCAAATTCCGCCAGATCAGGAGGTCTGAGGCTGAACAGGTCCGAGCGCTGGTCGACCGGCTCTCCCTGCGCCTGCTCGGGAGACATGTACTGCGGCGTGCCGGTGATCTGACCAGAGCGGGTGATGTCGACGTCGTCGGCCGCGCGGGCCAGGCCGAAGTCGGCGATCTTCACGCGCTCGACGCCATTCTCTAAGAGGATGTTGCCCGGCTTCACGTCGCGGTGGATCACGCCGTGCTTGTGGGCGGCCGCCAGCCCTTCGGCAATCTGCATGCCGATCCGCAGGATTTCGGCCGGGCGCAGCGCTCCCCCCCGTTCGATTCTTTGCTGCAGCGATTGCCCCTCGATGAATTGCATTACGAGGTACGGAGGCTTTGCCGAATCTTCGATGACGTGGATCGTGACCACGTGATCGTGAACGACCGCCGCCATCCGCTTCGCCTCGCGCAGGAACCGCGTCACGGCCATCGGGTTTTCGGCCAGCTCGCGTGAGAGCACTTTGACCGCGACAATGCGGTGAAGCTTCGTGTCGAAGGCCCGCAGCACCAGACCGAACCCTCCCTGCCCGATGACCTCGATGATCTCATAGGGCCCGAGCTTGCCGATCCGACCCGGGGTCGTACACGGTTCCAATTCGGGGAGCGAAATGTTCTTCGAATCCCCCGCGGACGGCGGCGTCCCGTCCAGGTCGGCATCAACCGTCGCCACCAGTCCCGCGGGGGGATGCTCGAAGAACGACCCGGCGTCGGCGCTGGCCTTCAGCAGCGCTTCGACGCGGGCGTGAAGGTCCGCGTCGCCCGCGCACGCCTCGTCGAGAAATGCCCGTAACTCGCCTGCCGTCTCTTTTTCCAGGGCCGCAGCGAAGATCGTTTCTTCGGTCATTTTCAACTCTCCCGCGAAAACGCCCTGCGGAACCCTGAGAATGAGATCACCGCATCACCGCCAATTCACAATGCGCCCTGCCATACTGAAACACACCACAAAAAATAGAAATATTGCGTTTTAGCCAACCGGTTGCGGAGCGAGTGCGGTTTCGTCAAGGCACTGAAATCATAAAGAACAGGGCTGGAGCCGCGAAATTGCCCAAACCGGGCGGCCCGTTAGACTGCGCGTTTTGGTATTTATTCCGGCCGATTTTTCGCTCAGTTGCCGGTCGTATCCGTTCCTTTACCCATTTCCCGGTACAGCCATGCTCGCGCATAAGCCCAGTCCCGATCGGCGGTCGAAGTGCCGATGCCAAGGGCTTCGGCGGCCTGTTCGTTGTTCAATCCGGCGAAGTACCGCAGCTTGACCAACTCCGCCTTGCGGGGGTCCTGGTGCTGGAGCTTCTCCAGCGCGGCGTCGAGGTCCAGCAGGCGGTCGTCCTCTTCGGGCGCGACGATCGACGCCTCGTCCAGTTCATCGCGGCGAAGGTCGCCTCCCCGCTTCAGCCTCAGCTTGCGGCGAGCACTCTCGACAAGTATCCGACGCATCGCCTCTGCCGCGGCGGCAAAGAAGTGCGCCCGCCCATCCCACTCCTGCGGGCGATCGGCATCGACGAGGCGCAGATACGCCTCGTGGACGAGCGCGGTGGCTTCGAGTGTCTGCCCCGGTTTCTCGTGCGCCAACTTCTGCCGCGCGAGCCGCCGCAGTTCATCGTAAACAATCGGCAGCAACTTCTCTGACGCCTGACGCTCGCCGCGCCCCATCTCGGAAAGAATACGCGTGATTTCGTTCATGGCGAACGTCCAGCAGTGATGCCGTCCATCGGAGAATTAAAGATACCTCAATGGGCTGGTGCCGAAAAGCACATCGACAGTTAGCGCCACCCATTATTCTTGCACGCAGCGCGCAAATTGTCGCCAGAACGTGCTGCGGCAAAGCGTGTTGCTGTCGGCATTCTCGGGAATCAATTCCCAAAAGATCGGTGGCCCCGCTTCGTCTTTGAAATCGCACGCGACCCCCCCCTCCCCCCCCTTCGTAAGGGGGGGAGCAAGCGCCCGGCTCACCGCTCGTGCCGCGCTTGTCGCGCGATGCGCGACGGGATGCTGCGGCGGTCAACCGGCGGCGGCAGTTGCGGCAGGTAGGGCCGCAGGAATTCCGGGCGGTCGCTGCGGCCGCCGTGCTGGTAGTCGTGCCAGATTGCGGCGGCGGCGCGCAGTTCGTCGACGCCGAACTGTGTGGTCAGGTACTTGAACAGAAATTCGGCAAGCCGCTTGAGAGCGATGCCGTTCGTCTGCCCCGAGGCGACGTACAGCCAGTCGCTCAGTCGCAGAAAATTGTCGAAGGGAGAGGCAGCCCCCCAGATCAGCGGCGTTGATTGCACGAAGTTGCCGCTGTTGGCCACCAGGTCCCAATAGCGGGCGAAGCGTTTGAGCCGCTGCATGGTCGCGTAGTCGATCAGCCGGTTTTGCAGAATCTCGTAGGGGGAATAGGGACTGTAAACCATGCACCACGGGGCGTCGTGGCGAATGATCGGAGTGCCGCGCAGGCGCTTCAAGATGCCGACCTGTATCTCCTGCGGCCCCAGGTCGACCAGCCGGTCGAAGCCGGAACCGAAACTTTCGAGCGTCTCGCCCGGCAAGCCGACGATCAGGTCGGCGTGAACGTGAACCCCGGTTTCAGTCCGCAGCCAGCGCAGGTTGTGTTCGACCTGCGCATTGTCCTGCCGGCGGCTGATGAGGTGTGCCACGTCGTCGTTGAAGGTCTGAATGCCGACTTCGAATTGCAGGGCGCCCGGCGGAAACCGGCGGATCAAATCGCGCAGCGCTTCGGGAAGCCGGTCGGGAATCATCTCGAAATGCAGGAACAGGCCCGGACGAAAGCGTTCGAGAAAGAACTCCAGAATCGCGCGGCTGACTTTGAGATTCAGGTTAAACGTGCGATCGACGAATTTGAACTGCTGCACGCCGCGTTCGAGCAGACGCTGCATCGCAGCCAGAAACTCGTCCAGCGCCGCCTGCCGCACGGGAATGTCGAGCGAAGACAGGCAGAACTCGCACTCGTACGGGCAGCCGCGCGAGGCTTCGACGTAGATCACGCGCTGGGCCACGTCGCGTTCGGTGTACAAGTCGTAGGGCAGTTTCAGCTCGGCGAATTGCGGTAAGCCGGCCGGAATGATCTTTTGCGGAGGGGGCCCGTTTTCGAGAATCGCCTGGCACACCTCGCGAAACGACAGGTCGGCTTCGCCGGTGACGACATGGTCGGCTAGACGGACGATTTCCTGATCGTCGGTTTCGTAACTGACTTCAGGTCCCCCGAGAATGACGATCGTTTCGGGGCGCACCCGCTTGAGATCGGCGACGAGCCGGGTCGCCTGATCGACGTTCCAGATATAAACGCCGATCGCGACGATTCGCGGCTCGCGCTGCAGAATCGTCTCGAGCACGTCGACCGGCCGCTGGCCGATCTCGAATTCGACAATCTCGGCTCGCGGTTGCAGCGACCCCAGATTGGCCAGCAGATACCGCAAACCGAACGAGGTATGCGCAAATTTCGCATTGAAGGTTGTGAGCACGATGTCGGCCATGGTGGATTGTAGATTGTGGATAGTCGATAGTAGATGGTGAGAAGTGATCCGGCCGTTCGTTAACTATCCACTATTCACTATCCACGATCCACTCCTCCCGCATGTTGACTCTCTTGCGTCAGGGAAGCCCGCTGGCCGACGCCGCCAATCAGGTCGAGTGGCTGGAACGGGAGGGCGCGCTGCCGCGGTTCGGCCAGACCTTGTCAGATCACGGCCTGGCCCCGCTGCGGGCGACCGGAGTCGAGGTGCTGCAAATCAACGTCGGGCGGCTGTGCAATCAAACCTGCCGGCATTGCCACGTCGATGCGGGTCCCGAACGGCGGGAGATCATGTCCCGCGAGATACTGCAGGCGTGCCTGAGCGTTCTGGCGCGAACCGAGATTCCGGTGGTTGACATCACCGGCGGTGCGCCCGAAATGAACCCGTATTTCCGCTGGTTCGTCGCCGAAGTTCGCCGCCTGGGCCGGCGGGTGATCGACCGCTGCAACCTGACCATTCTCACCACCCCCGGAAACCAGGATCTGCCCGAATTCCTCGCCGGGCAGCAGGTCGAGATCGTCGCATCGCTCCCCTGCTATCTTGAACAGAATGTGGATCAACAGCGCGGCGAGGGGGTGTTCGAGCGGTCGATCGATGCCTTGCGGCGTCTCAATGCGCTGGGATACGGACAGCCACACAGCGACTTGGCGCTGCATCTGGTTTTCAACCCGCTGGGACCCTCATTGCCACCGCCGCAAGAGCAGCTCGCCGAGGCCTATCATCGAGAGCTTGAGAGCCGCTATGGCGTGGTGTTCCATCGGCTGTACACGATTACCAACCTGCCGATCAGCCGCTTCCTCGACGACCTGCTGCAGACGGGGCGTTACGAAGCCTACATGCAGAAGCTGATCGACGCGTTCAACCCGGCTGCCGCGGAGGGTGTGATGTGCCGTACAACGTTGTCGGTTGATTGGCAGGGACGGCTGTTCGACTGCGACTTCAACCAGATGCTCGATCTGCCCTTGTCGCCGCGTCTGCCCCGGACGATTTTTGACTGGGAGACGGCGAGCCTCGAGTCGCGGCCGATCGTAACCGGACGGCACTGCTACGGTTGTACGGCAGGTGCGGGGTCGAGCTGCCAGGGGTCGATTGTTTAAGAAACGTGGTTGCATTGGTCGTGTCGCCCGGCGTTTCGACATCACCTTCACGAAACCTTCACGTTTTCTTCATACTGTCCCCTTGGCGAGCCGCCATACTCACGCTCGGCTCCTACTCACGTTCGGGACTGTGGGGCGGCAGGGAATAAGGGCTGTGATTTTTCGTGTCTTTCTCTGCGACCTCTGCTTGCTCCTGTTCAATTCCGTCATTCGTTTGATTCGAAAGATTCGTGGTTCCCTTTTTTGGTTACGGCCGAAGGCCGCGCCATGCATTCGCCGTCATCAAGTTCGTTGGCTTCATCGGAAAGGTATTTTCATGGCGATGTCTCGCCGACACGCTCTCATCATCGGGTTGCCGATCCGGTCCGCGATGCTCGTCGTGCCGTGGTTGATGCTCTCCGGATGCGGCGAATCGGGAGGCGCCAAGCCAACGGTCAAAGTCGACGGGTCGAGCTCGCTGTTCCCCGTAACCGAAGCCGCGGCTGAAGACTTTCAGAACGCGACCAAAGGGAAGGTCAAGGTGACGGTCGGCGAAGTGGGCACGGGGAACGGCTTCAAACGCTTTCTGCGGGGCGAAATCGATATCTGCGACGCTTCGCGGCCGATCACGAAAGAAGAAATCGAAGGGGCCAGGCAAGCGGGCATCGAATACATTGAACTGCCCATCTGCTTCGACGCGTTGACGGTCGCCGTGCATCCCTCGAACCCGTTGGATTCGATCTCGATCGCCGATCTCAAAACCATGTGGGAGCCGGCAGCACAGGGGAAAATCACGAAATGGAATCAGGTGCATTCGGAGTGGCCCGACGCCGACCTGGTGCTGTTCGGAGCCGGTTCGGGTTCGGGAACCTTCGAGTACTTCACCGGTGCCGTGACGGGCACGGCCAAAAGCAGCCGAGGTGACTACACCGGCAGCGAGGACGATAACGTACTGGTTCAGGGAATCGCCGGAAACAAAAACGCGCTGGGATACATTCCCTTCGCCTATTACGAGCCGAACAAGGCCAAACTGAAGGCGCTGGCCATCGACTGGGACAAAGACGATCTGGGTCCCGTCATGCCCAGCCTCGCCAACGTCCTGGCGGGCAAATACAACCCCTTCTCGCGGCCGCTGTTTCTGTATGTCAATTCGAAATCGGCTGTGAAGCCCGAGGTCAAGGCGTTCGTCGAATTCTACATTCGAAACGGCGACACGCTGTCGACTGAGCAGAAATATCTGCCTCTGCCCCCTGAGGCGTATCAAATGGTCGCCGACCGGTTTGCAAAACTGGAGACCGGCACAGGCTTCAACGGCGAGCCCGAATTCGGTCTGCAAGTCGAAGAAATCCTGAAGCGGCCGCCGCAGAAGTGACGAGCGCAGCCTTGTGTCCAAAGCGGCAAGGTCGATGGCAGCGGCAAATTGAAAATTTGCCTGACGACGAACCAGCGCGTGTTGCGAACAACGCCTCGAGACGCGACTTTCGGAACTCCAAAAATGGCGGCCGGTGTAAGCCAAAGCAAAGCAACCCCCGGGGCGCGTCCGCAGCGGACCGATTTGACGTTTGGTCCCGGGCACCGGTATTGGAAAGACCATGCCGTCCGCTATGCGCTGTTTCTGGCCGCTTCGTCGTCGGTCGTGGTCACGACGGGCATCGTGTTGATTCTACTTTACGAATCTTCGGGGTTTTTCGCCAAAGTCTCGTTGTGGGAGTTTTTCACCGACCCGCTCTGGACGCCGTTGTTCGCCGACGCACATTTCGGCATCGGGTCGCTTGTGGCCGGAACGCTGGTCACGACCGTCGTCGCGCTGGCGGTGGCGCTGCCGGTGGGGACGATCGTGGCGATCTACCTCAGTGAATTCGCCCCGTTTGCATTGCGCGAGGTGATCAAACCCGTTCTCGAACTGCTGAGCGCCGTTCCCACGGTCATTTACGGCTACTTCGCATTGTTGTTCGTGACGCCCCTGTTGCAAAGGGTTCTGCCCGATCTGCCGTCGTTCAGCATGCTCAGTGCGGGGATCGTGATGGGCATCATGATCATTCCCTACGTCAGCTCGCTCAGCGAAGACGCGATGCGCGCCGTGCCGATGCTGCTGCGCGAAGGCTCGTACGCACTGGGAGCCAACAAGATGCTGACCTCGCTGAAGGTGGTTTACCCTGCCGCCCTGTCGGGAATCGGCGCGGCGTACATCCTGGGCATCTCCCGGGCGATCGGTGAAACGATGATCGTGGCGATCGCCGCCGGCACACAGGCGAATCTGACGATCAATCCGCTGAGACCTGCTCAAACGATTACGGCTTACATTGCCGAGGTGTCCAGGGGCGACACGCCGCCGGGAGGAGTGGGTTATCAGTCGATCTTCGCCGCCGGCCTGACGCTGTTTCTGATCACGCTGGGCTTCAACATTCTCGGCCACATTCTGCGGAAGCGCTTCCGCGAGGCGTATTGATTTCATGTCCGACACGACCCGCTTGATCGCCCGACGCCGCCGGCAGGACGTTTTGTTCAACCTGCTGGGAATCGCCTGTACGCTGATCGGCGTGGTGACGCTGGCGGCGCTACTGGTCGACCTGGCGATCGACGGCCTGTCGCGCATCAACTGGCAGTTTCTGACGTCGTTTCCCTCGCGTCACCCCGAGCAGGCGGGCATTCTGTCGCCTCTGGTCGGCACAGTGCTGTTGATGCTGGTTACGATCAGCCTGGCCGTGCCGCTGGGGGTCGCTGCCGGAGTCTATCTCGAAGAGTACGGCCACAAGAACTGGCTCACGACGGTGATTGAAGTCAACATCGCCAATCTGGCCGGGGTGCCTTCGATCATCTATGGCCTGTTGGCGCTGGGGATCCTCGTTTATCAGTTGCAGATGGGGCATAGCATTCTGGTCGGCGGGATCACGCTGGCGTTTTTGATCCTGCCGATCGTCATTGTCTGCACCCGCGAGGCGCTGCGGTCGATTCCCCAGGGGATTCGCGAGGCGGCGTATGCGCTGGGGGCGACGAAGTGGGAAGTGGTCAAAGATCATCTGCTGCCGTATTCGGCCGGCGGGATCGCCACGGGGACGATTATCGCCATGTCGCGGGCGATCGGCGAGACCGCCCCGCTGATTATGATCGGGGCCCCGACCTTCATCGCCTTTCTGCCGCCCGCCCCGGTCGATTCCCAGCCGCCGTTCGTCAATCTGCAATGGCTGCATTCCGAATTCACGGCGCTCCCGATTCAAATGTTCAACTGGGTGTCTCGCCCGGGCGACGAGTTTCAACGGAACGCGGCGGGAGCGGGAATCGTTCTGATCCTGATGACCTTGTCGCTCAATGCCGTGGCGATCGCCATTCGCTATCGGCTCAGGCGGCGAATCAAATGGTAAGCGATTCGAGCAGTTCATCATTCGCCCCGCAGGATTTTCGACTCGTGCCTCCTTCGCTGCCGCTTCCCCCGACTTCTGTCATGAGAACTCCGCCGCCTGGGCCCGAACGCGACACTCAGGGCGCCGCGGTGCCGCCGGCCGACGACGAGATCCATCCCATCAAGGCCGAGATTCGCAACCTGACGTTTCGTTACGGAGCGCACGTCGCGCTGAAGTCGATCAATCTCGAATTGGCGGAAAACGCGGTGACGGCGTTGATCGGCCCCTCGGGCTGTGGAAAGACGACGCTGCTGCGGTGTTTCAATCGCATGCACGACCTTTATCCCGGCAACCATTACGAAGGTGAGATTCTGCTGAAGCCCGAAAACATGAACATCGTCGACCGCAGCGTCGACCCCATGGAGATGCGGCTGCGCGTGGGCATGGTCTTCCAGAAGCCCAATCCCTTTCCCAAGTCGATCTTCGAAAACGTGGCGTTCGGCCTGCGGCTCAAAAGAATCAAACAGCGATCGGTCTTGCAGGATCGGGTCGAAGCGGCCCTCCAGTCGGCGGCGCTGTGGGATGAAGTCAAAGATCGACTGCATGAGTCGGCCTACACCCTTTCGGGAGGTCAGCAGCAGCGATTGTGCATCGCGCGGGCACTGGCCCCCGAACCAGAGATGCTGTTATTCGACGAGCCCACCTCGGCCCTCGACCCGGCCGCGACTTCCCGCATTGAAGACCTGATTTATGAACTCAAAGACCGGCTGACGATTGTGATCGTCACCCACAACATGCAGCAGGCGGCCCGCGTCTCGGATTCCACCGTCTTTCTGTACCACGGCGAGCTGATCGAAGCCGACAAGACATCGACGATGTTCGCCACCCCGTCGAAAGAACTGACGGCCGCCTACCTGACGGGGCAATTCGGATAACAGACCTCACGCGGCCATGCGTGAGATGTTCTTGGCGAGCCGTGTGCCGTAAGGCCAAGGGTTGCCTGCGACAATGACGAACCCACCGCCTAACGGCAGGCGGCTCGCTATTGTCTCATCGTGCCCCGCGTCAGGGGTTTTCAGCCCGGAGGGCGGCATGGATTAGCCGGGGGTGGCAACCCCCGGAATCGTGCGCGTGGAAACAATTCAGCCCCGGGCAGGGGCGGCACAGGGCGATTCGTGTCGCCCCTATCCGGGGCTGGCATCAAATGTGTACGTTTCTCCAGGGGTTGCCGCCCCTGGCTATTTCATGCCGCCCTCCGGGCTTTCCGAATGCACCCGTCGCGCATTGCGTCGCCGCGACTGCCGTGGCGCCACGAGCTACGGTTAACCCCCGGCTCGGTGGGAACCTCGCCCTCCCGGAACGCTCTTGATGTCTACATCGGCGTGTGCAATCCGCTCTGGCGAATCCCGGCTGGCGCGGTACAGTCTCTCCTGTCGTCGAGTTTTCTACCGGATCTCGTTGCGGGAGCGCGTCACGTGCCAAGCTATCCAGGCTGTCGTCGGAATTGGACTCGTTTTGTGGTGCTGCTGACGATCGCGATCGCATCGCCGGCCGCAGCCGCTTTGCCGCCGGCCGCCGATCGGGAGTTCACCCCCGATCCGGCGAGTGTTGTGCGGCACGGCCCGGGCTGGCGCTATCCGCAGGCCGGCTGGGTGGTCGTTCACATTGAAGGCGCCCCGTACGAGCGCGGGTACCAGCACGGGCATCTGCTGGCGGCCGAAATTGTCGATTACATCAAGGCCCTCGCCGCACAGCGCAGCGCCAAAGCCCCGCGCGAAGCGTGGCGCGACCTGCGGATTCTGTGCGATGCCCTGTTTTTGCGGGGCTACGACGTCGAGTTTCTCGAAGAGATGAAAGGGATCGCCGACGGTGCCGCCGCCGCGGGAGCCAAATTCGACGGTCGCCGCCTGGATCTTCTCGACATCGTCACGCTCAACTCCGACGTCGAGGTCGCGTTTCTTGAAAATGCCCTGGAGGCCAGCGGCACGGGCGTCGACAGCCGAAAATTCGCCGCCCCGCAGTATGCCCAGCCCAAAGCGCGACTCAAAGAGCACTGCAGCGCGTTCGCGGCCACCGGCCCTGCGACCGCCGACGGAAAGATCGTTTTCGGGCATATTACGATGACTGATCTGGGCTATGCGCGGCATTACAATATCTGGCTCGACCTCCAGCCGCAGCAGGGGCATCGCGTCGTGTTCCAGACCTTTCCCGGCGGAATCGAGAGCGGACTGGACTATTACATCAGCGACTCGGGGCTGATCGTGAGCGAAACGACGATCAGCCAGACGTCGTTTAATGCCGCGGGCGAGCCATTGGCCTCGCGGATCCGTCGAGCAATCCAGTATGCCGAATCGATCGATCAGGCGGTCGACATGCTCGGCAAGTCGAGCAACGGCCTGTACACCAATCAGTGGCTGCTCGCCGATCTGAAAACCAACGAGATCGCCATGTTCGAGCTGGGAACTCGCCAATCGAAGCTGTGGCGCAGCAGCCGTAACGAGTGGCCCGACGGAACGACCGGCTTCTACTGGGGCTGTAACAACACGCGCGATCGGGAAGTCAGCAAAGAAACGGTTCGCGATCTGGGCGGCAAGCCCGCCAACCTGGTCCGCTACCCGCGAACGCGCGACACCGCCTGGCTGGATTTTTTCGAAAGGCACAACGGACGGATCGACGAGGCCTTTGCCTTTGACGTATTCACGACGCCGCCACTGGCGGCATTTCCCTCGTGTGATGCCAAATTTACGACGGCGGCGCTGGCCGAAAACCTTCAAAGCTGGGCGCTGTTCGGCCCGCCGATGGGCCGCACCTGGGATGCCTCACCCGCCGACAAGCAGAAGTATCCCGACATCCAACCGCTGATCGCCAACGACTGGACGCTGCTGCGCATCTCGGCGCCGACCCTCGAGGGTACCGCACCGGAAGCAGTCGATCTGGCGGTCTTCCCCAAAGAGGACGAGCAGGTTGAAGTCAAATTCGACGCGCAGCACCCCTTCGCCTGGCGCGGAACGCTGTTGCCGAAAACCGAGGCCGACGTCTGGCTGGCTGCCGGTTTTGCCGAGTACGAGCATGTCGTGGCATACGAAAACGCCTGGCGTGCCGAGGCCAAAGAGGGACAACTGACTCGACAAGCGCGGGATCGCATCGACCTGGCGCTGTTTGCGCACCAGTCACGCTGGCAAACCGCCGCCCGACGGATAGGCCGCGACATTCCGCTGACGGAAACCCGTGCCGATCCCGCGCGCCGCGACTGGTACGATCTTGCGACGGGAAAAGGCGTGCTGCTGCTGGCGACGATTCGCAAGGCCCTGGGAAACGCCGCGGCCGACACGCTGTTCGACGAGTTCGGGACAAAACATGCGGGACAGGAAGTCACGACGGCCGATTTTTTCAGGCATTGCGAACAAATCAGCGACAAGTCGCTGGCCGAACAGGTTCGCGAACTGCTGAGCGGCCAGTCCGGCGCCGAACACGCCGCGGGCAACATCTGGACGATTTACTCGTTCGAAGCCGAGCCCGAGCGGGCGCTGATCGTGTACGGTACGCAGCGCGATCGCGCGGCGCAGCGCGAGGCGGCCGAACTGCTGCAGCGGCAGGTGGCGCGGCGGTTCAGCAATGTCGTGTTGCCGATCCGATCGGACAATCAGGTGACTGACGATGAACTGCGCACCCATCATCTGCTGCTCGTCGGGGGTGCGGCATCCAATCGCATTACGGCCGGGTGTGCCGACTCGTTGCCGGTTCGATTCTCTCAGGGCTCATTCACGGTCCGTCAGGCGACATACGCGCACGCCGACTCGGCCGTTGTCGCGGCCGGTGACAATCCGCACAATCCCCGCTTCTCCGTCGTGGTTTTTGCGGGGCTAAGTGCAAAATCGACGTGGCAATGCGTTGGGCACATTCACGAAGACGACAGCGAACCGGCCCCGCAGGTGCTGCTTTCACCAGCACAGGGAAAGCAGCAGCGGTTCCGCGTGGCGACGGAAACGACGAGCGTGGCGCGCCCTTGATTCGAGTGCGGCAGTTTGCGCGCAAACGAAATTTCGAAATCCCACCGATACCAACTGACCAGGCGAGTGCAGTGGGCCGTCGAAACCAAGGCGCATTCGCTGCGAGGTGCAGCGGCCGCCGATTCGAGGTCGCCGAAGCCACCCACGAACGCCTCCGCCCGACGGCGACGATGCGATGATAAACCACAACAACGAAAGGAGTTACATTCTCCGCAACAACCCGACCGTAGTGAGATCATGGGGCGAGTTTTCAGCCGCAGCGCGCGGGCTG
>SIAF01000206.1 GCA_009691905.1 Planctomycetaceae bacterium | reverse complement strand
TTGCAGTGGTGTTCGACGCATCTCCCCCCCAGCTCCCAGTCACTGCGTAAACGAGACCTGAAACCCACCACTGCGGAACAAAACCGGGATAAACTCATTTCCCACACAACCCCAGATTTTTAACAGCCCAGCGTAAGCCCCCTGTTTCTCAACCCAAAAAAGAACCACGAATCGGACGAATTAAACGAATCACAGGACTGATCGACCGTGTCCCTGATTCGTGTTATTCGTTCGATTCGTGGTTCAACTTGCCTTCGGTCACATGAGGCGGGTGTCACCCGCATGCGTCAGGCCGGTTTCGGCGCCGGCATCAGCGACGCGGGGAGTCGATCGAGAATGTTATCGATCAGGCCGTACGACTTGGCCTCTTCGGGCGACATGAAATTGTCGCGATCGGTATCCTGCTCGATTTTCGTCAGCGTCTGGCCGGTGTGCTTGAGCAGGATTTCGTTCATCTGCTGCTTCACGCGCAAGACTTCCTTGTAGTGAATTTCGAGTTCGGTGGCGGTGCCTTCCATGCCGGCCAGCGGCTGATGGATCATGATCCGGGCATGGGGCAGTGCATTGCGCTTTCCGGCGGCGCCAGCGGTCAGCAGGATTGCCCCCATGCTTGAAGCCTGCCCGATGCAATAGGTGGCGACATCGCATTTTACGAACTGCATCGTGTCGTAAATCGCCATGCCGGCGGTGATCGAGCCCCCCGGCGAGTTGATGTACATATGGACGTCGGCCTTCTCGTCTTCGAACTGCAGGAACAGCAACTGCGCGACGATCGCGTTGGCGACGAGATCGTTAACCTGGGTACCCAGGAAAATGATGCGGTCTTTCAGCAGGCGCGAATAGATATCCATCGCCCGCTCTTCGCGGCCGCTCTTTTCGATCACATAGGGAACGAGAATCGACATGGTGTGGTCACTTCTCTTCTTTTTTGGGGGCCTTGATCAACACTTCGTCGACGAGACCGTACTCTTTAGCCTGAATCGCGGTCAGGTAGCGGTCGCGTTCGGTATCGCGGGCAATCACTTCCAGCGGCTGGCCGGTGTGCTTCGCCAGAATTTCATTGAGCGTCCCGCGGGTATCGAGAATTTCCTTGGCCTGAATTTCGATGTCCGAGACCTGCCCTCCCACCTGCCCGTACGGCTGATGGATCATGATCTTCGAGTTGGGCAGTGCGAAGCGCTTTCCCTTGGCGCCGCCGGCGAGCACAATCGCGCCGCCGCTGGCCGAAAGCCCGACGCAATAGGTGGCCACCGGGCAGTCGAGAAACTGCATCGTGTCGTAAATCGCCATCGTGGCGCTGACCGACCCGCCGGGAGAGTTGACGTAGAAATGAATATCCTGGTGACGGTTCTCCGACTGCAAAAACAGCAGCTTCATCACGATCAAGTTGGCGCTGGAGTCGTGAATCGGTCCGTCGAGAAACACAATGCGATTCTCGAGCAGCAAGTCGCCGATACCCATCTGCCGCTGCCGCATGTAATCGCGCGGCCGCTGATTCTGCGGCGAGACCATTCCTGAAAACGAATCAAACATGAGACTCCCTCACGAAGTGGTGTTCATTCGGCGGTCGGTGCGGTTTGCGGAGGCGACGCCACGCTCTGGCCGCAAACCGAGAGGTCGACGGCTTCGATATTGTCGGCCGGTTGCGGCTCGCCAGGCACATCGACGAATTTCGCCTGAGACAGAACCACGTCGACCGCCTTGCGTTCGAGTATCTGGGCGTCGAGGTTCTCGATCATCCCGGTCTTTTCGAGGCGTGCCCGAACTTTGCGGGGGCTTTCGCCGCGCTGCTGGGCCATGAAGTAAATTTCCGTCTCTTTATCTTCGGGCGACACTTCAATCTTTTCCTGCGTGGCAATTTTGTCAAGCACGAAGTGCTCTTTGAGGGCCTGGCGGGTCGTCGAAATCTGCCGTTGCAGCAGTTCGTTCTGGCGGGCTCGAATCTGTTCGTCGGTGAACCCGGCCTGCTGCATTTCGAGCACCTCGCGGCGCAATGCGTTCTCAACCTGGCGGCTCACCAGCGATTCCGGCAAGTCCCAGTCGGCCGAGGCGGTGATCTGCTCGAGCACCTGTCGCCGGGCGACCTGCCGCTGTTCGTAGGTGACCTGGCGCTCGAGGGCCTCGCGAATTCCCTTCCGTAATGCCTCTTCCGACTCGACCGACACTTCCTCAAGAAACTCAGCCAATTCGGGTAGCCGCAAGCGCTGCACGTCGGAAATCTTGAACGTGATTTCGACCGGCTCGCCGCGCAGTTCCTGCTGGGTCGCTTCGCTCGAAATCGAGGCTTTGGCCGTCCGCGTGTCGCCGGAGATGGCACCCGTCATCAATTTGTCGAAGCCGCTGACTTCGGCATCGGTAAATCGCAGCACCGGCCGGATGCGAATCTTCTGGTCGGAAGCATGGCCGAGTGGTTTACCTGCCGACTCGAAGTGCAAGTCGGCCAGCACGAAATCGCCGACTTCGGCCGGACCGTCGTGCGGGACGAGCCGTCCCGATCGCTCGAGATATTTTTCGAGGTACCGCTCGACGTCGTCGTCGGTGATTTTGCGGTCGGGGCGATTGACTTTAAGACCGGCATAATTCGGCAGATCGAATTCGGGGCGCACCTCAACGTCGAATTCGTAGGTGAAATCGCCGACATCGGGCAGCTCGAGTCCTTCGACGTCCAGATCGGGCTCGTTGATGGCATCGAGCTTGTGGTCTTCACCCAACTGTTGAAGGCTTTGCGTCAGCGCCTTTTGGCGCACCTGCTCGGTGACCTCTTTCTTGAATCGTTTTTCGATCAACTTTCGCGGGACGTGGCCGGCCCGGAAACCGGGAACCGCCGCATTGCCCACCAGCTCTTTGACGACCGTATTGTAAAAATGGTCGAGATCGGCGCGGGGGACCACCACGCGAACATGCTTTTTGCACGGCCCGGCGTTCTCGATGACGACCGTCTGCGTCATCTTGTAGGGGGCTTCGTCCCCCGCTTCGGCAACCGCGATCGCGGTTGCCGTCTCGTCCGGCGTTGATTCGGGAATGTCGTTCTCTTCGTCGCTCATGGTGACCTGAAGGCAAGCGTTTGCGGCTGACAACCGAGTCGGCACAATCCGAACCGGTTAAGACCCGCTTTGAATCGAGGGGCAGAAGACAGAATTCGCGATGAGTTGCGTTCGAACACCATCGGTGCCCAACGCAACCAGCGCCGCCTGGCACGACACCACCGGCCCGCGTTTCAATCGAGGACCGGGCGGTTTGTCGTCTAATGGCACCCCAAAACCACAGTGCCAAAAAGCACTCCAAAAAACAGAGTGCCGCAAGGCACCAAAAAAGCAGAGTGCAACAACGAGAGCGGGTGATGGGGTTCGAACCCACGACAACCACGTTGGCAACGTGGTACTCTACCACTGAGTTACACCCGCAACATGAAGGCCGCCGCGCCTTCCCAAGGGGCGATTATAGCGCTCGAAATGCGGGATGCAAGTCAAAATCAAAAGTGTATCGACCCCTGCCGGGCAACCCAGGCCGCACCTCAAATCCTCTGGTACAAGGGTGTTGCGGCGCTGCCTGGGACGCCCGCTGTTCAAAGGGCAAGCGGGTCGTCGCTGTCGATCGCCGGCCGGCGACACGCGTTGGCATCGATCGGTCTACGCCGCACGCCGGTTGACTTGCGGAATCGGCAGCACGTTGGCTTTGGGCTTGCCGCGCTGCAGCAGTTGAATCCCGTTCCCAAAGGTCGGGTGCCCCGAGCGCGGCGTTTGAACGTCCAGTAAATACCCGTATTCAAAGGGGCTGGCGGCCACAAAGGCGTCGCCGGCGCGCCGCATGTCGGTGGTATTCGTCCCTTCGACCAGCACCACGCCGTTTTCAGCCAGAAACGGCTCGATCAGGCTCAACGCCTCGTATCGCTCGCGGAAGGTCGCGGTTCCCCCGAGGGTGCATAATCCGATCGAGCCTCGATGGACACACGTCAGGTATTCGCGAAAACCCGCCTCGTAGAACTCGTGTCTCGGACTGCGCCAGCGATTGAACCGCTCGAGGAATTCGGCCCGCGACCGGCGGCGTCGATGAAAACTGTCGACGCCAATGCACACCTTGTCGCGATGGCCGGCCATGGCGGCAAACAAAGGGTACCCGGCCCCCAGTCCCAGGCACAGGGCCACCTGTCCCATCCCCAGGTTTTCGACGCCGCGGTTGATCATCGCGCCGATCGCGAACGTCGATCGGCGGCGAACGCGCAACGTCGGGCGCAGCCGGCGTTGCATCACGTCCTGGTCTTCGGGAAGCACTGTCATCCACATTTCGAGGTCGAGACCCGCCTTGCGGGCGAGCCGATTGAGCGCCTTGAACCCGGCGGGTCGCAGCGTCGTCGGCTGAAGCAGCCGGAAAGAAATCTGGCGAACGTATTCGACGTAGTCCATGTCGCCTTCCGAGAGGAGCAACGGGAAACAGGCCACGAGGCCGAGCGCTCCAGCGCGGCGTAATACCCCAACCGCGCAATGGCGTCAAGACGATGCGCGGGAAGTTTCTGTGGACGGGTCCATAACCGAACTTTGCGCTGCTGCGGCGATGAAGTATATGGTCGGTCGTGGAAATCGTGCGAGTATCGATTCAAAAGCTCAAGGAGGAGCAGAAGATGGCGACGCAAGCGATGGCCCAGGGCAACGAGGGGGATCTGCTGATGCTGGCCCGGGGGTGGGGAAAGATTTTCGCGGCAGAGGCCTTCCCGGACGGTGTCGGCCCAGAGGTCGATTTTGGGCAGATGGAAGAGCTGGCCAGCCAAGGCGCCCAAGCCCTCATGCAGGGAATCGTGCGGGAGCTTGTCCGGAAGCAGGCGGTGGCTTTGGGAGATACCCAACCCTGTCCGACATGTCACAGCGACTGTCGGGTCAAGTGGAGACAACGTGGTCTTCAGACTCGCCACGGTGAGGTCGAAATGCCCGAGCCGATGTGTCACTGCACCCGCTGCCGGCGGGATTTTTTTCCCTCAACGGCCACTTCTGAAGCTTGACGGTCATGAATTGAGTCCTGCGGTGCTGCACAAGGTTGTGACAGCGGGAGGAGAATTTGCCTCCTTTCAGCGGGCCTCCAAGATGCTCCGCGTGCTGGCGGAAGTCCACCTCAGCGGGATGCAGGTGTCGCGCCTGACGGAGGAAGTTGGAAACGAGTTGGTCGCAGCACGCGACGAGCAGGCGGAGAAGCACCGCCGTCGAGAACTGGCTTCCGAGGCCCAGACGCCCGTCCCGATCGCCGGCGTCCAGCCGGAGGGAGGCCGGCTGCACACTCGGGCCCCGAATTCTCCCCGGGGAGTCCACGAACCCGAGTGGAAAGAAACCAAGGTCGCCTGTTTGTGGCGGATGGAGGGTGCGACCATCGCGGAAGACCCGCATCCCGAGCTCCCGCAGTGCTTCCGAAATGCCGAGCACGTCCATCGGCTGGTGCGGGAGATCAAAAATGTCAGCTCCCCTCATCCCGATCGACCGGAGAGCTCTCCCGGCTCCAGATCGCGAAAAAGGCCCCGGCGAGCCGCATCGTCCCGAAACCGGGTCTGGCCGCCCAAACGGACGTTTCGGACCGCCGTGGCGACGCTGCGTGACATTCACCAGTTCGGTCCGCTGGTTGCCGCTGAAGCACAACGCCGGGGCTTTTACGAAGCGGGTCGGCAGGTGTTTCTGGGGGACGGCGATCACAAGAACTGGACTCTGCATAAGACCCACTTTCCGCATTTCACGCCGGTCACCGACTTCGTCCACGTGACAGCCTACGTGTATCAGGCGGCAGGGGCCGTCACGAACTCGTTCGCGGCACAGTGGGAACAGTATGTGACGTGGCTCACCGACTGCTGGCAGGGCCGTGTGGCGAATGTGCTGGAGCAATTGAGGGACTGGAGCTTGCGACTGGGGAGGCCTGAGAATCCCCAGACAGTCGATGAACAAAGCCCCTCGGAACAGGCCGACACCCAAAACGAGTCCGATCCGGCAACGATCGTCGCCAAGGTAATCACCTACTTGCGGAACAATCAGGAGCGCATGAACTACCCTGCGTATCGCCAACAGGGGTTACCTGTCACAAGCTGCTTGGTGGAGTCGCTTATCAAACAATTCAACCAGCGGGTCAAGGGCAGCGAAACGTTCTGGTCGCGGCCCGACCATGCCGAAGCGATCCTGCAAGTCCGTGCGGCCCTGCTCAGCGACGATGACCGGCTCACCCGCCACATCCGTGCCCGCCCCGGACGGGCGGTCCGTCGACGCCCGCAGAACGCCGACCACCAACAATGCGGTACAAAGGCCGTTATGGACCCGCCCGGGCTGGTGCAAAGGGCTGAATTATGATTGCGATGCGGAGCACAGACAGTGATAATGACAACGGAGATTGTGTTCGGACAACTTCGGCGCGTTGGGTCGTCTCGGCATCGACGACGGAAGCCGAATCGAGGTGACAATGAAATCGTTGCAGGAAATCAAGTCTTTCCCGAAGGCGCAACGCGACGCGTTGGAAAAGCAATTTGGCATCTCGAGCGCCGAGGCGTTCTTCGAGCATGCGACGCGCAGTGCCGACGGGGTGCAAACAGCCCTGGGGCTGACGCCGGCGCAACTGGCCGCGCTTCGCGATTCGGTTGAAGGCTACCTGTCACCGGAGTTCGTGAAGGGTTGTCGCAAGCCGGTTAAGAAGCACGCTCGGGGCGTCATCGTCAATTGAATGCTTCAGTCAAAGGCGCTGACTGCAAGGCCCGGCTGAATTCAATCGCGCGCTGCGGGGCGGGGGCGGGAGACTTGGGGACGGCCCCCCCCGGCACTGGTGCGACCGACAGCAGCACAAACGTCGGGCCGGAAACACTCAAAACCCGCCCCACCTCGGCCTGCCACGCCTCCAGACGCTCGTACGCAAACACCTCGCGAAAGCCGCACCCGCGCGCGATGGCGCAGTAGTCGACCGCTGGGGCGCCGGGGCGCGCCGGTTCGGCAGCCGCCGTCAATTGCTGCCCCGTCACTTCATACACCGAGTTGTCGCAGACGATCAGCACCAGGTTTCGCGGCGCGGCGGCGGTGATCGTCACCAGACAGCCGAGGTTCATCAACGTGCAGCCATCGCCGTTGGTGACAATCACCTGGCGCTCAGGCTGCGCCAGGGCGACTCCCAGCCCGACCAGCGGCGCCTGCCCCATCGCCGACGGCGCGTAGATGAAATCGAGCGGATGCGTGCCCAGCGTCATCCACTCGCGGGCCGAACCCATCGTTGGGATCACGACCTGCCCAGGCGTGCGGACGGCGTGCAGAACTTTCAGGCTCTCAACGAGCGACATCGACATGGGAAGCAGGCAGTCCTTTTTTTTACGCGAAGAGGCAAGCCCAGTCAGGCGACCAAATAATTTCAAAGAGCGACGCGCGAGCTTGCCTCTTCGCGGTCGCGCCGGCAATCGATTCACATTTTGCCTTCACCGATCAAAACGACCCCCGGCCGGCCGGCGTCGCGACACGAACGGAAAAACATGGCGAGTTCGGGCAGCTTTTCGGGTTTGTCGATCGTGCGGTAATCGAGTCCCCACGATTTGAGATTGGGTTCGGTGAACCTCCGCGCCGAGTCGGTCGCGGCCGGATTCAACGAACTGCGATGGCCGATCACGGCAAACAGCGGCAGGCCATAGTCGAAAATCGCGTTTCGCAGCGAGTCGCCCGACTCGAACAGTCCCGTGCATTGAATCATCACGACGGGCCGCGCGCCCCCCAGTGCCAGACCGGCCGCAACCGACCAGGCCTCGCCCTCGCGGCAGACGCGGATCAACTTCAGCGCCTGCGAGGCCCCCAGCGCCTCTTCCCACTGCCCCAGCGTGCTGTCGGGAAGCCAGACGACGTGCGTCAGCCCGAGGCGTTCTAATTCGGTTACGATTTGCTGTCCGGTAAACATGACCCCGGTAGCTTAACGCCTCATGGGGCGCTCGTCACCCGTGGCAAACGCAATCACCCCTCGACGTCACAAAATCATGTCAAGCGGCTGGTGCGCGTCGAGCCTGTGCGGGCCGATCAATCATCCTGCGGCCGGCGCGGCGTATCGATATCGGCAGGCGTCACCCAGAGGAAGGGATGTCCCGCCTCGTCGATCAGCAGCTCGAATTTGGTTCTGGCCTGAAACAGCAAAGAAGACAGGGCCAGGCTCCACGTCGTGCGCTTCGGTTTTTGCGACACTTTGACCTGGCTGAGATCGATGTCCTTGGCCGCCAGCGCACCGCGATCAACGAGAATCGGCACTTCGAGCACCTGGGCGGCGGCTTCGAGTACGGCATCGAGCTCGATGTCGTGCAAATCGATCGGATAGAACTTGAACAGTTTCGGAGCGGTGGCAGGGCCTGACTCCTTTCGCGGCCAGCCGACGGGCCACGGCTTGTTCAGTTCGCTGATCGGAGCGACCGACAACTCGATCGTTCCATCCTGCCGTCGCCGGGGCCGAAAGCCCAGCCCCTGCTCCGAAAGCAGTATGGCCAGCGCCGTCCCGCGGCTGATCCCTTGCAGCGACTGCTGTGATTTCGACTCGTCGCGCGACTTCAGCAGCGTCGCGGCCGATTCAGTCAGCCGCACCTGAAGTGTGCCGGTCAGTTGAAATTTCTTAAGCGCATCGGTGAACTCGTCACCGAGCGTGTCGGCCGCCAGTGGGGTGCCGAGCGTTTCAAAGAGCTCGCCGAACTGCTGTTTGGTCAATCCCCACGCGGGCTGCCCTTCGGGCGTGCCTTGTGCCCCGAACTCGCGCAACTCGTCGAGCCAGGCGGCGATTTTATCGGAGTCACCTTCAGTGAAGACCCGGTCGTTGAAAACGATTTTGCCGGTCGGCTCGAGCTGACCCAGAATGTAAACTTGCCGGGTCGTGTCTCCGGTCGTTTTCTGGGTGACCCCTGGCTTGTCTTTAGGGCGTCCCCGACGAATCGTGAGCGTGACGTCGAGTTTCTCAAAGATCTGCGTCCAACGCTGAGCTTTGATGCCGACCCCCTCTTCGCCGGTCACCAGTTCCACGTAAATCAGCGTGGTGATTTTGTTCTTGTCGGCAGCCGATTTTGACTTTCCGCCGAACGTCGTGATTTTGGATCCGCCCGGTACAGGCTTCGCGGCGCCCTTCGCGGCGTTTTTCGCCCCCCCCGCCTGCGCGCCAACGTTGGCCGAACCAATCCACAACAGTCCCAGACCGCAAGCCATTGGAACGAGATAGCGGTCGATGCGCATAGGGCACCCTTTGGCAGGAACCAGGAACAATAACACCATGATTTGTCGCCGGTTTGGGCGATTGAGGGAAGATCAATCGTCGCTGCGGTCGAATTCGGCAAGCCAGCGTTCGAGATCAGCCTGGCTGATGGACTTTCCCCGTCCCAGCTCCTGCGCTTCGGGCAAACCGCCGAACACTTCCAGCCAGTGGGCCAGATCGTCAGCCGACACGTTCGCCGGGCGTTTCGAATTGCGGGACTGGCCTTTCTCAGACTGGCCTTTCTTACGCGCCGCGCGTCGGGTTCGCCGGGTCGGGTCGCCGGCGCCAGCGGCTGCCGATGGCGGTTCGGCCGCCGGTGGCACGTCGGTCTCGGCCCCGGCATCGTCCGGGCCATCGATCCCGATGCCGGCCGCCAGTGCCGACAGGTCACCAAAAAACTTCATCCACTGGGCTGTTTCGGCTGCTGTCAGTCCGTCAGCCGGTTTGGCGTCGGGTGTCTGACCGCGGCCGGTGTGTCCCTCGTCGCTGCGGTCGCGTCGACGTTCGAGCCGCTCGAAAAACACTTCGCTGTCGACGAATAGAGCGCGATTCCGCCGTGCCGCGCGCTGCAGAACGTGATCGCTGGAAACCAAAGTGACCTGTTTGGGGGCCGAGTGGTCATCGAGCCATTGCTCGATCACGACATCGGCATCCCCTCCCGGATTGGCGAACAGCACCGTCAGCCCGCGAACCACCTGCCGCGCCGGGCGGTCAGGGGGCGGATCGCGCGCATCGAAAATCACGGTCGTGCGCGCCATCTCGGCGGCACTCAGCTTGCCCGATAGGTAACGAAGCAACCGCTCGCGACAGCGCTGCAGATCGCCCGGCCCGTAATCGCTACGCGCCATCCCTGCGGCATGCAGCAGGTTGTAACCGTCAATCAGCAGAAACCGGGCCGGCATGACAAAAAGCGGGATCCCATGTTGACTGAAACCAGAATCCCTTGCGGCTCAGACTTTCAATCGCTGCTTGTACGGCTGATACCCCGCCGCGATCGCCGCAGCCTCGTCAGTGAACAGCGTGATATCGTCGGGCAGCGATTCCCACCGCATGCGATTGGGCTCGTATTTCTTCGTCGACGACCGACCGATGAACTCGGGAATCGACTCGTGCTCGCAATACTGGCAGCGGATGGTCAGCCGTTCGTCTTCAATGATCACCAGAAACTTTGGCGTGAGATACCGCTGCTCGGTCTCAAGCCCCGTGACGCAGTTCGGGTTGTCGCAATGCACGGTGCTCCGCGCAAACAGGCTGTGGCGTTTTTTGGGAGGCACGGCCCCCAGCACGTCGGGCTTGATCTGCAACAGGGCGGCAATCAGGGCCATCCGCACGGGGACTCCGTACGAAGCCTGTTTGAAATACACGGCCCGCGCGTCGTCGTCGAGGTCGTAGCCCAGTTCGGTGACGCGCGGCAGGGGATGCATCACGCTGCTGTGCCGATACCGGCGGTCTTTGAGAAACTCGGTGTCGACCATCGGGTAGTTCTCGGCCGAGGCGTCCCCCGGCATCCGCTCGCGCTGCAATCGGGTGACGTAACAGGCGTCGATTTTCGAGAGGGCGTTGTGCGGAAGCCGCACGCGGAGCACGTCGGTTCCCTTTTCTTTCACGTCCGAGAACAACGATCGCTGATGGGGCTTCTCGGGAGTGACATAGACCACGTCGACCGGGAATTTGTCGGTCCCCGCGTCGATCAATTCGTCGTTGCTGAGGGGGACGCAATCGTAATCGCGAAGCAGGCGCCGCGTCACGTGCTCGGGCAGGCCGAAGCCTTCGGCCGGCAGCGGAATGATCCGCGCCCCAAACCGCGCCAGGCCGTAAACCAGCGAATGCACGGTGCGGCCGTTCTTGAGATCACCCCACAGCAGGACGTTCAGATTCTTGAGCGATCCCTTTTCCCGCTGCAGCGTGTACAGATCGCACAACGTTTGAGTCGGGTGCTCGTGCCCGCCGTCACCGGCGTTGATAATCGGCACGTCGGAGTATTCGCTGGCGACCTTGACCGCCCCCTCGCAGGGGTGCCGAATGACAATTACGTCGGCATAGTTCTGCAGGACGCGCACCGTGTCGGCGATCGTTTCTCCCTTCGCCGCCGAGGTCGTCTTCGGGTCGGCCGACGACAGCACGTGCCCCCCCAGGCGAATCATCGCCGTCTCGAACGAGAACCGCGTCCGCGTACTGGCTTCGTAGAACAGCGTCGCGAGAACGAACTGATCGGCCAGCGGCAGGCAGCCTCGAATCCGGTGGGGAGAACCGGGTGAAGGCATGCTCGCCAGAAATTCGTCGGCGAGCGAAAAGATCGCCTGGATCTCCGCTTCGCTCAGATCGTCGATTGTCACCAGATGGCGCACCATCATCGCACCCCGACGACTGCGGCTGAATGGGAACAGTACCCGGAACGATTCGTGATTATAGCGAGTCGCTTCCCGTCGCGTAACGATGCCGCTTCCGCCGGTAGTGGTACAATTTGCGTGCGGATCGTACTTTCGGGGTAGGGCGCGGAATTGACGAAAGTCGGACACTGGAAGAACCGGTCATTTCTCGCCAAGCACTTTGAACCAGCCGAAAATCCCAATCGTAGAAATGAGACATCCGACTGCCACGATAAACACGCCGGTATCGCTCCGCATCCACCCACCGAATACAAGCGTGGCGAGGCCGGCGGAAAAAACGATGGACGCGCTCAGTCTCTTCATGGGTGGCCTAACTGTGCGGGAAGGATTGTTCGTGAATTGAATGCCGGGATTGTACCGCGGAGGGCGGGAGGCGGGAAACACCGGGTAGTACCAACCGGGATTCCCGGCGATTGATCGGGGCGGTAAACTGCCGCCATGCCCTCCCCCCGCAAGCCCACCGCCGGATTCTGGATTGTTGTGGGGCTGTGCGTGGTGTTGGTGCTGTATGTCGGGAGCTTCGGGCCGGCACAATGGGCCGTGGATCATCGATGGCTTCCGGTCGAGCCGATGGTTGAATTCTACCGCCCGCTGTTCCGGGTTTGTCCCACATGGCTAAATGCAATACCGTTCGTCTTTTCATAAGTCACAGCCTCCCGGTAACTTGTGTTTGGTCAAAAACCAAGCACCAAGGAGGCTGTGACGATGGTAGAGCAAGGATGCTCGACGTTGCCGACCAATGAAGATGGTCGCATTTTGGATCGGTTGGCG
>SIAF01000205.1 GCA_009691905.1 Planctomycetaceae bacterium | reverse complement strand
GCAACACGATCTGCTGCTTCTCGCTGACCCGAATCTTCGCCGCCGTCCCTGGCATTGGTTAAGCTCCCGCCTCACAATCGAGGGTTGACGAGAGATATATCATTTTCCGTTTTCATGAAACCCCGTTTCCGAGATGCGGCACTAGCCGTACCCGTAGATCAAGCGTCCCCGCTTGATTGCCGCACCAAATAGATTGCGACCACCGATGCCATCCCCGACCCGATTCGTGAACTGGCCACAAGCGAGGACGCATGTGCTACGACACCGTAGATCAAGCGTCCTCGCTTGATTGCCCCACCAAATAGATTGCGACCACCGATGCCATCCCCGACCCGATTCGTGAACTGGCCACAAGCGAGGACGCTTGTGCTACGACACCGTAGATCAAGCGTCCCCGCTTGATCGCCCCACGCTCGCGAATATTGTACCGACCGGTGCCGATCCCGATTCGTGAACCGGCCACAAGCGAAGACGCTTGTGCTACGACACCTGGCGGGTTGTGAACCCCTGTGAGAAAGCGCGCGACTTTTGAAATGCGGGAAACACGTGGCGGCCTGAAGGCTGGGCTCCAGCGGGGGTGCCTTGGCTCCGCAGCGCCGCCCAACCTTCTTGACTTCTCCGACCATGTTACCTACGTTTCCATTTCGATGCTTTTTGGTGAGTTACGCACTTCCCAGGCCGGTCTGCGTTCATGAAGCTTTCGGCAAAGGCCGAGTATGCCTGTCTGGCAGTGCTGGAGCTTGCTCTGCGGCATCACCAGCCTGAACCGGCGCGCCTCACCGATATTGCCGCCCCCAATGGAATTCCCGAGCGGTTTCTGGTTCAAATCCTGCTGCAACTCAAAGGGGCCGGTTATGTGACCAGCCTGCGTGGCGCGGCAGGTGGATATCGACTTGCGGCCGAGCCGCGCGAGATTACGTTATGGGATGTCGTGCAGACGGTCGAAGGGCCGCCCGACGCGTCGGTTGCCGAGCAGTCGTGCAGTCATACCGTGGGCTGGCACGTCCTGCACGACGTGTGGCTGGAGTCCAACCGCATCGAGCAGCAGCACTTGCAGCAAATCGACTTTGCTCAACTGGCCGAGACGGCCACAGAGCAGAACACGAATATGTTCTATATCTGAAACTGAAGCATTCCACCTTAGGAGCTAGACTTCGCGATGGCTGATTTGATCCCCCCGCATGGCGGTCTGACAGAACCTGTGTGTCGGACGGTGCCCCCTGCCGAAGTGGCTGCATTTCTCGCCGAAGCGGCCAGGTTGCCGAAAGTTCCCGTGTCGGCGGCCGACCTGTCGACGGTTTATCGCTGGGCCGACGGCACGCTGAGCCCGCTGACCGGCCCGATGAACGGTGCCGAGTTCAATCAGGTGCTCGATCAGGCGTGCATCGAACGGGGCGGGAAAAAATACGCCTGGACGATCCCGCTGGCGCTGCCGGTAACCGCCGATCTTGCCAGGAGCCTCAAGGCCGGTCAGAAAGTGGCGCTCACGAACGCGGCCGGCGACATTGTGGCGACGCTTGAAATCAACGACGTCTTCCCGTGGGACAAACCCAAATATCTGAAAAGCGTCTACCTGACCGAGCGCACCGACCATCCCGGCGCCGACATGGTGCTGGTGGGCGATGCCGACAAGACGCACCTGATCGGCGGCGAGATTCGCGCCTTGCCGCAGCCGAAAAACGCAAAGTTCGGCAAGTACGTGCTGGCCCCGTCGGAAGTCCGCAAGCTGCTGGCGGGCAAGGGCTGGAATCGGGTCGTCGCCTTCCAGACCCGCAACCCGCTGCATCGGGCGCACGAGTACGCCTTGGTTTACGGGTTGGAAAAACTGCTCAAAGACGGTCACAACGCCGGCGCGTGCCTCAACCCCTTGATCGGAGAGACAAAGGGTGACGACGTCAACGCCGAAATCCGGATGCACACCTACGAAGCGCTGATCACCGACCGGGGATTGGGCGAGGGAGACAGCGACCAGACGCTGTGGAAGCCCCGCGCCGAAAGCGTGCCCGATCGCGTGATCTTGCTGGGTCTCGACATCAAGATGTTTTACGGAGGCCCGAACGAGGCGGTGATGCACGGCATTTACCGCCAGAACAGCGGCTTCACCGACATCGTCATCGGCCGCAAGCACGCCGACGCCCCCTTCAAAGATGGCACCGCCATCTGGGGCGATTTCGACGCGCAGGAGATTTTCGGCAAGCTTGCCGGCGATCTCGAGATTCAGCCGGTCAAAGTCGGGTTCGCCGCCTTCTACGAGTCGATCGGCCGCGTCGATCTGACCGAAAACCACAAGGACGAGAAGCCGATTTCGATCTCGGGCAAGCAGGTCCGCGAGACGCTGCTCAAGGGCGAACTGGTCGACCCGCGCATCATGCGCCCCGGCACCTCACGGATTCTGGCCGAGGCGATGAAGGCTAACGCCTGAGCCGAGCCCCGTGATGGTGCGCATGGCGCGCAAACAACTGGGCCTGGCCAGCGATGCCACGACGATGATCGGCGACACGATGGAGACCGATATTCTGGGCGGGGTGCAGATGGGTTATCGCACGATTCTCGTGCTCTCGGGGGTCACGTGTCGAGACGACCTGCGGCAGTTCGCCTTCCGCCCCGACCTGATCGTCGAGTCGGTCGCCGACCTGTGCGGATCGCCGAGCCTGCTGGGAAACCTGGCGGCGTGACTCTGGAGCGCGAGATGCCGGTGTAACCGAGCTGGCCTTTCGAATCGCCAGCCCTCTATGGTACAAGCAGGCCGTCCGACAGGCCCCTTGAGCCATCGACGGGATATCTTCCAATGGCCCGATTCATCGAGAAGCGCCGGCTTGACGCTCTGCTGTGGTGCGGGCTGTGCGGATGTCTCCTGTCGACGGCCGGCTGTCTCGAGCAGTCGACGGAGACTGACTTGTCTGTTCCGGCCAACTCATCCGCGGGTCATTCGGTTTCCGGCGACAACGAGGCTCGATTACCGCCGATCGACGGTTTCGGTGTCGAAGATCGGCTCGAAAGTGAAACGAAAATCGAGTCGATCGCCGCTGTCCCCCCCGATGCGGCCGATGTTGCCGCATCGAATACGACGCAGCCCGTCGACACGGACTCGAGGGAGCAGGACCGGAAGTTCGTTGCTGAAGGACCGCAGGGGGCGTTGCGCATCGAGTTCGACGATCTGGACCTGACCAAACTCATCCAGATGAAACCGATCACGGCCGATTGTATCAATCGGATGCCGGCATGGCTGCGGAACTTAAATGATAAAACGATTCGAATTGGCGGCTACATGAGGCCATCAGTGGTCGCAACCGGAATCTCACAGTTCCTGCTCGTTCGGGAATTGAACCTGATGAGTTTCGGACCAGCGCCCAAAATTGATCGCATGATTTACGTGACCCTCGAACCCGGAACCACCACAGACTATATCGAGCTCAAGTCATTCGATGTTGTCGGTACATTTCGGATCGAAATCCTGACAATCGATGATGGCTTGCTTTACGGGCTGTACCATCTCGATGATGCGGCGATCGTCCACAAGTGAGGTCTGCGCCATGGTCCCCCCAAGATGCGCCACGCTTTTCTCGCTGGCTCTCGTCGTGTCGGCCCTTTCGTCGGGCGCGACTGCAGGACCGCGCACCATGCGCAGTTGTTCCCCGACTCTCAGCGAGCAGTTTGCCGACTCGGAGGTAGCAATTCTGGTCGAATGGGTTTCGGCTCGAAATGGGGGCGATGGAGCAGCGGAATCGACGACTTTCGAGATTGTCAAGATCGAACGCGACGCTTGCGAAGGTTTCAAGAAGGGACAGCGGATCACGCTCAAGAAATACCACGCCGGCAAACCGGGAAGCCTCGCGCTGTTGCTGGGCAAGCGGACGGGATCGGATGCGGTCAAATGGGTGGACAAATGCCCCCTCGATATCAATGAGGAGAGTTTCGAATACATCGTTCAGTCTCCTTCACGCGAAACGCCGGATGCGACGAGGCTCGAGTACTTCGTCGGCTTTCTTGAGCACTCCGACGCGACGATCGCCGAGGATGCCTATGCAGAATTTGCATACGCTTGGACTGCTGACATCGCTGCGATCACTTCAAAGCTGCCGCGGGACAAGTTGCGGCAGTGGTTGCTGGATGAAGATCTGTCACCAGGCCGTCAGGAACAATACGGGCTGATGCTGGGACTGTGCGGCAAGAAAGAGGATGCGCAACTGCTCGAACGGCGAATTTTCGAAAGCAGCGGTGAGGGGCGCTGGGGAATCGAAGGCGTGATTGCCGGCTACCTGTTGCTCACCGGCGAAGAGGGGCTCGACCTGATCGAGCGCGAATTCCTGCGTAATCCGCGATCGGAGGTTCTCGACATCTTCCGCGTGCAATCCGCGTTAATAGACCTTTGGAGCGTTGGAAATGGCCGCATCTCAAACGACCGACTGAAAGCCGCGCTCCGGCTCATTCTGAAGAATCCGGATTTCACGGTACTGGTCATCAGCAACCTGGCACGCTGGAAAGACTGGAGCATCCATTCTGACTTGACGAAGATGTACGACGATCCGAAGTTCGACGACAAACAGATCCGTCGAGCGATTGTCCGATTCATGATTGCGAGCACGAAAGACATCCCGTCCGATGCGGGGGCGAAGTTGCCGATTCATGCGCGGCAAGGAGCCGAATTCATCGAGCGGTTGCGAAAACTCGATCCGAAGATCGTCGCTGAAGTAGAGCGGTTTTTTTACGTCGATTGAGTTACAGGCCAATCGCACGCGGCGCGGAAATTGGTCGATCTTCTGCCGCGCCAAAACGTCGTCGCACCGCTCTCCCGAGCCACGCAATGCTCGACCGACGCCGCGACGCGCGCTATAATTGGGCCAGTCAGGCTCTGCCCTCCCGTTTCGTCGCCTATCGAAAAATCGCTGCATGCACATCGTTCAGTACCCTCATCCTGCGCTGCGCTGGAAGTCGACCCCCATCGCGCGCATCAACGCCGAACTGAGCGACATCGTTCGTGAGATGTTCGAGCTGATGTACGCCTCGGAAGGGATCGGGCTGGCGGCCAATCAGGTGGGGCTGCCTTACCGGCTGTTCGTGATGAATTTGACGGCGAAGCGCGAAGAAAGCGATCAGGAGCATGTGTTCATCAATCCTGAGATTGTCCGCCGCAAGGGGACGCAGGAGGCCGAAGAGGGCTGTCTGAGTCTGCCCAAAATGTATGCGCCGATTCGTCGCGCCTCAGAGATCGTGGTCGAATCTTTCGATCTGGACGGTCACGGTTTCGAACTGAAAATCGACGACCTGGGAAGCCGGGCGATTCAGCATGAGACCGACCATCTCGATGGGGTGCTGTTCATCGACCGACTGAGCGAAACAGGGCAGCGCGAGATTTCGGGAAAACTGGGGGACTTCGAAGCCCAGTTTCGCCGCCAGCAGGAACTGGGGGTCGTTCCCCCCGATGCCGAAATCGCCGCCGGCTTGCAGCGTCTGGCCGCGGGCCAGGCGCAATCGGGAGCGGCGTGACCCGCCCGGACCGACGTTTGCCGACGATCCTGGGGTGGGCGAGAGACCGTGCCGAAACCGGGGATGAACTTGAGACCGACAGGGACCGTACATGATGCCGCCACTCCGGCTGGTCATGATGGGGACCGGCGACTTTGCCGAACCGACGTTTCGGGCGCTGTACGATACACCGCACGAGGTGGTGGCGCTGTACACTCAGCCCGACCGGACGGGGCGCGGGCATCATCAAAGCCACGTCAATCGAATGAAGCACTTGGCCGAGGCGCGGCGTACGCCGGTGTTCCAGCCGGCCAGCGTGAATGCCCCCGACGCGCTCGCGCAACTCCAGGCGTTAGCGGGAGATGTCTTCGTCGTGGCGGCCTACGGGCAGATTTTATCGTCGGCCTTGCTGGGCCTGCCGCGTCTGGCGGCGATCAACGTGCATGCGTCGCTGCTCCCCCGGCATCGGGGGGCGGCCCCGGTGAATTATGCAATTCTGGAGGGGGATACCGAAACGGGCGTCAGCATAATTCGAATTTTACCCCGTTTGGATGCCGGACCGATTCTGGCGGTCGCACGAACTTTGATCGCCCCGCACGAGACGGCCGGTGAACTCGAAGACCGTCTGGCACAACTGGCTGTGCCGCTGATTCCACCCGTCCTCGAACAGCTTCTTTCGGGAACGCTGCAAGCATTACCGCAGAGCGAACAACTGGTGACGCGCGCTCCCAAATTGACCAAAGACATGGGAACGATCGACTGGAGCCGCACAGCCGGCCAGATCGACTGCCTTGTCCGCGGTTTGCAGCCGTGGCCGAAGGCGTTCACCTGGGTTCCGACATCAGGAAAAGGGGTCTTACGTGTGGCCGTGCTCAAAGTTCGCGCTCTCGCACCTGAGGGGTCGCCCGTTGCTTCCGGGACGATTCTTCGTGCCGACGGCCGCGGACTCGTGGTTCAAACCGGCAGCGGACCGCTGGAAATCGTCGACCTGCAGCCGGATGGCAAGCGGTCGATGCCCTCCGCCGATTTTTTACGGGGGAATTCGCTGCAACCGGGCGATCGGCTGGGAATTCCGGCGGCATCGGCAGGACCGCAATCATGAACTAAAACTATTTGTGTTCCCAAAAGTCACAAAATCCGTCCAATCCCCTCTTGACCCGCGATCGGCAATTTGCGAGAACCCCGACCTCTCACTTTCCCAAACTCCAGATTGATTCGTCCTGCGCAGGCAACCGACCTGGGTTGTTGCGCGACCGTCCGCCAAGGAAGGCTTGTCCGATGCGCACATCTGTCGCTCTCGTGCTTTGCGGGTGCTGCTGGAGCCTGTCTGTGGGCTGCTCGCACATGGTCGAGAATCGCGTGGTCACGGCCTTTTCCGACAGCCTCAAAGACCACGATCTGGCGCAGCTCGAGAAGCAATCGTCGGCCGACTTCAAAAAGAAAGCGGTCCAGGGCGACGACACGTTCCGGGCACTCAAACTGATCGACTTGCCCGAAGGCAAGCATAAGGTTGTCAACGTCAAGGATGTCAAGGACGACGACAAGCACATTGTCGAAAAGCTGGCCACTGTTGAAATCGGCGACAAGCGGGCCGAGAAAATCAAGGTGCGCTTTCGGTTGAAACCGGGTGCGTCGAGCGGCCAATGGGTCGTCGACGACCTGTACCTGAGCCGCGCCGACGAAAAAGCCAACAAATCGGTCGGAAATCGCCTGGCAGTCGTGATTCCCCTGCTGGACGCGCTGGACGCCTGGAAAGTCGGCGAGCGCGACCGCATTCTGGCGGTGGCGACCCCCGAGTTCGCCCAATCGCTGAGCGATCTGTCGCCGCCGCATCTGGCGCGGTTTGCGAAACAGGTCACGGCCGATATCGCCGAGCAGACGCGCGTTCTCGCGCAGGATCGCATCGGCGACGAAACCGCCGAAATGCGCGTCCCCAAAGAATCGGGCGAACTGGTCATGAAGTTCAGAAAAATCGACGACCGCTGGAAGCTCGATGACCTGCAGGTTGAATCGCGACGCAATTCGGCCGCCATTGCATCAGCGCGGCAGGTTTCGGCCGCCCTGTCGGCAGCCGTGTTGTTTCAGGAAGCCTACCGCAAAGCCAACAAGCTGGCCCTCGAAGAGATTTCGACGCCGCAATTCTTCAAAGGCAGTCTGGCTGCCGCCGATCTGTCGCTCGTCGAACTGCCTGGGGTTTCGAACGGCGAAGAGAAATTCGATTTGAAGCTCGATGGCACCTCGGCAACATTCATCGTGCCGGCAGGATCGGAAATGGTGAAACTGACCCTCGAACAGCAGAATCCCACTAAATTCAATTCCACGTCGCGGTATCTCGTCGACGACGTGACGATTTACGAACTCAACGGCTCACAGGACAAGCGACTCTCGGCGCTGTTTACGGCGCATCAGGCCCTGAATGATTTCAGCGTGGCGCTGGCGGAACACAATCTCAAAGCGCTGCGAGCGCATTCGACCCACGATTTCAGCCAGCGCGTCTGGTCGCTGGTCGTCCCCGAGTATTTTGCGCGTCTGCCGCTGGATGAGATTCAGCCGACCAATCCCCGAATTCTGCAGACCGACTTCAAGGGGTCGTTGACCGAGATCCTGGTCGAACAGGGCGACACCCCGCTGACGTATGTGCTGCGGGATGAAGGGGGGCGGATGCTGGTCGACGACGTGCTGATTCCGTCGCTGCCCGAGAACCAATCGACGGCACTCGCCGATTCGCGTGAGCACACGTCGAAAACCGACCGCACCCTATCGCTCAAGACCAACATTGCGATGCTGCTTCCGATTTTGAAGTTTGCCGACGGCCTGCAAGACTCGAAGATGGAAGACGTGCGCGGCGCCAGCACCGACGAGTTTTCGCGACTGGCCTGGAACTACCTCGACAAGACGCCCGAGTTCGAACGCGACCCGCAGCCGCACCTCTCGGCGCGCATGAGCGGCCTGACGCAGCAGCAAGACCGCGCGGTCGTCGTCCTGGGCGACGACCGGTTCGGCGCCCGCGTCGAGTTGATCAAAGAGCGCGGTGGGTACCGAATCGACGATGTGCTGCTCATTTCCGGCCCGGCCGACGACCAACGCGTCGGCCTTAAGCGCGAAGTCCGGACGCATCTGGCCAGAAATCATTGACCGCCGGATTGGATTGACCGCCGGACCGGGGTGAGGCACGCGAAACCGGTTCACTGCAGTACGCGGATCCGCTTCTGCATGTCGACGTTCACGCTTTGATAGCGCTGCGTCAGATTGCCCGAATGGAATAATTCGACGCGCACGTCTTCCATGTCGTCCAGTCCGATGGCATTCGTGAAAATCGGCAGCAGGTATTCGATGCCCAGTTTTGACGGCTGAAACCGCCCGGCATCGTAAAACGACAGGTGCATCTGCCGCGGGTGGATCACTCCCCACTGATCGCGTAACCGATTGGCGTGAATCGAATCGACGTAGAACCCCTGCTTTTGCGTACACTGCAGGGTGACGACCATATTGTTCTGTCCCTCGGCCAAGACCTCGACCGCCTTGCCGCCCAGTTGTGCCGCGTGAAAACGGTCGAACAAAATCGGCCGTCCGCCGCGTTGCGTGTGCCCCAGTTTACGAGTGAAGATCGCCGAATCAGCCGACTCGTTGCGGCGTTTCGATGTGAAGTACTCGTTGCCCATCGACTTGACGAGCATTGATTTGAGATGCTCGGCCGCACCCGAGAACACGACATTTCCCGCCGGATCGGTGCTTTTCGAGACGGCGCCGAGTTGGTTTCCCTGCTCGTCGACGACCCCTTCGCCGACGACGATCACGACGTGCTTCTGTAGTTCGTACAGTTCGCGAACCCGCCGCTCGAGGTGGCTGTACACCACAGGCGACTCGGGCAGCAGAATAATGTCGGGCTGGCCGTACGCCGAACCCAGCGCAATGTAACCCGAATCGCGCCCCATGACTTCAATAATCGCGATGCGGCGATGACTTTCGGCGGTCGTGCGAATGCGCTGGATGCCGGTGGCCGCGACATAAACCGCCGTCGCAAAGCCGGGTGTCACATAGTTGATCATCTCTTCGAGGTTGATATCGGGCCGACCGTCGAGCTTACGGTATTTGAATTTTCCGGGTTGCGATCCGGGTTCGCGCAGCCATTCGTTGGCTTCTTCGGCGTAGTTGAGCCCCAGATCGTTGTCGATGGTCTTCGGGGCCAGCACCGTCGGGAAACACTGCGCCAGGGGCTGCATGCCGTTGATCGTGCCATCGCCGCCGATACAAATCACTCCGTCGATTCCCAGCTTGTCCAGCCGCGCCGCGACGGCATTGATCGTCGGTTGATCGTCGGGATCGATGTACGTTCGCGACGCCCCCAGCAGCGTTCCCCCCAGGCAGGGATTGAGTTCGGGAATCGTCGAAAACAGCGGGTTCAAATGCACGTGAGGCATCGCGGGGTTGATCATCCCCGAAAAGCCTTTGATGATCCCGAACACGTCGATCCGCAACTGGTTGGCGCGGACGACTGCGCCATAAATCGTGGCGTTGAGGGCCGGGGTATCTCCGCCGGCGGTCAGGATTCCGATCCGTTTCATCGCGAACACCCCGTTTCATCGCGAACGCACCGTTTCATCGCGAACACTTTGGCACACGCCGTCGAATGCAGCCTGAGCGCCCCACAGCGCGGCCGTCGGCCGCAACCAAAGGAGAAACCACGGATTTCACGAATCACACAGATGAGAGTTTTGAATTCAATCTGTGTCAATCTGCGCAATCTGCGGATCGTTGCAGCGGGTTATTTTTTTGGCCATGGGATTCTCAGGAGTTTATCCGCAGATTTCACGGATTAACGCAGACGACTGCGGAGGTATCAAATCCTCAAATAAAAATTGACTTGAATTCGTGCCGTATCCGTGTCATCGGTGTGATCCGTGGTTCATTTTCCTCAACCGCAACAGAAATGCGTGAAACGATTTGTGCATCGGCGCCGAAAAAATCTTCTCGCAACGACAAAATTTTGAACGTTTGCTGCGCGGAGTGAAGTTTGGGGACTGCCTCTTGAGTCGATCTCCAAAACCACCTATATCAGGTTGCCGCCTTTTCCGGCAGGGAGATGAACTATGAAATACGTGCTGTCTTGCGTGTTCTCGGCCGTGCTCGGGGCGCTGATCGCCCTGACCCTCAACAACCCGCAAATCCGGTCGGCCGCCTTCGCCGTCGAGCGCCCCGTCGAGCGCACCGACGAGCGCAAGGGGCCGGTACTGCCTGAATCGACCCGACCGCGCGTCCCCGCCCACCTGGGTGCCGGCCGCGACGAGCGGCCACACGAATTGGGCAGCCCCCTGGGTCCTGATGAACTCTCCCGCGAAGAGCAAATCAACATTGCCGTCTATGAAAACGTCAATCGCAGCGTCGTCCACATTACGACCCGGGGCGTTCGCGGCGATCGGCTGTTCATGCTCGAAGTCCCGACGGAAGGCTCAGGTTCGGGCAGCATCCTCGACAATGCCGGGCACATCGTCACCAACAATCACGTCATCGACGCTGCGCGGCAGGTTCAGGTCACGCTCGCCGACGGCCAGTCGTATGAAGCGCGCTTCGTCGGCGCCGATCCGATCAACGACGTGGCCGTGATCAAAATCGATGCCCCGCCCGCCGCGTTGCACCCGGTCGTCCTGGGCGATTCGCGGCGGCTACGGGTCGGCATGCGCGTGTTTGCGATCGGCAATCCGTTCGGCCTCGAACGGACCCTCACATCGGGCATCATTTCCAGCCTCAATCGCTCGCTGCAGCTTCACGAAGGACGCTCGATCAAGTCGATCATCCAAATCGACGCGGCCATCAACCCCGGCAACTCGGGAGGGCCGCTGCTCGATACGCACGGCCGACTGATCGGCATGAATACCGCCATCGCCAGTAAGACCGGCCAAAGCGCGGGGGTCGGTTTCGCGTTACCGGTCAGTCATATCGCCCGGATCGTGCCGCAGCTTATCGAACGGGGCCGCGTCATCCGCCCTGAAATCGGCATCTCAAAGGTCTACGAGACCGAACACGGTTTGCTGATTTTCAAGCTGATTCCCGGTGGGCCGGCCGAGCGGGCCGGTTTGCGCGGGCCGCAGTTGGTGACTCGCCGCCGAGGCCCGTTCGTGGTCGAGTCGGTCGACCGGACCGCCGCCGACCTGATCATTGCCGTCGACGACCAGAAAGTGGCCTCAGCCGACGACTTCTTAAGCGTGATCGAAGCCAAAGCCCCCGGCAGCCAGGTGACGCTGACGGTTGTCCGTCAGGGAAATGAACTGTCGGTTCCCGTCATGCTTGGCGGCGACGACGTCGTTCCCGCTCCGCTCAAAACGCGCCCATAGGACAGATGCCGTTTAGCCGCAAGGCGCAGCCGAGCGCCCTTTGGCCGCGACAGTGCCCTGAGACGCCGGCTGTATCCGAGCGAGATTTCGGTCATGCGATAATTTCCAGCTTGTGACCCGTTCGACCGCTCAGAAGGCGCGAATTCCCATTTTACACTTCTGAGCGAATTTGGCCGGGATTTGGCGAAAATCGCCTCAGAAGGCGCATATTGCTGCGCGACACCCCCCCCGCCGGGTTTTTGCCATTTGGCATAACATTTTCTGTCATTTCGGCAGGCCCCAGAACCACTTTCGCTTGCCAACACCTTCATTTTGATACGGCTTGATGCGAAGGTGCTTTCTGGCATCCTTCACGGTCTGCTCCTTGAACCCGGCTCTCTTCGAAAGCTCCCACATCTCGGCTGCCGGTCGCACGCCCTCTTTCAATTCTTCGAGCAGCCGGGTGCGATCCATTCAATCCCACATTTTTATGCGGCATTTGCAATTGGACGACTACGAATCGGCCCGTGAGTTCGGGGTAGCGTTGGAATCTGAGAGGCGAACATTGCATCCCGAACTGCGGTCCATGTGCGGCTCAAGACCGCGAC
>SIAF01000204.1 GCA_009691905.1 Planctomycetaceae bacterium | reverse complement strand
CCAAACGCGCCCGATACCGCCCGCCCAACCCTGACAAGAAACCACTGGGCGATCCCACAATCCGCAAACTCAGCGCACGGGAAAAGAAAAAGCTTGATGCCCTAACCCCAAACAGATCCACGGCTTAAAATCCTTCACGGCGTTGCCTGCCGGGGCTGGGAACAATTGCGGACGTTTCCCAGGGGCTGCCGCCCCTGGCTATTACATGCCGCCCTCCGGGCTTTCTGAGATTCTGCAAAAACTCCTCGAAATACAGAAAACAAACGAGCAACTTCAATAATAAAAACCGGCCCTACAATTACAGGGCCGGTTCATGTTTCGAGCCAACGGTCGCCGCCAATCAGGCTACTTTTCCTCGCGGAACTTGGCGTGGCATTCGGTGCATGCGGCGTTGGCCTTCTTGAAGGCGTCGCCAGCGGCCATTTTATCCTTGGCCTTGAGGGCAGCGGCGGTCGCCGTCATTTGCACCTGAAAGTCCTTCGAGAACTTCTGCCATTCGGGAATCTGCTCGGACTTTTTAACTTCGTGCGTGTCGTCGTGCATCGCGAGGGCCAGCACCGCCAGAACGCTGGCGTCGCGAGCCGCTTCGTCCGCGTTGGGGGGCGGCATGCGCGTATTGCGCCGGAGCTTGCCGTTGCGCTTGTTGACTTCCTTCATCAGCGCTTTGAGTATGCAGAGCTTGTTCCAGTCCGCCTCGGGCTTGGCGCCTCCCGCCTTGCCGTCGAACGCTTCTTTTGTGGCGACCAGGCCCTTCTTGGCATCGTCGTAGGTTTTGCTGCCGGCGATCGCAATGGCGCCATCGCGCAGGTCGGGAGCCGAAGCCTTCCAGGTGGCTTTCTCTTCCGATTCGCCGATCGCCTGGGCCAGCACGGCCAGCACACCCGCCTCCGAGGGGATGGTCGTAGTCTTACTTTCGAGGTAGCTCTTCTCGCTGGCGAGTGCTTCTTCGAGCGCTTTGATCTTGGCTTCGGCTTCGGTCACCAGATCGGCGACCGGCGCGACGACGGCGATTTTAATGGGTGCTGCGGCCCGCACGGGAACCAGCAGCGACAGACCGAGCGCGGCCAGCGAAACGCTGAACAGAAACTTCTTCAACACGGCGGATCTCCTTAGAACTTGAAAACTCTGTGAATGGGCCGACCCGGACGAGAGCAGAAATACGCTCACGAACAGAATTCGGCAAACTCAGGGAAGGGACGGAACGCCACGATTTCGACGGGGCCTACCGAAACATTCGGTTTCAAGCCGGTCGGCTTCGGTTCGTTCCATCAATAGCGGCAGGACCGACACCCAACATGGTCATCGGCCATGCTAATTGTGCCGGATTTTGATCCGAATTGTCAACGAACCGGGGCCATTCCGCTGGCCGTCAGCAGTGATTCCTGCACGATCAAATCGTGTTCCATCGAGAAATCGGGCGTCTTATTCCCCTGAACGATCGCGGCAAACTCGCGGAGATCGGCAATCTGCAGCGTGGCGGCCGGCAATTCCAGCGTCTGCCAGTCGGGCATTCCCACGCGAAAGACTTCAATCGGCTGGATGTTTTTGTTGCCCAGGTGCCCGCTTCCCAGGTGCGGGATTGCGCAGGCCCCTTCAGTTCCGTACAACTCAATCCGTCGCGAGTGCGGAGCCACTTCCAGCGCCGGGACTTCAATGATCCCAAACGCCCGCTCGAATTCGAAAATCGCGATGCCGTTGTCGACGAACGACGGGGGATCGGCGGTGTGATGATGCGCCAGAAACGGAGTGATCTTCTGCGGCTTGCCGAGCAGGGCCACCAGAATATCGACGAGGTGCCCGGCCATCTCGAAAAACATTCCCCCGCGGTAATGAGCCAACTCTTCAACAAAGCGGGCATACGAGGGGAGATCTTTGGGAAGCCGCCCGCGGAATTCGTACAGTCGTCCCAGTTCGCCGCTGCGGCCCCGTTTCAGCAGTTCCTGAACGGCGCTCATGTAGCGGAAGAGGTAGATCATCTGCACGTGCAGGTGCTTCTTGTGAGCCACGTCGATCAGCCGACGGTGCTCGTCGAGATTGTCGCCGGCCGGTTTCTCGAGCAGCACCGGTTTGCCGCTTTCCAGAACTTTGTGGGCATGCTGCAAGTTCAAATCGACTCGCCCCTCGACGACGACCCCGTCGAGCGGTTGCCGTAGAAGCTCGTCGGTCGAATCGAAGACGCGAAAGCCGGGAACCAGCGCCTGCCACTTTTTGCTTTGCGCGGCCACCACCTGCGGGTCGGGGTCATGAAAGCCGACGAGAGTGAACTCGTCGGGGTGCGCTGCCACCTGCCGCACGAGACCGTCGGCGTGCGTGTGCCACATTCCCAGCATGGCGAGTTTCAGCGGCATGGGCGGATTCCTGGTGTCAACGGATGCGAGACTGGGGGCAATTGTCCGCGACCGGCGACGTACGTCAAGATGACGCGATCACTTCGCCTAGCGGCATCTCGTTCCCACCATATTCACGCCGCTACCGATCAGCAGGTTGTGGTCGTAACTCCAGCGATAGAGCCGGCCGGTCTTTTCGGGGGGCAACACCCGCAAGTCGTCGAACCCCGCTTCGTGAAACCAGCCGAGCAGTTCGCTCTCGGTATGATGGTGCTGGTACTGCGGCGCGAACCAGTCGAACGTGTCGCAGACCCGGTTCTCCCAATTCGGGTGGCTCGAGAAGTTGACGACTTTGTTGAGCGTCTTGTTGACCAGCGGCAACCCACCCAGCCAGGCGCCGAATCGGCAATAGCGCTCGAGTCGCTGCGGCGACATTTTTGTCGTCCGGCGGCGCAGCGCGTCGTTGAGCCGTTCCTGCCACCATTGATTGCGACGATAAAGCCAGACAGCATAGCGCCCGCCGGGCTTCACCATTTTCGCCACGGCATCAAACACGGCACGGGTCGAAACGTCGTGGTGCATCACGCCGATCGAGAAAACGAAATCGAATGACGCCGGCTTCAGCGGCAAGTGCTTTAGGTCGGCCTGTACGAAGCACGCGCTGGGCAGATGCGCACACAGCCGGGCCGCTTTGTCGACGGCGGTGGTGTGGTCGGCGCCGCACACGTTGGCACCCCCCTCGGCGGCGACTTTGCTGTAACGTCCCCCGCCGCAACCGGCGTCGAGCACGCGCAACCCGCCGAGCTCGCCGGGTGCCGCGCCGGTTTTGGCCTCAAATGTGGCGCGATCTTCGTCGTCGTGCGCGACTTCGTATTTGTTCCACTGCAATCCGAAGCTGGCCAGATGTTCGGCCGAAACGAACCGGGGAATTCCGTTCTGAACCGGGATCATCATCCCGCACCCCGCGCAGGCACAGGTCTGCCCATCGGCGGCAGGGTCCAGCTCGTGCCCGCACTGAGGGCACCGCAGCCAGCCCAGGTAATCGCATTGCACAGTCAAGGTCATCCCTCACCACCGGCGAGCGAGGGGCGTCAGCCCCCTGTTTCTTACCCGCCCCTAACCCGGCGAATGTCTAGCGAGTGCCTGTCCGAAAATGCGTCTTGCCGCGTGTTCCGCGGCGTTTTCCAACGAAAAGAGTCCTCGAAGGTGAAACCTTTTTCGTTCTGTCGCGTCTCAAGACGCAGGGAATTCAACAGAACAGGCATTCATCTTGGAGGAGGGAACGATGCGAAAAGCCTTCTCCAGCCAGCGGCGATTGGATTGCCGCGGTGTGGTCGGTGTGGAGCTGAATCTCGACTGTCGTGATGAGATCATTCCGATCTTCAGAGCGCATCAACAGGTCTACAGCCAGTCGGAGCTACGCAAAGAGATTCTCGAGTTGATCGCTCAGGATGTCAACCAGGAAGCGCGCGATGATCTGGGGCGTGAATGGATCCCGGCGCGCCGGGACTGGCAGATTCTGGTGCTGGCCGCGGTTCGCCTGGGTTGCGATCTCGATTACGACAAGCTGCAAGACTTGGCCGAACAGCATCGCGTCTTACGCCACATTATGGGAAGACGCTGCCGGGTTCCTCACGCATTCGTATATCTTGGGTCGCGACGAGCATGATCGCGACGTCGTCGTCCCCCAGACGCGAATTGTGCAGGACCGATTGAAGGGAGCGATCGAGGAGGCTTCCTTCGATCGCGGCTTTCACACACCCGAGAATCAACGAGAGCTCGCCGCCATCGTGGCCAATCTCTGTCTTCCGAAGCCGGGCGCCAAACAGGCGGCTCAACAAGAGCGACAGGCGCCGGTTTCATTCCGGCAAGCGCGTCAGCGTCATCCCGGTGTGGAATCTGCCATCGGAGCACTCCCATTCGGAAACGGTTTTGAGCGTTGCCGCGACCACACCGAACTCGGCTTCGAGCGCTACGTCGCGCTGCGCGTGTTGGGCCGCAACCTTCACGTCCTGGGAAAACTCCTGATCGCACGTGAAAGCAGTTCGTGCGAAGCCGCCCGCAGTCAACGTCAAAGAGCGGCCGCCTAGCGCACAGCGCAAGACGTCCACAGCATTCGACGAGGCTCTGCGCACAGACTACGCGCCCGTCTCGCAAAAATATGGCCGCAACGATGCGCAACGTGACACGCGTGACAGCCGTTGCCACATTTTGCGTCTCCTTCAGCCTGCACAGCCCGCCTTCGGCGGCTTAAAATACGCGGCGAGACGCATTTTCGGACAGGCATTATCTACTATCCACCATCTACTTCCGCCGCGCGGCGGCGCAACGCGATTTGCATCGATGGCGAGTTATTCCTAGAATTCGCAGCCAGCAGCGTCGCCGCTGCCCCATCGCATGAATGGCCTGCAACTTATCTTTGTCCTGTTTCTGGTGCTGGCGAACGGGTTTTTCGTTGCCGCCGAGTTCGCCCTGGTCAAGGTCCGCCTCAGCCAAATCGAGCAACTCGCCCGCCAGGGGTCGTTGTCGGCCAAGCTGACCAGCGGAATTTTGAATCATCTCGATTCGTACCTCTCGGCCTGCCAACTGGGCATCACCCTGGCCAGCCTGGGCTTAGGCTGGGTCGGCGAAGATGTCGGGATCAAGATCCTGAAGCCCCTGCTGACGACAATCGGGCTGCCGAAAGCCGCCGACTACCTGGCGCTGCCCCTGGCGTTCGTGCTGATCACGATTCTGCACATTTCGCTGGGAGAACAGGTGCCCAAGATCATGGCGATTCGCGCCGCACGGGGCACCGCGCTCACGGTCGCCTGGCCGCTGATGATCTTTTACAAAGTGCTGTGGCCGTTTATCTGGGTTCTGAACGTCACCAGCAACCTGTTGCTGAGGCTGATCGGCGTGGGGGCGGCGGTCCCCGGCGAACAGATGCACAGCGAAGAAGAGTTGCGGCTGATTCTCTCGGAGTCGGCCGCCGGCGGGCAGGTCAGCCGTCACGAACGACTGATGATGGAAAACGTGCTCGACCTCGAAGATAAAGTCACCCGGCAGGTGATGGTTCCGCGTCGCGACGTCGTGACCCTCAACACCCGCCGCTCTATCGAAGACAACTTGCAGGTGATTTCCGAATCGCAGTACACGCGATTCCCGCTGTGCGACGGCGACCTCGATCGCGTGATCGGCATGGTTCACACGAAGGACGTGCTGGGGGTAATCGCTTCGGCAAAGCCGCTCACGTCGCTGACTCGGCTGGCGCGCAAGATTCCGGTGTTTCCCGAGACGATGCGGCTGGACGTGCTGCTTCGCGAGTTCCAGCGGAATCGGACGCACGTGGCGATGGTGGTCGACGAATACGGCACCGTGTCGGGGATGGTCACCTTCGAGAACGTGCTGGAAGAACTGGTCGGCCCGATTCAGGACGAGTTCGACCGCGAACTGCCGATGATTATCCGTCGCAACAACGGTCGCTTCCTGGTCGACGCGCTCTGCCCGCTCGACGACCTGGTCGAAGCCTGTCACCTCGAGCTGCCGGAAGTCACGTCTGACACGACGGGGGGATTGATTGTCGAAATCCTGGGGCACATACCCGAGGTGGGTGAGAAACTGCGACTGGGGCGGTACGAGTTGACCGTTCTCGATGCCGAAGCCACGCGCGTCCGCCGGATTGAGGTCCAGGAAATCGATTCGGAACCGTCCGATGGCGAGACGCGACCCGAACCCGAGACCGAACACCTGTCGCACGAATCGGCCGAAACGACGGGGCGCTCGGCGTGACCGGGCGTCTCGCTAATACCGCATGCAGCCCATCGTCGGACAAAGCCACTTGCGTCGCACCAGGGAACGTTCCCAAGCATCGCCCTGATGATATGTCCCACAGCCGTGTTGATTTGTGACAAGCAGATATCGCAAATCGGCCATTGCGACTAAAACTGATACACGTGATGTCGTCGCTATGGCCGCGCAGCGACCGTAAACACTTTTTTTCGTTCAAATCCCACAAGCGCATCGTTTCATCATATGGGTGTGCGTGGCATCGCAACCGGTGACGGCGCTGCATCGGCCAGCCGCTTGCCCTTGCCATATCGCGTACGGTACAAGCAATTCCCGACATCGGCAAGTCGGACGACAGGGGCGTGCATTTACCGATCGGCTATGCTTCCTGAAAAGCGCAATAAGGCCCTCTCCAGCCGGTTACGGCGGCAGGGGCATGGGCTTGGTTAGGGGCAAGTCCTTTCAGGAACTTGCTGGTAACGAGGATGGGCGGCACAGGATTCGAACCTGTGACTTCGACCGTGTGAGGATCGCACTCTAACCGCTGAGTTAGCCGCCCGGTACCGCAACTCACGCCGAAATGCCTTGAATTGCCGCAAGTCCCGATAGTAGTCGGAGACTCGTCAAATCTCAAGAGGCAGGCCTACTGCAACATGAAGTACAAAATGATGTTCGTCCCGATCCGCACGGCGTCTTCGTGAATGTAGCCGGTGCAGGCGACCGAGGCCTGGCGCTCGAGAGCGCAACTGATGTCGTACTTGCTGTAGATCACGACGTATCGCCCTCCGACCTCGATCCCTTCGAGATAAGGTTCGACCGTCCGCACCGAGACCTGCAGTGCCGCTTCGCCCCGGTCGACTTCAGGTTCGCGGCGTTTGACCGATTTCAGATCGTGGCCGTTCTTCGACGTGAACAGCTCGTGGTCGATCGGAATGCGCTTGAGCGGGGTGTCGGGAAAGACCTCTTCGATCATCTTCCGAAAGCTTTTGTCGTAGGGGGCCACGCCGCAGCACGAATCGGAGAACAGCACGCCCCCCTGGGCGATGAAGTTCCGCAGCCGGTCCTGCTCGGTCTTGCTCAGTGAGAAATCGTGCCTCCCATGCATGTAGGCGATCGGGTAGTTGAACAGGTTGGGGTCGACCAGCGGCAGGTCGCGCTGCCGGGTCGATGCCGACAGCCCCACCGTGCGATTGAGCGCCAACAGCAAGTTGCGCAGCGCCTGCGGTGCTGCATCCCAATCGCCCGTATAGCGAATTTTGGCGAGCTGCAGCAGGTCGCGTTCGATCTTGTCGACGCCGGCATCCTGCATCACCAGTTCCTGCCGGTCGATCTTGTTCATCAATTCGCGGCCGGTGACGTACGCCACGACGTTGACCCCCACCCGCGTGGACTTGGTGATCATCTGGTTCAGCTCTTTGGGCCGGCGCGAGACGTCGAACGACGTCCACTTGTCCCACAGGCACGAGATGTCGTCAGGCGAGTACATGATGCTCGTGCGGCAACCGATGTCGACCCCCCACAGTTCGGCAGCCGGCTTTCCGGTCTCTTTGTCGATCAGCGGATATTCGCTGCGGAACACGGGGTGCGTCGCGTCGAGCAGGCGCAACTGCGCTTCCGAAGGGGGATACATCTGCCGGATCAAGTCGCGAAACCCCTCGCCAAACGCGGCACTTTTGCAGCCGTTGACCGCGAAAATAAAGCCTCCCTGCAAGACGTACTCGCGCAACAGGGCCACGTCTTCGGGCGTGAACTGCGGCGTCTCGGTTCCGTGCAGAAACAAAATGGGCGCCTGCATCAGGTCGCCCACGCCGGCGTGAGCGATATCGACCACCTGCCACGTCAGAAGGCGCGGCCATTTGTCGAGATTACTGATCAACTGCGTCAGGTTCCGCACGTCGTTGTGGTGGCGGTTCCAGTCGTTTCCGGCGATCCAGCGGCCGTTGGGAATGCGGGGACCGTATTGCAGCTTGTTGATCAGAACCGGCGCCAGCCCCTTCGACAGAAACATGAGCGCGAAGCTGCTTGCCAGTACGGTGTCGTTTTCCTGCCCCCCTTCACCCCGCCACGCGCCGGTCAGTTTGTTCTGGTGGGCGACGAGCAGCTCGGCCCCTTCGCGATACCAGTCGTGCCGCTCGCCGCGACTATTGATAAAAAACCGCCGACCGCTGAAACGTCCCGCGCGTTCGAGTCCATACAGGTAATACAGCAGCCATTGCCCCGGCCCCGGGTTGTGTCCGACGGCAAAATTGTTGCCCAGCCAGCGGCAGGCGTCTTCGAGTGCTTTTTCGGGAGGCGGGTCATTGCAGCAGATCGGCTCGCCGTTGGGCTTGAGCTCTTTCTGCTCGGCATGCAACATCCCTTCAGTAATCACGACGGTCGCGATTCCGGCCACAGTCATGCTGCCCGAGCCGGGTGCTCCGCCGCCGTAACCCCAGCTCCCGTCGGCGTTTTGTCCGTTGATCCAATGGTTGCGCGCCCGTCGCCAGACGTCGAGGCTGACCGGCACACCCATCTCCTGCGCTTCGCGCAGCCCCAGGACGGCGAATTGCGCGTTGCTGCGGTCGCCCCCCAGGTTGGGCAAGCGGCGGCCGTAGCTCCACGACCCGTCGTTGGGGCCGCCGCGCGTTTGCGTTTCTTCCAGCTTACGCACGAGACCCAGGACGCGGGCCTTATCGTCCCGACGGGTGTCTTTGGCGGCCGCCAACGCCTGAATCATCAGCGAAATCTGGTAGGTGTCGTCAGGGTCTTCCTTGCGCAGCCATTCGAGCCCGCGCTGCACCTCGTTGTCGGCGGCGGTCATGCCCGTGTTGATCAGCGACATCAGCACGAGGCTGGTGATGCCGATCGTCCACGGATCGCTCCCCCCTTCGCCGTGCCACGACCCATCGCCGCGCTGCTGCTTGAGCAAAAAACGTTTGCCCTTCTCGATCGATTCGAGCGCCGCTTTGCTGGTGATGTCGTCGGCCCGACAGCGCGCCACGGGGGCGAGCCCGACCCCGATCGCAAGCGTCACAGCCAGACACGCGGTCAATCGGGAAGTACAGATACAACGCATCGTCAGAGCCTCGTGGGCGATCAAGAAGGGAGCCATGACTGAAGTCTGTTCATTATCTCTGATCGGCCCGGGCGGCGACAGGTTAAATCGTGCCGTCGTTGATCAGGCTTTCGGCCGATCGCTGCGACAGCGGCCGACGCGACCCGATCCGGGGTGGGCCGAGCCAGGCCCTGGGTGCTCGATTTGCCAGCCTTGGTGATCGTCCGCCGCGGTTGCTATTGTATTGTCGATCGGTTGAACCGGTCGCTGCCGGGGTTTCGACCGACAGTCCACGACGCACCGCCGGAGTCATACATGAAGTTTGCAGGCAAAAAGGCGCTGGTGACCGGCGCTTCACTGGGAATCGGGCGGTCGATCGCCATCGATCTGGCCCGCCAGGGGGCCGACGTGGCCATCAATTTTCGCTCGCATCGCGATCAGGCCGAACAGGTCAAGGCCGAAATCGAGAAACTGGGCCGCAAAGCGCTGCTCGTTCAGGCCGACGTCTCCGATCAGTCGGCGATCGAAGCGATCGTCGCCGAGACAGCCGCCAAACTGGGTAGCGTCGACTGCTTCGTTTCGAATGCCGCCTACAGCGATCGCCAATTGATGATCGAAGCCGACATGGCCGGTTTTCGGCGGACGATCGACGTCACGATGTGGGGCGCGTTTCACGGTGTGCGGGCCAGCGCTCAGCAGATGGTCAAACAGGGACGCGGTGGATCGATCGTCGTCGTCAGTTCGCCGCACGCGGTTCTCGCAATCCCCACGGCGATGGCCTACAACATGGCCAAAGCGGCCATCGATCATATGGCGCGAACCGCCGCGATCGAACTCGTCTCGCACAAGATTCGGGTCAACATCGTGCATCCCGGCTGGATCGACACCCCCGGCGAACGAAAATTTTTCAGCGACGACCAGATCGACGTCGGCGGTAAAAAGCTGCCGTGGGGTCGCATGGGAACCCCCGACGAAATTGCCGGCGCTGTGACCTTCGTCCTCAGCGATGCCTGCGAATACATGACCGGCAGCACGCTGACGATCGACGGCGGGGTCAGCCTGCCGTGGTGGTCGAATCGAGCTTCGGGGGAGATTTAAGCTGGCGGAAGAAACAGGGGGCCGACGCCCCCCGCTCGCCTGGGTTTGTTATAGGAGATTGCGCTCATGGGAATCAGTTCGGCCGAGAGTATCACCAGCGTCTTGCAGGAAACCCGCACGTTTCCGCCTCCGGCCGAATTCACGGCGGCCGCGCACATCAACAGCGAAGCCCAGTACCAGGATCTGTGGGAGCGAGCCAAAGACGACCCCAATGGGTTCTGGGGCGAAATGGCCGCCGGGCTGCACTGGTTCAAGAAATGGGACAAGGTGCTCGACGGCAAAATGCCCGATGCCAAATGGTTCGTCGGCGGCCGGACGAATGTCTCATACAATTGCCTCGATCGACACCTGACGACCTGGCGCAAAAACAAAGCGGCGATCATCTGGGAAGGCGAACCGGGCGATACACGCGTCCTTACCTATCAGGATCTGCACCGCGAAGTCTGCAAGTTCGCCAACGTGCTCAAGAAACTGGGGATCAAGACGGGCGATCGGGTCACGCTCTACATGCCGATGATTCCCGAACTGGCGATCGCCATGCTGGCCTGCACCCGGATTGGCGCCCCGCATTCGATCATCTTCGGCGGGTTCAGCGCCGATGCGGTCGCCGAGCGAAACAACGATGCCCAGGCGAAACTCGTCGTCACCGCCGACGGCGGCTGGCGGCGCGGCAAAGAGATCGAGCTCAAGAATTCGGTCGACGCCAGCCTCGAAAAATCGCCGACGGTCGAAAACGTCGTCGTCGTCCGCCGCACCGGCAGCCCGATTGTCATGGAACCGGGCCGCGACTACTGGTGGCACGACCTGATGCACGAGGCGAGCGCCGACTGCGATGCGGCCGAGCTCGACAGCGAACATCCGCTGTTTATTCTGTACACCTCGGGCAGCACCGGCAAGCCCAAGGGGGTGCTGCACACCACCGCCGGCTACCTGCTGGGGACGATGCTGACCTCGAAGTGGGTCTTCGACCTCAAGGACGAAGACACGTACTGGTGTACCGCCGATATCGGCTGGGTCACCGGACACAGCTACATCATTTACGGTCCCCTGGCCAACGGGGCGACCACGCTGATGTACGAAGGGGCGCCCAACTGGCCGCACGACGGCCGGTTCTGGGAAATCATCGAGAAGTACAAGGTCAACATTTTTTACACCGCGCCGACGGCGATTCGCGCGTTCGTCAAGTGGGGCGACGAGTGGCCCAACAAGTTCGATCTGACCAGCCTGCGGCTGTTGGGGACGGTCGGCGAACCGATCAACCCCGAAGCGTGGATGTGGTATCACCACGTCATCGGCGGCGGACGTTGCCCGATCGTCGATACCTGGTGGCAGACCGAAACCGGGGCGATCATGATCAGCCCGCTGCCGGGGGTGACGACGACCAAGCCGGGAAGCTGCACCAAGCCGCTGCCCGGAGTCGTCCCCGACATCGTCACCAAATCGGGCGAGAGCCTGCCGGCCAACGCCGGCGGGCTGCTGGTGATGACGCAGCCCTGGCCGTCGATGCTGCGGACGCTATACGGCGATCACGAGCGCTACGTGCGCACGTATTTCAGCGAAATCGCCGGCTGCTATTTTGCCGGCGACGGCGCGCGGCGCGACGCCGACGGGTACTACTGGATCATGGGTCGCGTCGACGACGTCTTAAACGTCGCCGGGCACCGACTGAGCACGATGGAAATCGAAAGCGCCCTGGTCTCGCACCCGCGGGTCGCCGAAGCGGCGGTGGTCGGCTTCCCCCACGACCTCAAGGGCGAGGGGATCTGCTGCTTCGTGACTTTGACCGGAAGCGACGGCGACGATCAGATGAAGCAAGAGCTTAAAGACCACGTTCGCAAGCAGATCGGCGCGCTGGCGACGCCCGATATGATCCGTTTTTCGAACGCGCTGCCCAAGACCCGCTCGGGCAAGATCATGCGGCGGCTGCTCCGAGACATCGCCGCCGGCCGCGAGAAAACCGGCGACACGACGACGCTTGAAGATTACACGGTGCTGGCCACGCTGCGGGCGAGCGAAGAGTGAGGATTGGGGAGGAGATCGTGCGTCTCGGGGCAGAGATTCGCCAAGCCGACCGGCCAAAGGAACGACGGCGCTAGGTGATCCCTCGTTCCCAAGCTCCGCTCTCATCCTTATACACAAGAAAATTCGCCGGATCGCGAAATTCCGCAACCGACGGCACGGCATTTGCGCCAGCCTCTTGACCCTCAGCGTCTAATCACCGAGGTCTCACGGAGGGGTATCATGCAGGAATGGCTCACGGCGGAGCTG
>SIAF01000203.1 GCA_009691905.1 Planctomycetaceae bacterium | reverse complement strand
GATTCAACATCTGATCGGCACCCTCAATGACGCTGCTTTCGCGTATCCGGGGACCAAGCTGCAGCTCCATTTCACCTCCTTAGCACCGCCCGCCAATCCAAACTCGGTGCCAAAGCAAATTCCGCCAGATCAGGAGGTCTGAGCCTCGTCAGGAACTTGCCGCGAGCGCCCTCAAGCATCACCAACTGCTGGGAAAGCTCGACGCACCCCACGAATTGTGAAGGCCCTGGTTGAGGTCGACGCCGTATTTCGTGTACGGCACCATTGGGCGATTGGGTGAATAGCCCATCCGCCGATACGATTCGAGCCGCAAGGCCCGTTCGCGGGCCCGCCTTCTGGCTCGTTCGTAAATCAACTGCTGGGCCGTGGGGCTTTTGCGGGTTTGTTCTTCGCGCAGTCGCGCCAGGCGACCCCCCAGATTAGGGCCGGTCTCATCCTTGGCCGCGAGGGGACGGGCCAATAGCAGAGCGACGAGTGTCACCAAAACGACGACGAGCAAGCGCGGCATCGAAGCCATCCTGGCTCGCGGTCCGAGCGCCGTGAGCAGAAGCGAAAAGAATCGAGCGGAGAGGATGCCCAATTCCGACAGGCATCACAGAACGGATCGGACGAACCGTGCCGACTGATCCAACCGTGCTGCGTCCGGCGTCAAAGGTGTTTCCGGCGATGCAAACGGAATTTCAGGAACTTGCGATCCGTCCGGTAGAACCCAACCCGACGCAATTGCCGGCGACGCGACGGGCTGATCCCAAACCGGCCCCTGCCTAAAGGTAATACGAAGGGCATTTTGCCCGCGATCAATTCGACGCGACAATTTTCCGGGTCGTTTCCAGATTTGCGCACCGCCGCCTTCTGGCGATACCGTTCGGCGTGGTAAAATATGGGGCGATCCCCGCCGGGATAGAGAATGGAGAGGAGACAAAACGGCCGTAGTCCGTAGAGAGAGTCGCCGACTCGGCCTATGTCGTGCGAGTCGACGACTCACACAAAGACGGGTAGGAACCACGGATTTCACCGATCCCACGGATACGAAACGGGGGGACCTGCTGGCCCGGTCCGGTCTATTTTGCAGTGTGATTCGACCCCGATTTCAGGCGGGACTACGAGCGGCGACTGCCAAATTGGCATGCCAAGCGGAGAGGTTTTTCACCTGCCAAAATGGCAGTTTTTCGTCGGGGGGGGGGGTGTCGCGCCGGAATTATGACCTTCTTGGTCGAAACTGACAAAATCCGGGCAGTGTTCTCGAAGGGGTTCATATTCGAATTATGAACCCCTTCGACAAAAGCCGTGACTTTCGAAAGGGGACTGTGCAGAAATCGGGCGAAAATGACGTTTTCTTGCGACTGCCATTTTTGGCAGTTCTGAACCCCTTCGAGAAAACCGCCGCGATTTGCCAATTTCCGGTGAGCCACTGCGAGAAAACCGCAGCAATTCGACTAAAAAACCGGCGCAGGAATGGGGGACTTTGAATCGGTCAATTCGTGTCGCGCGCGAGTCGGAGAAAAAGCGTGGTCGCCTTCGCATTACAGACTGGCAACGGGGGGCGTTCGAGTGTTGCCAAATCGGCGGGGCTGAGCCGTCTCTCTGGGCCGTTTCTCGGGGCCGCTTCTGTGCCGCTGAAACGTCTGAAAGCGGGCAATCCGGGTCTGAGGGGAGTCCCCAAGTTTAGAAATGGGCTGGACTTGCCAGCATTAACAGTGGTAATCAAGGCAATTCTCGAACAACACCTCCAAGTGGCGAATTCAATTCGTCGATGAATAAATAGCGTTCCGTTCCTGCGGGTTGATCGGGTTGCGCCGGTTATTCGGTGACCTGAGCCTGCGAACCGGCGTCTGCATCGCCGTTCGCCGGGTGAGCGTTTGTTCTCAAATTGTAAATCGCCTTCCCTGAACAGGGTTTCGTGATCTCGTATGCCGCATTTCTTCGAGCGAAAAGACCGATGGGGCAACGGCTTGGCCCTGTGGGTCGTGGTCGGAATGGTGTTTCTGATCCCCTTAGCGTTGTGGGGCATGAGATCCATTCAGTTGGAGAACGAGGTTCAAAACTGGATCTCCAAAGACAACACTGACTTCCTCGCCTTCGAGTGGTACAAGCAGCACTTTTCGGCGGACGACGCGATTCTGGTCACCTGGGAGGGGAGCAGCCTCTACGACCCGCGGATCGACCGGCTGGTTCGCAAACTTCGCGGAACGGCGACCGCCGACGGGCGTCGCCACGGCGGCTCGAAGTACTTCGAACGAGTCCGCACGCCGCACGACCTGATCGTGCAGATGCAGAAAAACAAGATTCCCCACGACGAAGCCGTTCACAGGCTGCAGGGAATTCTCGTGGGCGCCGGTCCCCTGCGGATTCAGTTGACCGATGCCGGCCGCGCACGGCAGGATAAATTCGTCGAGCTGCTCCGCAAAGAGGTCCGCGAGAGGCTACATATCGAGTTCGAAATCGTCCCGCCGGAAGACGTCATCGGCGAAGCCGAGGTCGAAGCCCAAAGCGTGGCCGCCGACGAAACTGAGGCGACAGCCCCGGATGTGACCGATCCCGAAGCAACCGATGCCGCGGATCCGGCCGAAGTCGCTGCCGACGATCGAACGCCGATCGCCGCCGACGATCGGACGCCGATGCCGGCCCACGATCTGGCGCTCGCCTGGCGGGGCATGCACTGGCATCCGAAGCAGATCGAGACGGTCAAAGAACTGGCGATCAATTTGCGGATTCCGGCCAGCGGCACCGCGACGAAGCCCAGTGAGAAACCGCTCGTCGAAGAGTGTTTTCAGGTCCCGGGAACACCGATCGCGCTGGCTTTGTATCTTTCAGAGCCGGGTAAAGCCGACCGCGACGCGGCGTTCCGAACGCTCAAGGTCGACGCGGCGGCATCAGGAATTCCTCAGGACGCGACTCACATGGCGGGGGGCGCGGTCGCCGGCAGCTCGCTCAACCGCGAAGTCATCAAGGCCGTCTGGGATGAGTCGGTCCCCGTCTATCAAATCCATCGCCGATCGCTGGTGCTGCTCTCGGGTCTGGTCGGGGGCCTGTTGGCGTTCTGGGCACTGCGCAGCCTGCGGCTGGCGGGTCTTGTGCTGGGAGTGTCGTACTACGCTTCGCTGATCTCGACCGCGCTGGTGCCCATGACCGGGGGCACCATGAATATGGTTCTGGTCGTGATGCCGACGCTGATTTTCGTCACAACGCTGTCGGTGGCGATTCACCTGGCGAATTACTGGCAGCACGCCGCCGCCATCGATATGAAAACAGCCGTAGTCTCGGCGGTGCGAACCGCGTTCGTCCCCTGCATGTGGGCCGGGCTGACCAGCGCCATCGGACAGGCGTCGCTGATGACCAGTTCGATCACGCCGGTCCGCGACTTCGGAATGTACTCGGCGGTCGGCACACTGCTGGCCCTGGTCGTGACGTTGTTCGGCCTGCCCGCGCTGCTGCAGATTGTTCCTGGAAAGCCGCCGCGAACCGAAGACCTCGACAACGCCTTCTGGCACGCCCTGGCGGCGTGGGTCGCCCGGCATTACCGCGGCGTGATGGTCGTCAGCCTGGCCGTGACGGCGATTTGCATGTGCGGGCTGTTTTACTTTCAGACTGAAACCAAAGTCATCCGCTACTTCGCCGACACGACGCGGACGTATAAAGATTACAGTTATCTGGAAGATCAGTTGGGCGGGATCGTACCGGTCGAAGTCATTGTGCGATTCGACCGCGAGTCGCAGCAGCAGCTCAAATTTCTCGAGCGGCGCGACCTGGTTCGGCAGATCGAACACAAGATGGAGCAGTTGCCCGATATCAGCGGGACGCTGTCGCTGTCGGATTTTCTTCCCGACCAGCCGGCCCCCGGCCCCAATGCCACGAAATCGAAAATCGTGAAATACGCCGCGGCTTCGCGGACGATCGAATCCCGCGTAAAAAACGTCGAACAGGTCGGCGCCAAATCGCTGCTGTCGGTGGCCAACGACGTGACGCGGTTCAACGCCGACGGCGACGAGTTATGGCGGATCACGGCGCAGGTCGCCATCATGTCGAACCTGAACTACGGCGACTTGCGCGTCGATCTGGATGAGATCTGCATGTCGGTGCTGCGCGGCGTGTCGGGAAGCAGCACCGAGAAGGTGCCCCCCAGCGGCGAAAAGCGGAGCTATCATCCCGGCGCGAGCCACGTGGTGACGGGCATGGTGCCCCTGTTTCTGGCAACGCAACAGGCCTTGCTCAGCAGCTTCATCTGGAGCTTCGTCGGGGCGTTTGCCAGCATCGCACTGGTGGTGATGTTCGTTCTCAGGAACCCCGTTGCGGGTTTTCTGGCGATGGTTCCCAACGTTCTGCCGATTTTCGCCGTCTTCGGAATCGTGTCCTGGTCCGGGTTGCCGATCGACATCGGGTCGACCGTGACCGCGTCCATCGCCCTGGGAATCACGATCGACGGGACGTTGCATCTGATCACCTGGTTCCGCATCGGGATTCTGGAAGGCAAGACGCGCGGCGACGCGGTCGCCCAGGCCCTGGGGCATTGCGGCCCGGCCATGTGGCAAACCACGCTCGTCGTCAGCATTGGTTTGTTGATGCTCTACCCGTCCGACCTGGTGCTGATCAGCCGCTTCGGCTGGCTGATGGCGGCGCTGTTGGCCGCGGCCTCGGTCAGCGACTTGATTTTGACGCCCGCGCTATTGGCCGGTCCCCTGGGATACATCATTCAGCGCTGTACGCCCCTGCCGCCGAATGTGGCGGCGCCGATCGAAAAGTCCGATCCGCCCCACGAACGGCCGGCCGCGTCTGCCGAACTGGCGGCCAGCGTGCCCGGTAAGCCGCACCTCGAGCAGCGCGGCGTTCGCATTCGCCGCGTCGATTGACCGCCGCTTGAGTCTCAAGTACGGTCGCCGCATCGTTTCGCCGCCGAGCTTGCTCGGCGCGTGACGCGTGTGACACAAGTCCCTGGCGAGTGTACAACAAACACAAACGCGCATCGCAAGCGATGCGGCGAAACAGAACATGCGTCACGCTGAATCAGGCCCGAGACGGATGGACAACAAGCCGAGTTCGTCGATGGTAAAATTCCTTCAGTCGACGGCCTCGTCTCGCGCACGTCGTGTCGCTTGTGGTCTTCTGCTTCTGGCGTTCGGGCCGGCATCGCAGCTTGCGATCGCCGATGACCCTTCGCGGCCCGTGAGCGACACTCCGCTGGCCCGGGTCCAGTGGCACCCTTCGGGTCAGCAGGTGACTTACATTCGGCGCGTCGTCAAAGGCGAGATATCAAAAGAGGTTCTCTTTGGTTTCGATGTCGATACGGCGACCGAGACGGTGCTGCTCGATCCCGACGCGGCTCAAGCGCCCGCGGGGGCGCAGCGCGCTGGCTGGAATCTGTACGGCTATCAATGGTCGCCCGCCGGCGATGCGTTGCTGCTTAACGGCGACAACGATTTGTGGTTCGCGTCGCTCGCCACGAAAAGCGTGCGGCGGCTGACTGAGGACGGCGCCGCCGAAGAAACTCCCCTGTTTTCTCCCGATGGTCGCCGCGTGGCATTCGTCAGGCACAACAACCTGTTTGTTGTCGACGTTGCCTCGGGGACCGCAACGCCGCTGACAAACGACGGCAGCGAGACGATTCTCAACGGCAAGCTCGATTGGGTGTATGGCGAAGAGCTGCAGCACCTGACCGGCACTAATCGCGCTTTCGAGTGGTCGCCCGACGGGCGGCAAGTCGTCTACCTGCGGCTCGATCAGGCGCGGGTTCCCGAGCATCCGCTGGTCGACATTCTGCAAACCCATCCCGAGGTCAGGCGGCAGCGATACCCCAAAGCCGGCGATGCCAATTCAGTGCCTGCCCTGTTCGTGGCACTGCTCGACGACGCGGCGCCGGTGGTCAAGTCGATGCCGCTGGCCGCCCAGGTCGAATACGTCCTGCCGGAATTCACCTGGACGCCCGACGGCAAGACGGTTCACGTGATGACGCTCAACCGCGGGCAGAATGAGCTGACGGTGCAGGCCTGGAACCCGAGTGCCGGGAGTTCTCCGCGAGTCCTGCTGGAAGAGCGCGATGCCGCCTGGCTCAACATTTTCGAAGGCCCGCGGTTTCTCAAAAAGTCCACTGAGTTTGTGTGGCTGTCAGAGCGCGATGGCTGGCTGCATGCCTACCTGTTCGATGCCGTAGCCGGAGAACGTCGGCAATTGACCCGCGGCCCGTGGCAGATCGAGCCGATGCAATCGCTCTCGCCGCTGCCCCGACCCTTCGAGTGGGATCCCGCCGAGGAATGGGGATATTTCTCGGCGACCGAGGCCGACCCCCGCGAGCGGCAGATTTACCGCGTGCGCCTCGATGGTTTCGGATTCGAGCGGCTGACGCACGAACCGGGTACCCACGTGCAGCGACTCGCACCCGACGGGCGGCACCTGCTCGACGAGTTCTCGTCGGTCGATCAGCCCCCCGCGACGCGGTTGCTGCGCGCTGACGGCACAGTGGCTGCCGTGCTGTATCAGTCACAGGCACCGACTCGCGACGGTACCCAGCCCACGCGCGAGTTTCATGATTTTCTCGCGGCCGACGGCACCAGGCTGTACGGCCGGCTGACGAAGCCCGCCGATTTCGATCCCGCAAAAAAGTACCCGATAATCGTTGACATCTATGGCGGGCCGCAACTGCAGGTTGTCCGCAACGCCTGGGGTCATACTTCGACACTGCACCAGCGGCTGCTGAAGGCGGGTTTCCTGATCTGGTCGCTCGACAATCGCGGCTCGTGGGGTCGCGGCCATGCCTGGGAATCGTCGGTGTTCAAGAATCTCGGCGCGAAAGAACTCGCCGACCAGCTTGAAGGACTCGCCTATCTCAAGACGCTGCCCTTTGTCGATGGCGAGCGGTTCGGCCTGCGCGGCTGGAGCTACGGCGGATACATGACCGCCTACGCCCTGACGCACGCCCCCGACGCCTTCAAGTGCGGCGTCGCCGGCGCTCCGGTGACCGACTGGAAATTCTACGACTCGATCTATACCGAGCGTTACATGCGGACACCGGCAGAAAACCCCGACGGCTACAAGAGCTCATCTCCCGTGGCGGCCGCCGCGCAGCTCAAGGCGAAGCTGCTGCTGATTCACGGGACCGCCGACGACAACGTCCACGTCCAAAACACACTCACACTGGTCGACGCGCTGATTCGCGCCGAGAAAATGTTCGAATTGCAGATTCAACCCGGCCAGGGCCACGGCTTCGGCGGAGCGGCGGCGCAGCACTTTCTGCTGGAGCAGGTGGTGGCGTTTTTCGAGAGGAATCTCTAAACCTTTCCCCATTCCCCGCGCGCCTTGCGAGACAGCAGTGCATTCGCCTCGTCGTCTCCCGCGAAGCGCTCCTGTTGCGGATCCCACTTCAGGGGGCGGCGCAGGCGGTAGCCGATGTTGCCCAGGTGGCAGATCGTCGCCGAGCGGTGGCCGGTCTCGGCAGGGCAGATTGTCCCCGTACCCGAACGAATGGAATGCAGCCAGTTCTCATGGTGGTTGTTCGAGTCGATCACGCGGCGGGCGTCGGTCGCCAGCGGTTCTTCGAGAATCGCGACGGGACGGCTCGAAATGCCGTCGCGGCTGACCAGGATCATCCCGTCGCTCCCTTCGAACACGCAATCGGCCTTGGCATCCCCCTCGAACTCGTTGTGAATCATCACGACGCCGTTGGCGTAGACGTATCGCAAGCCGTGTTCCTGTTCGCGGTTCGAAGGGGGCATGACCTCGACCGGTCCGCTGCGATCCATCCCCAGTGCCCATTGTGCGATGTCGAAGTGGTGCGCCCCCATGTCGGCCATCGAGCCGCCGGCATAGTCCTGATAATTCCTCCATGCAGGAAAGTGGCTGTGAACGCCGCGGGGACACAGGGCGTCGTTGTAAGTACGCTCGGGTGCGGGGCCGAGCCACGTGTCCCAGTCGGTTCCCGCCGGCACGTCCTGGGCCGCCAAGTCGCACGGTTTGGCCGGACCTCCCACGCCGATGCGAACTGTGTGCACCTTGCCGATGCGGCCGTTCCAGACGTATTCGACCGCTTTGCGAAAATGTCCGCCGAACTCGCTGCGCTGCTGGCTGCCGGTCTGAAACACGACCTTCGCTTTGCCGACTTCTTCGACCAGCCGCCGTCCCTCGGCAACGTTGTGCGTCAGCGGCTTCTCGCAATAGATCGGCTTTTTGGCCCGTGCCGCCAGCAGGCACGGAATCGTGTGCCAGTGATCGGGAGTCGCAATCACGACAGCATCCAGCCCCGGTTGCTCTAGCAGTTTCCGAAAGTCAGTATGCGGCGTGACCCCCTTAAAGGTGCCGCTTTTCTTGCGGTCGGCGTAGCGCGTCTGCACCATTTCGACCGCGCTGTCGATCCGCTCGCGAACGACGTCGCACACCGCAATGACCTCAACATCGCCGCGCCCCAACAGCGCACTCAAATGGTACCGCCCCATCGTCCCCACGCCGATGAACCCCAGCGTCAACCGGTCACTCGCAGCCGCGCGAAGTGCCCCGGCACCAATCGTCGGCAACACAGCCGCTGTTGCGGCCGACTTCAGAAACGAGCGACGGGACAGCATGCGAGACTCCTTGCATCGACTGGGAGAGAATGGGGCCGGCAGGTGGAGCATACGAAACGCGGCGGCATTGTCCAGCATGCAAGCTGGAGTACAGGCTTTAGCCTGCCGTGTGCCGATACGACAAGCCTTCATACGAGGGGACGACAACATTTTCGCGAGAATGAATACAGCAGCGTAAACGCTGTACTCCAACGTAACCCCAATCATTGACGGCAGGCCGTCCGCCGCGCGACAATCCTGCAGCCGCCCTTAATTCGGTGTCATCCACTGGAGACGACTGCCATGCCTGAAAGCCCGCTGGTTGCCGAGCATCTCGCGGTCACGCGCCGCTTCTTTCTGCAACTGGGGGCCGCCGGCTTGGCCGCTTGGCAGTTGTCTCCCCTCGCCGCGCAGGCGGACGATTTGGCCGGCAAGGCGGCGCTGGCCGAGGCGGTCGCCGGCCTCGAATACCTGACGCTGCGTGAGAAATTCCAGCTCGTCGAACGGGGCGAGCCGCTCCCCTACACCCACCCGATCGAAAAACTGCGCGAGGTGGGCCTCACGCAGGAGACATGGCAACTGGAAGTCGTCTCTGATCCCGACGCCAAGGCGCAAATCGAAGCCCCGTTGTCGAAAGAACTGGGGACGGCGCTCAACTGGCAGGCGCTCATGAAACTGGCCGAAACGCGAGCGGTGCGCTATCTGAAGGTGATGACCTGCAACAACATCGACACGCCGCTGGGGATGGGGCTGTGGGAAGGGGTGCCGCTGCGCGACGTGATCTGGCTGACTAAACCGACCGGCGACATTCGCCGGGTGTACTACTACGGCTACCACAACGACGCGCCGAAGCAGATCTTCCGCAGCTCGCTGCCGATCGGCCGCGTGCTCGAAGATCCGCCGGGCGAGTACCCGGTGCTGTTGTGTTACAAGCTCAACGGCGAGTTTCTCGATGGGAAGCGCGGCGGCCCGGTGCGGATGCTCGTCCCCGATGCCTACGGTTTCAAGTCGGTCAAATGGCTGATTCGCGTCGTGCTCACGAATGCGCCGTTCGCCAATGACACGTATGCCGCCGGCAACAACGATATCGATAGTTGGATGAAAACCAGCTCGCGAATCATCGCGCGTCCCGCCAAGGTCTCAGCGGGCGAATCGGTCCCCGTCACGGGTCTGGCCCACGTCGGCATATCGGGGCTGAGCAAGGTGCAGTACTGTCTGTTTCCGCAGGAACCCGCCTGGCCTGCCGACGACCCGTGGTTCACGAAGGCCGATTGGAAGGATGCGCAGCTTTTGCCGCCGCCTGAGCGCTGGGCCGGCGACCTGCCCGACGGCAAACTTCCCGAAGGAACGATCGGCATTGATGCCGCGACCGGCCGACCCAAATCGTGGCCCTTGCGCTATTCGATTGCGCATTGGGCGACCCTGCTGACGGGCATCGCCCCCGGCAAGTACACCCTGCGCTGCCGCTCGATTGACGCCAACGGCATCGCCCAGCCGCTCCCGCGCCCGTTTGCCAAATCGGGGGGGAATGCCATCCACGAATTGCCGCTGACCGTCGAAGAGACGTGAATCGTCACGTCACGGTTGTTCCGCCCGGCCGAGCCAGCGGTCGGCGTGCGAAAGGCACACTGACCGGACGATGTTCAGGGCGAAGAGGTAACCGATGAAATTGAAGACGACCGGCAATACGGGCCCCCCTGGGAATTCCTTCAACGATTGGAATTCGTTCATGAAGACGATCGTCGCCGGACTCAGCAGGGACACGTACGAGATCAGATCGCTGACCATTCCGGTGGGGCCCAGCACGATGGACAGCGGCAACACAATAAAAACCAGCGGGGCCACGCACCAGGCGACGATCACCCCCATCGAACCGATCATCGCCCGGGCCTGCGAACGAACGAACAAGCCGATCGCCAGCGACAGCCATGCGACAAGCGGCAGATAAATGGCCGCCGCCAGAACCGAACACATTAAGTACAAAAGCGGATTGAAACGCGAAGGCTCACCCCACGGTTGCGTGGCCGGCGACGCAACGGCCAGCCAGGTGTCGAAGAGGAACAGCGTCAAGAGCGGCACGAACAGCACCAGAATCAGTCGCCGCACCCCTCGGATTTTCTGGAGCACGATCTCCCGCCCCGTCAGGGGGGTCGTACACAACACGTCCAGCGTCTGATGCGATCGTTCGCTGGCGATGAGACTGGCCGACTGCGCCGACACGGCCAGCACCGCCAGCCCCCACAGCATCAGGATCATCATCATCACCGCCACGCCAATCACCTGGCTGTTACTGAGCGACATAAAGCCGCACAGCAGGACCAACGGGAATTCAACGATGACGAGAATGCGAACCAGATAGCGCGGGCGGCCCAGAGCGCGTTTCGTCGTCTCCCGCCAGGCAACCGGGTCGTTCGCAGGAAGCAACACCTCGTCGCGCGCCGCAACACCCGCAGTGACCGTTCCCGCACCACTCGACCCCTCGCCGCCGCTTGCCTCTTCGCGCGGCCGCCTCACCCCCCGGTCCAGGATCTTGAAAAACTCAAGCAGCACATTCCGCGGCGGTAAAAAAGCCCGGCGGACGATGAAGTACCGCGCCAGCCCCAGGCACACCCCGCTGGTCGACAGAATGATCGCGGAATGCACCGCAAGGGGCCAACCCCCCAATCCCCCGGGCATGGCGCTGCTCATCATGGCGAACGCCGGGCTGAAAAACGGAAAGGCGCCGATCGCGAGAAATGCCGGCGACGTATTGATCGAGCCGGCCGCGAACAGTTGCGTGACGTCGATTTCGAGTAGCACCGTCACCAGATACAGCAGCAACCACAGGAAGTACGGACCGAAAAACATGAGGAACGCGATGACGTACGACGCCACGAATGCCGCAACCGTCGTGCGAAAGAACGCCGAGCAGGCCAGGGCCAGCGTCCCCATTTGAATTGCGGCCAGCACAAGCAGCCACACGCCGGTCCACAGCAAATCCGGAGAAATGCCCCCCAGAGTGTAGGCCAGGGCCGACAGGGGCAGCGCCAGCAGCAAAAACGCCAGCATCGGCACCAGCCGTCCCAGCAGCTTCTCGAACAGAATCGTCCACGGTCCCAGCCGCGTCAGAAACAGCAGTTGCAGACTGGCCCGCTCCTTTTCCTGCGTCAACACGCCGCACGTCATTGCCGGCATGAATAGATAGATCCCGGCAAATTGCAGGTAGACCAGCCCCATGAAAATCTCGTGGCCGCGCCCCAGCACCGCCAGCGGGCTGACACTCGCGGCGTGCATCGTGTCGTAAAAGACGAGGTACGAGGCAAAGCACAGGATGACGGCATACAGCACGCGAATGATGTACGTCCGCCGCCGCGCCGCCTGCTCGATCAATTCCTTGCCGAGCAGCGGCAAGCCGAACGTCCGCAGGAAGTGTGCAACCTGCATCGGGTTTCCCGATCAGAGGCGACCGATTTTTTTAAGTCGAGCATCCTCGAACATGAGGTCGGCTCGCGCGGCCGGAGTAAGCGTCGCGCCGATGGTCAATGTAGCGAATTCTCGATGGGGCTGCACGGTCGAGGCGGATAGCGAACGGCTCATGGCCACCAATCCCTTCCGTCATCCGTGCCATCGGTGCTATCCGTGGTTCCAATGTTCCCGGATCGACTATCCGCTGTGCCGACGTGGTCGCGAGTCAGCAAAACCAGGGACGAGACGGCCCCCCAATCGTGCTGCGCCTCACAATCGCAAGGGTCCAGGAGATTCTCCCCCCTCACGGTTGGAAACTTGTTGACAACGGGTTATCGGCGGCCGGACAATGCATTTTTGTTAGAGATAGATCCCGCGTCAGGTGGAAGGGGCCGCCCCTGTGAGTATGCCGAAAAACATTATTCTCTGCTGCGACGGGACGAGTAACGAATTCGGCAGCACGAACACGAATGTCGTGCGGCTGTTTCAGTCGCTCGATTTCTCTTCAGCCGGCGGGCAACTGTCTTCAGA
>SIAF01000202.1 GCA_009691905.1 Planctomycetaceae bacterium | reverse complement strand
TCGACCAAGATACTCTCACTGTTGCGCTCCTTCGCTTTGGATTCCCATTCCAAAAACACACACGAAGGTGCGCAACAGGTTTTTAATTTCCTGGCAACCCCAGTTTCCCCCAATCTCCGCAGTTTCGTCCGGCCACCCCCGACCCCTCCTCCGTCGAGGGGGAGGCGAGAGGATAAAGCCGCTACGCCGCGTCGCGAAACATCTGCACGGCCCGCACGACGTAGATCACGCCGCTGTAAATCGTGATGCCGATCGCACTCCACAGCAGCAAGTCGCGGCCATTGGACAGCACGGCAGGCGACGACGCGGCTGCGCCATATTCCAAGTACAGCAGGCTGGCGGCAACCGCCGCGCATTGCAAGACCATCTTGAGTTTGCCGCTCCAGGTCGCCGAAAAATCGCGGCCCTCGCTTTCGAGAAAGCTCCGCAGGCTGGTGATGAACATCTCGCGACCGATCACGATAATCGCCATCCAGGCGTTGACCCCCGAGTCGGGCTGAACGGCCAGAAACACGAACGCCCCGCCGATGATCACCTTGTCGACAAACGGGTCGAGAATTCGCCCCACGACGGTCACCAGGCCGTAGCGGCGGGCGATGTAGCCGTCGACGGCATCGGTGGCCGCAGCAATGACAAACACCCCGCACGCCGCCAGCCAATGATTGCCGCGATCGATCAGCCAGAACAGGACGACCGACAGAATCAGCCGGCTGACGGTGATGACATTCGGCAAATTCAGCGGCGAGCCGAGGCGAGCTTTGGCGGCGGATGTGCGTGCCGCATCAATGCCTGTCGGTTCGCGCTGTTCGGTCGTCGCCATCAGATCAAATCCTCACTCGACCTCGACGGTTACGGCCGTCCCGACCAGGTCGTAGTCCTGGCGGGCTTCGATCTCGACCGGCAGGAATTCGCCGATCGGCAAGTTGTCGCCCCTGACATACACGACGCCGTCGATTTCGGGAGCATCGGCAAAGCTTCGCCCGACCCACGTTTCGTCGTCGACCTTTTCGTCGATCAACACATCCAGCTCGTAGCCCACCAGCGAATCGCCGAACTCGAAGGCAATCTGCTGTTGCAGCGCCATCAGTTCGTCGCGCCGCGCCTCTTTGACCGCTTCGGGAAGATGCCCGTCGAGCTTGACGGCCGGCGTGTCGGGTTCGAACGAATACGTGAAAACTCCCATTCGTTCGAACCGCATCGTCGTCACGAAGTCTTTGAGTTCGTCGAACTGTGCGTCGGTCTCGCCGGGAAATCCCGTGATGAACGTCGTTCGCATCACGAGGTTCGGGATTCGCTTGCGCAGCGTTTCGACGAGTTTTTCGGTCTGCGCCCGATTGACGCGGCGTTGCATGCGTTTGAGCACCGCATCGCTGACGTGCTGCAGCGGCATGTCGAGGTAAGGAATGATTTTGCTCGAATCGGCGATGACTCCGATCAGCTCGTCGGTGAAGTACATGGGATACAGGTACAACAGCCGTATCCAGTCGATCCCTTCGACTTGCTCCAGCTCGCGCAAGAGGTCGGCCAGTCGCGTCTGGCCGTACAGGTCCATGCCGTAATAGGTGGTGTCCTGCGCCACGATGTTGAGTTCGCGGACACCATCGTCGGCCAGTTCGCGGGCCTCGTCCAAAACCAGTTCCATCGGCTTGGTGGCGTGCTTCCCGCGCATTTTCGGGATCGCGCAAAACGTACACGTCCGGTCGCAGCCCTCAGAAATCTTGAGATAGGCAAAGTGCTTTGGCGTGATCCGCAGGCGGGCGCGGTCGTCGAGGGCGCGAATCGGCGCGGGGCGGAATACCATCCGCTGCTCGTTCGACCCGCCGATCATGCGGTCGGCGAGCTTGACGATTTCGTCGCGCGCGAAAACACCGACGATGCCGTTGACCCCCGGCAGCTCTTCCAGCAGTTTGGCTCCCAGGCGCTCGGGCAGGCAGCCGGCCACGAGTACGCCGCGCGTCTGACCCTGCTCTTTCAGCGCCAGCATTTCACGGATGACCGCTTTCGACTCCTGCCGCGAACTTTCGATGAACCCGCAGGTGTTGACGATCACGAAATCGGCCCCGCGCGGCTCACTGACGAGCGTGTAGCCGTCAATCGCCAGGTGCCCCAGCATCTTTTCGCTGTCGATCAGATTCTTGGGACAACCCAGGCTGACGAAGGCGTATGTCCCCTTGGAAGCGCCCGCTTCAATGGGTTCAATGGGGCCGGGTGCGGCGGGGGACGAATCGACAATGGGCAGAGAAAGCATGGAAACGAAACAACCTCGCCAGCCGGTGTGATCTTGACCGCAATCCCGAGAACGCTCTGCGGCAGCAGGCAGGCGCTGTGGGTCGGCAATTCAGGTGCGAACGCGGGCAAAACAGCAGTCTACCGAAAGCGACAAGGGCTGAACAGCCGCGCAATCGCGGTCGAGGGGGCGATCGACTTCACGCGGCGTTTTCAGGCACGGCGGTCCCATCGTCAAACGGCGACGGATGATTCTGCTCGAGCGCCGAACGGACGCGAGTCCGCCACAGGGCGTATCCGATCCCGGCCACCAGGACTGCCGAACCGACCAGGATCGGCACGGAAGTCGGTTTTTGCCCTTCCAGCATCGCCTCCTTGGTTAACTCTTCGGGGAGCTTCAGCATCACCGCGGCCAGTGCATTGTTCAGAAAGTGTAACAGCACCGGCGCCCAGAAGCTGCGTGTGACGAGGTAGGCGAAGTGCATCGCAACCCCCAGCGGCATCACAGCCAGCGCCTGCCCGGGGTTGAAGTGCAACAGCCCGAACAGCACCGAGGTCACCAGCACCCCCCAGCCGACACCCATGCGATCGATCAGCCCGTGTCCAATCAATCCGCGAAACAGCAGCTCTTCACCCAGTGCCGGAAGAATCGCCAGGACCATGAGCAGCAGCGGAAACGGCGCCTGACCCATTTGCTCCAGGAACTTCAGCATTTGCGACTCGGACTGGGGCAAGACGGTGAACAGGACGCGCTGCAACTCAGAGCACAATACGGACAGTGGAAACGTGCCCGCGAAAATCAGCAGAACATGCACCGGTGAGGGGGGCTGGAGACCCAGCCCGCGCAGCCCCTGGCGCCGCTTCAGCCGCCAACTGACCGCGGCGGCGCTGTACAGGACCGTCGCCAGTCCCGCGATCGCAATGATCACTACGATCCGGCCTTCGAGGTACACTTGCAGGTCGCCGCCCAAGGAGGTCATGTCGAACGGCTTTCCGCCCGGCCCGTCAGTCGATCCGGCGACCGCTTTGCTCAGGACGAACCAGACCGCAAACCCGACGCCGGCCGCGAACGCTGTCAGAAACTGGACGGCATAGAACCCGACCATCCAGGCGATCGACTCCAAAAGCGTCGGACCGACCGGCCGTTTTTCCAGAGCGACCGGCTGCGTCTGCGGAATGGGTGGGTGCTCGTCGTCAGCGAGCCAGACCGATTCGGAGGACAAGACCTCGTCGCGAACCGATTCGATCGCAGGTTTCTCGAACGATAATTCGGGCAAAGCGGCGGATTGCCGGGGAATCGCCGGGGGGAGCGCTGGTTCGTCCCCGGAAAGATCAGACGCGGGGAAATCAGAACCGGGCAGTTTCGAAGCCATCTCGTCGCCCGATCGTTCGAGAGAAGGAAAAGTGCAAATCCCGGCGAAGGGCACAAACCGTCTGTAAAAAATGGAATCGTCCGCTACACTTAAATCTAGTGCGACAGACGCACACCGTCAAACGCCCGGCGCCCGACCATGTCTGCTGAACAGCCAGTTCTCTCCCCGACGGCCTCGCACCGCGCCTGCCCGCGCTGTGGGAAACCGGTGCTGCCGGTCGATCTGGTGACGGAATGTCCGCACTGCGGCTACGAGATTCGCCAGCCGCGTCCGGTCCCCCTGTCCGAAACGGTGGTCATCGACGGCCCCGTGGCGCCGCTTGCCGAGCTATCGCTGGAAGTAGCCCCCGGCACGTCGGTTCCCGAGCGCGACCCTCTGGTCGGCACCGATATCGACGTGTACCGCATCGACGCGCTGCTGGGGCGGGGGGGGATGGGCCTGGTGTACCTGGCGCATCACCGCGACCTGCATCGCCCCTGCGCGCTCAAGGTGCTGCAGCCCGAATTGGCCGCCGAAGACCGCGATTACGTCGAGCGCTTCATGAACGAGGGGCGGGCGGCCGCGGCGCTGGTCCACCCCAACGTGATTACCGTGCATGCCGTCGGTGAAGAGCATGGGCTGTATTTTCTGGAAATGGAGTTCGTCCCCGGCCGGTCGCTGCGGCAACTGATCGAAGACGAGCAGCGGCTCTCGCCGCAGCGTGCGACGGCGCTGGCGGCCCGCATCGCCGACGGGCTGGCCGAAGCGCACCGCGTCAACATTATTCACCGCGACTTGAAACCCGACAACGTGCTGTTGACGCTGCACGGCGTTCCCAAGCTCGCCGATTTCGGGCTGGCGAAGCGCATCCGGCGCGGCGAAGCGGCACTGCCCGCCGGACTGTGCGGGACGCCGCACTATATGGCGCCTGAACTGTTTCAAGGTGTCGACGCCGGTCCGGCCACCGATGTTTACGCGCTGGGTGTCACGTATTACCTGATGCTCACGGGCCGGCTGCCGTATCCGGGCAACACGCTGAACATGGTGATGGGCAGCGCCCTCAACGAGCCGATTCCCAACATCCGCCGGATCGTCCCTGAGATCTCGCTGGAGATCGCCGAGTGTCTCAACCTGATGCTCGACAAGAACCCGCAGAACCGCCCTCCCGATGGAATTCAGGCCGCGCAATTGCTGCAGGCGATTCTCGGCCAGTCGCGCGATATCGACGGGCTGCTGGCGGATGCGTTCAAGGACGACCCGCGCGTGCAGTGGGCCCGCGACGGGCAGCGGCACCGCATCACCGTCCAACTGGGAGGGGGCCGGCAGCAGATCGTTCACGCCGAAGCCAGTTTGCATGCCGCCGCCGAAAAACTGCTGTTGATTTACAGCACCTGCTGCGACCCCCAGCCGGCGTTTTTCGAGCAGGCCCTGCGGCTCAATTCTGAAATGAACCACGGCAGCGTGGCGATTCGCGAGATCGACGGCCGCTCGCGATTCGTGGTGGTCGACACCTACCCGCGAAGCACGGTCGACGCCGAAGAAATTCGTCGCAGCGTCCACGAAGTCGCTCGCCGCGCCGACGGCATCGAAAAGCTGCTGACCGGCATGGATCGGGAGTGACGGACCAGCGCATTCCCGTTTGCGGGGAATTCGGCGAGCTGCGTCCGGCGGTGCTGTCGGCGCATCAGCAGGCGACGCACCGACCGCGAAGCGGTCGCCGTTTCTCCCCCCTTGGCAAGCATTGGTATCTAGACATAAAGCACTGATGCGAATGGTCGCCTGACGGGGTCCGTTGGAAATTGAATCAAGTGCTCACCTGAGGCTCGCGTATCGCGAGCCTGATCCGCGGCGGCATGGTGGAATTGCGCGCGATGCTGCCAGCCTGAAGCTGGCGCAGGATTCTCAAAGAATCTTTTTCTGTCCCTGCAAATTCCGCCCTGCTCAGGGTGTTCTTCTTGGTGAAGGCAATCGCGGCTCTGGTTTCCTGCGGCGAAAGAGCCAGAGAGGAGCTGCTGATGCTGGACGGCATTGCTGCCTCCTTTTCGAATGGCAAAGATGGAGAACTGCGTGCTTTACGCCAAGCAGCGCGAAAGGAAAGCCCCGGCAAAACGCTTTCCGGGCGAGGGTTTCGGAATTTCTTGGATGAGACGTTTTCGCTGCGCGACGAGAGCGAAAGTCGCCCACGCCCGGCGAAGTCGGAAAATCCAGCGCGCGATACATGTTTTTCAACTTGACAAGAGCATTGCCAGTCGTGCAATCGAACGAATTCGATTATCTAGCGAATTAGATATAGAACGATGTCGGCACAAATCTTGAGTCCTTGAAATGGAGTACCGCATGGCGCGGCAACAAGCAAAACACCCGACTGAACTGGAGCTGGAGATTCTGAAGGTGCTCTGGAAGCAGGGCGCCCTGTCCGGACGCGAAGTGCGAGAAGCACTGGCCAAGGCGAGCCGAGACCTGACTTACACGTCGGTTATGACCGTACTGGGCATCATGGAAGAGAAGGGCTGCGTGCGGCGCAAAAAGCAGGACGGCAATTTCCAGTACTCCGCGCGCCTCAGCGAAAAGGTCACGACGCGCCGCATGCTGGAAGACGTTGTCAAGCGCGCGTACGACGGGTCGGTGATGGCGGCCATGGTCAATCTACTGGAGACCGGCGACATCGATGCAGAAGAGATCAAGCAGCTCAGGAAACTGCTGAAGGATAAACAGACGAGATCTGAAATAAATTTCAAGAAATGGTGAGGAGCAGCGGCAAATCCACCAGAGGCCGGCGACATTGTTGCGGCCGAAATCAAGCAGCCCAAATGGCTGCCCAACGATAACCCGAGGAGAGCTGGAAAGTCGTTTCCCACGATAGATTTTGACGGATCGACTTGAAGTCGTGCGCGCTCATAATTCAATGAATCGTCAGCTGGTACAAGGACTTCTGTTGATTTTGTAAAACGTTAGCGGGACAGTACTGATTCGAATTATGAACCCCTTCGAGAAAAGCCGTGACTTTTGAAAGGCGACTTTGCAGAAACCGGCCTAAAACGCCGTTTCTCAGGGGGTTAAAAATTCGCAAAGGCGAGCGGGGGGTGTCAACCCCCTGTTCCTTCCCGAACCATTTCCGTTTCGCCGCGTCGCTTGCGACTCGCGTTTCCTCGTCCGACGCAGCCAGTAGATTAACGCAAGGCCCACCGACTGCAGCGAAACGGATTGGTCGAGTGCGCAATTCGTGCGGGAGGGGTTAGAATCGGGGTGCGGTTTGTGTGCGGTTTTCGGTTGTGCGAGGGAGACGCGATGCGCGGCGTTGCCGTTGATTCTGAGCCAACTACAGTGTTCAAACTGCTTCGGATGATCGGCCCATTGGCCCTGATCGTCCCGCTGGGGTTGGTCGCTTGGTCGCAGGGGGCCGACGACCTGCCGGCCTCGGCTGCCATCAACTTCGAGCAGCAAATTGCCCCGGTCCTCATTCGCAATTGCATCGCCTGCCACAACGCGAGCGAACCCAAAGGGGGGCTCGACCTGACCGACCCCCGGCGAATGCTTGAGGGGGGGGACAGCGGCCCGGCAATCGTCGCCGGCGAGCCACAGCAGAGCCTACTGCTCGAACGCATGAAGGAAGGCTCGATGCCCCCCAGGGGCAAGGGGCAGCGACTCGCTGAGGAGGACGTGGCCGCGCTTTCGGCGTGGGTCACGGCGGGTGCTAAATGGCCCGAGGGCCGCCGGCTCAGTCCGTTCGAGCTGACGACCCCGCACCGCGCCGGTTACGACTGGTGGTCGCTGCAACCGGTCCGGCTACCAGCGATTCCCGCGGTACACGACCAGGCGTGGGTCCGTTCGCCGATCGACGCCTTCATTCTGAAGGAACTCGAACAGCGGCAGATCGCACACGCCCCCGAGGCCGATCGGCCGACGTACATCCGCCGCGTCACGTTCGACCTGTTGGGACTGCCTCCGACCCCCGACGAGATTGACGCGTTCGTCAATGACGCGTCACCCGACGCCTTCGAATCACTGGTCGATCGATTGCTGGCGTCGCCGCACTATGGCGAGCGGTGGGGGCGGCACTGGCTCGACGTGGTGCGATTCGGCGAAAGCGACGGCTTCGAGAACGACAAGATGCGTGCCGAGTCGTGGCGCTATCGCGACTATGTGATCGGCAGCCTGAACGCCGATATCCCCTACAACCAGTTTGTGCGCGAGCAACTCGCAGGGGACGTTCTGGAACCGGTGACGCGCGAGAGCATTGCCGCTAGCGGCTTTCTGGTTGCCGGACCGTGGGACGAAGTCCAGAACGTGGCGAAAAGCCCGACGGAAAAGCTGCGCGCCCACGAAGAGCAGATGGAAGAACTGGTAGCCGCCGTGGCCCAGGGGTTTCTGGGGCTGACCGTCAACTGCAGCCGCTGCCACGATCATAAGTTCGACCCCATCGCGCAGGTCGACTACTACCGCTTGAAGGCGGTGTTCGAGGGGGTCGATCACGGCAATCGCCCGCTGCTGACTCCCGACGAACAACAGGCGCACGATGCGATCGTCCAGCCGATCAAGGCCCGCATTGCCGAGCTCAAGAAGTCGATCGACGATTTGCAGGCGCAAATCGGTGTGGCGGTGACCGACGCCGTTGCTCCCGAGGGATACATCGCGGGACGCTTCGGCGAGACGTTCAACCCGCTCAATACGCAACTCGCCTTGCGGTCGAAGCCCGTCTGGAACACGCCGCCGCTCACGATCGAATGCTGGGCGCGGGTTCACAGCAAATCGGCCTTCAACATTCTTGTCGCCAATAATCTCAAGGAATCGGGCGATCATTGGGAACTGTACACGTACGCCGGCAGCGGAGCGTTCAGCTTTTATATTCCCGGCTGCCAGCCCCCCGAGATCAAGTCAGAGGTCGATATCACCGACGGCGAGTGGCATTACCTGGCGGTCACGTTCGTTGCCGATCGTGTCGGCCTGTTCGTTGACGGTAAACAGGTGACCGACAGAGAGGTCAAGCGACAGCGAACAGGAGGTCCGGCCGGAGCGTTGTACTTTGCCGCATATCCACCGGGGGGCATCGGATGCGACGGCGCCGTCGACGAAGTGCGCGTGTCGAACGTCGTGCGTCCGATCGAGGGGATTCCCATCGGGCCGTTCGCGGCGGACGAAACCACGATCGGCCTGTGGCACTTCGATCGCAGCGAGGCGGGCCGCGCCCGCGATTCGAGCCCCGCGGCGGCGAAGCCCTCGGCAGAGACCCCCGACACCAACGAGCAGTTGCAGGCGCGCGTGCAGCAGTTGACCGGCGAATTCAAGCGGCACGAAGCCGAACTGGCAAAACACACGGCACCGCTGGTTTACGCGGGAGTTCGCAAACAGCCTGAGCCGACGGTCGTGTTTCTGCGGGGAGATATCCGCCAGCCCGGCGAACAGGTGACCCCCGGCGCCTTGCCGGCCGTCAAGGCACTTCCCGCTGACTTTGGTTTGCCGGTCGACGCGCCCGAGGCGCAGCGTCGGATTCGATTTGCCGACTGGGTCGCCAGCGATCGCAACCCGCTGACGGCACGCGTGCTGGTCAATCGCGTCTGGCAATATCATTTCGGCCAGGGACTGGTCGAGATGCCCAGCGATTTCGGCTTCAGCGGCGGTCGCCCCTCGCATCCCGAATTGCTCGACTGGCTGGCTGCCGAATTCATGAATGCACAATCGGGCGTCCCGGCAGAGCCGGCTGGCGGCGGCAATGGCGGCGCGTGGTCGATCAAGCGGCTGCATCGGCAAATCCTGCTGTCGGCCGTCTATCGGCAGTCGTCGCGATTCAACCCGCAGGCCGCAGCCTTCGATGCTGACAATCGGTACTTATGGCGCTTCAGCCCGCATCGTCTCGAAGCCGAAACAGTGCGCGACGCGATGCTGGCGGTCAGCGGCGAGTTGAATCCTGCAGTCGGCGGACCGAGTTTCCAACCGTTCAAGGTCACCGCGCTGCTCACGCAGTTCTATGAACTGATCGACGACGGGCGGCCCGATTTCAACCGCCGCACGGTGTACCGCATCAACGTCAACACGGCCAAAAGTCCGTTTCTGGATGCCCTCGATTGCCCATCGCCGTCACTGGCAGCCCCGAGGCGCCGCAGCACGACGACGACATTGCAAGCACTGGCGCTGATGAATGATTCGTTCGCCCAGCGCCAGGCGCAGCGCCTGGCCGAGCGATTGCAAAGCGCGAAGAGCCAAGGTGGCGGCACGGTCGATGAAGTGCGGCTTGCGTATCGGTTAACGTTGGGGCGAGAACCTGCTGTCGACGAAATCGAAGCGACGAAGCGACTGATCGCCGAGCATGGCTTACAGAGCGCCTGCTGGGCACTGCTCAATGCAAGCGAGTTTTTGTACGTGCGGTGAGATCGATCGGCTGAGTTGCTGTTTCGAATCGGCACACCGCCTGCCAGAATCACCGTCATGACGAATGCTGCGACTGTTCTCGACGAGTCTTCGCCGCCGCTGCGGACCAGACCTCTCGCGCCCCTGGGGGCGCTCGAATTGCGGCCGCTGAGCATCGGCCAGGTGCCGATCGGGTTTCCCGTCGTGCAAGCGGCCTTGTCGGGATACAGCGATTGGCCAATGCGGATCGTCGCCCGCCGGCTCGGGGCGCCGTACACGGTGGCCGAGGTGTTGATCGATCAGTTCGTGCTCGACTTGAAAGGCCGCTCGCGCACGAAGCATTACCTGCACACGACTGCCGAAGAGGCGCCCGTCGGAGGGCAACTCATGGGTTCCGACCCGAGCGCCTTTGGGCCGGCGGCACTGAAGCTGGTTGCGGCCGGGTTTAACGTCATCGACATCAACTTCGGCTGCCCGGTGAAAACGGCGGTCAGCGGCTGCCGCGGCGGGTACCTGCTCGGCCAACCCGAGGCGGCCCTCAAAATCGTGAGCCGCGTCCGCGAGGCGGTGCCAGAACAAATCCCCGTCACGCTGAAAATGCGGCGCGGCATCGACGACTCGCATGAGAGCCGCGAGCATTTTTTCAGGATTCTCGACGGGGCTTTTTCCAATGGCATCGCAGCGATCACCGTGCATGGCCGCACGGTCAAGCAGAAGTACGTCGGCCCGAGCGATTGGGATTTCCTGCGGGAGGTCAAGCAGCACGCGGGATCGAAGACGATCCTGGGCAGCGGCGACCTGTTCACCGCGCAGGCCTGCCTCGAAATGCTGAGCTACACGGGAGTTGACGGCGTCTCGGTCGCGCGGGGCGCGATCGGCAATCCGTGGATATTCGAGCAGGCCCGCGCCCTGGCCGCCGGCCTGCCGTTGCCGCACCCCAACGTCGCCGAACAACGCCGCGTGCTGGAAATGCACTATGCCCTGTGCCAGGAGTGCAGCGACCCGCACCGGACGCTCACGACGATGCGCACGTTTGGCATCAAGTTTGCGAGGCTGCACCCGCAGGAGATTGAAGTCCGGAACCAGTTCGCAACGACGCGCACCCTCGACGAGTGGCGCGGGGTGCTTGGGCGGTGGTATTGAATCAGAATTTGGCGAGTACCCATGATCAAATCGCTAGATCCCGAGACTCTTCACGCGGAGCGATGAAGACTACATTCGTCCATCGCAACGGCGGACATTTGCTCCAAAGCCGGTGTTCGGACTGATCGTGGTGGCAGGAGCCAGTGACGTCATCGCGCCCCACAACGCACCCGGCGGTCGATCTTCCGCAAACGTCACTTCGCGCTGACACCGTTTGCACCGGTAAACCAGGAGCCGCCCGGCCACCGGATCACTTCTCGATTCAACGTGCCGCAGCGCAAACCAGTGACCGCAACCGGGACAGATCCGCATCAAGGCCGGAAACATCGGATGGGAAAGGATTCGCTGAAGCATCAGCAGCCTGCAATTCAGGAAATCTGGTTCGGGCTACGAAAACAAACAGGACCCTTTCAGATCTTCGCTATTGTCATCTCAACATAGCGATAAGCAACATCATCCCAAATCAGCGCATCACCATTTTGCGTCCACCAACGTCTCCAACAATCAACGCCATGGGAAAAGCGCCGAGGCTGCAATGACAAATGCCCAAATCGCCACCCCGCAACAACTGACAAGCGCTGGACCGCGATCAACTGCATCCACCATTTCGGACTGAAAAGATACGTTTCCACAAGGGTCCGGAGCTTAGTCGGATGCCGCAGTGCTTCGCAGACTCGTTCCTCTTGCCAGACCATCCCACGTGCGACAAGAACGCCGATAAAGCACATCACCCAAAGTTCCGTCAACCCTGGCAGCAGCAGAGGCAAGACACCTCGAAATAGGATTCCAGAGAGACCGAGAATCAACACTTCCCTTAAGAACCGACGGACGCAACGAACCATTGGTGCCACCCAACGTCGATAACGGATGCGTTGTCATGTGGGGCGGATGTATAGTTGTAGCAAGGCTTTCTGGTCTTCTCGCAGCGTGAGGAATTTCGGTGGCGAGGGGGCTTTGTGAGTCTTGCGGCGTGGCCATTCCCGGGTCGCCTTGGGGCTGGTCTGGCAGCGTGTCTCGGCTCGGCACTTCTCGAGTCGTCGTTCGTACCTGGGAATGCGACGGGCACCAGCGCTGCCGCGGTTGATCTCTTTGCGGATTTGGATCAGCACCTTGCGTGGGCTGATGGCCAGATCTCCCGTCGCGTCGTGTGGCCGCAGAGTCAGGTCGGCGTGGGCCAGCAGAATCTGCAGGGCCAGCAGGGATCCTTCCAGTTCACGATGGATGAGTTTCACCGTTCGACTGGAGAGTTTGAATTTCTTGAGCGTCCGCTTGTAGGTTCGGAACAGACCTTCGATCTGCCACCGCAGATCGTAAAGTTCCACGATCTTGGCCATTGACAGGCTCTGGTCGTTGGTCATCAGAATCTTCTGCACGTCGACCGCTCGCCCTCGTTGAGGACGTGTCCTTGTCGAAAAGACGAGTCGCACGTCGCCGACCG
>SIAF01000201.1 GCA_009691905.1 Planctomycetaceae bacterium | reverse complement strand
ACTGTAGAAGGCTTCAACAACAAGGCAAAACTGACCCTGAGAAAAGCGTATGGCTTTCGTTCCCCGGAAATCGCAAAAATCGCCCTGTATCACACCCTATCCGACCTCCCCACTCCAAAATTCACCCACGAATTCTGGTGACGAGGCTGTTATCTCTGTTATCTCTGTTTACTCCTGTTCCATTCGAAATCGATGTAAGAAATTAAGTTGCGCACCTTCGCGTCGGTCTTGCGGTGCCGAATTTTGCGCGCACATTCGACATCCTGTTCATCCTGTAAATCCTGTCAAAAAAGATCTTGGACAGGATTCACAGGATGAACAGGATTATTTTCCGGCCCCATCGCAGGCCATCTTGTATTCGTTTGATTCGTAAAATTCGTGGTTCCCTTCTTTGGCTGCGGCCACAGGCCGCGACCGTTTCGCTCGTTGAGTTCCCGCCCAAATTAGAATGTCGCACTCGCCCGGATTTCTGTTTGCCACCTGTCAGATCGGCGCCGAGCCGGCATTGAAGGACGAGTTGGCTCGCGTCTGGCCGAGTTTTCGCTTCGCCTACTCGCGTCCCGGCTTTTTGACGTTCAAGCTGCCGCCAGGCCCCGCGCCGACCGACAACTTCGATTTACAAAGTATTTTCGCCCGGTCGTACGGGTTTTCGCTCGGAAAAGCCGACGGCGCGACCATCGACGAACGGGCCAAACAGGTCAAGGAGTTGGTGGCCGCACTGCCGATCAATCGCGTTCACGTCTGGCCCAGGGACACCAGCCAGCCGGGCGCTAAAGACGACGAACCGGAAGCGACCTCAAAGTCGCCTGAGATTGCCGAAGCCCTGTTTGCGTTGCGCCGCGCGGGGCTGTCTACGAGTCCTTCGGCGGCGACCCCCGACAAGTCCGACTCCACCAAGCCGGCTTTCCGCTTTCCGCTTTCCGCTCTTCCCCGAACGCCGCCGACCGCTGTGAATTCCGACCTGGCCGTGCTTCTGAAGAAACAGGGGACTGACGTCCCCCGCTCGCCTGCGGCGACCGCCGACAAGTCCGACACGGCCGCGCCACTCCTGGCGACGGGCGCCGCCGAGATCGGCCAGCTTGTGGCTGACGTCGTCCTGATCAACGAATCGTTATGGTGGGTCGGCTTTCATCGTGCGCACTCGACGGCGTCGGCATGGCCGGGGGGGCTGTTCGTCGAGCCGCTGCCGGCTGACGCCGTTTCGAGGGTCTATCTGAAAATGCTCGAAGCGATCCGCTGGGCGGGCTTTCGAATCGGACGCGGTCAGCGCGTTGTCGAAATCGGCTGTGCGCCCGGCGGCGCGTCGCAGGCGATGCTCGATCTTGGGGCGAAAGTCGTCGGCATCGACCCGGCGCAGATGCATCCGCTGGTGATGGGTCATCCCCGATTTAGGCACATTCGCCGCCGGTCGAAAGAAGTTCGCCGCAGTGACTTTATCGGGGTCGACTGGCTGGCCTGTGATATCAACCTGCCTCCCAACTACACGCTCGATACCGTCGAGGCGGCGGTCGCCTATCCCGGCGTTAAACTGCAAGGCTTGCTGCTGACGCTCAAGCTGATCGACTGGTCGATGGCGGCAAAAATACCCGAGTACCTCGACCGCATCCGCAGTTGGGGGTTTCGGGACGTCGCAGCGCGGCAACTGCACCATAACCGCCGGGAAATCTGCGTTGCCGCCTCGAATTTTTTTTGAGCTTTTCTGCGCCGATTACGTTACCATCACCAGCCATGTCGCACGAATTCACCGATGCCGAACTGCTGGGATACCTCGACGAGGCGCTGCCGGTCGAGCGGATGGTGGCGATCGAAACCCAGTTGCGGTCATCCGTCGGATTGCGACAACGCGTCGCGGTCGTGCGCGGCAGTCGCGACAGTCAAGGACATACCGTCAGCGATATCTGGCGTCGGGGGCGACTGAGCTGCCCCAATCGCCGACAGTTGGGCAGCTACCTTCTCGGGGCACTCCCTCCCGAATGGACCGACTACATCGAGTTTCACCTGCAGACGGTGGGCTGCCGGTACTGTCTGGCAAACCTCGGCGATTTGCAGGAAGCGTCTCAACCGACCGAAGCCGTGGCGAAGCGGCGACAGAAGTTTTTTCAGTCGTCGGCCGGCTACGTCAAAAGCGTCGGCGCACAGGACGAGTAACGCGGGCAGCACCCGCTGCAATCGGGCAACGGCTGCAACCGATCATTTTCCCAGGGATTCGCCTGATCTCACCGATCGACGATTGACAGGTTCCCCCATTTCAGGAATCGACCATGAGTGACGCGATTTCCGTCGAATGTCCCCAATGTCACGCCAAGCTGAAACTCAAGAATCGAAGCGCTATCGGGAAGCGAGTCCCGTGCCCGAAGTGTAAAAAACCATTCGTCGTCGCTGCGCCGCCTGACGACGAAGACTCCAACGCCTTTCTCAGCGTCGCGGAACCCGAGGCCGACGAGTTTGCCGATCTCGCCAACGAAGGGGACGAGCCCGGGCAGTCCGAGGAATCCGAGCGCCCCACCCGGCGCATGAAGCGCCCAGGCAAAAAGGGCCAGAAGAAAAGCGCCCCGCTGAACTGGCAGAAGCCGCTGTTGATCGGGACGAGCTGCCTGCTGCTCATCGGTTTGCTTGGTGGATTGGGATACGTCGGACTCAATTTCGCGAGCTTCTTCGGCCCCAAAAACAAGATCGACCTGGCTTACCTGCCGCCGGATTCGGACATCATTGTTCACCTGCAGGTGCCTGCCGTCTGGAATGCACCGTTGATGCAGTCGCTGGTTGGAGTTCCTGCGGCCAAGCCGGAACTCGACAAGCTGCAGCAGGAACTGGGCATCACCGTCGACGATATCCAGTCGGTGACATTCGGCCGTTCCGGTTTTTTCGAGCATACGGTTCCCGACCTGACCAGCGGCAAGGCATTTCAGCCCGCTGTTCCGCCGCAGCCGGGCGCCGGACCGGCGCCGGTTGTCGTCGGCAGCCAAAAAACGCAAAGTATCACCGTCTTGCGATTGAAAAAATCGGTCGATCCCAAAGACCTGCAGGGGAGGCTCAAAGGACGATTGGTCGGTCCGAAAAACCATGATGGAAGAGCCCCCTATTACGAACTCGACCCGAATCCCAACACGCACAATCCCCTGGCGATGCACTTTGCCGCGCCCGACGTCGTCGTCGTCGGCCCTGCCATCGACATCATCCTTGCCATCCAGCGCGGCGCAGCGGTCCAGCGACGTGCCGATCTCGACTTCATCGATGCCACCCAGCCGATCCTGATCGCCTTTGTTCCCAAACAGCCTTCCAGCTTCGATCCGCCGCAGGGGAGTGCCGCACCGGCCGGTCGGCCAGGCATGTCCGGGGCGCCCGGGATGCCGGCGATGGGGGGACCGCCCGCGGGCGGTTCCCGGTTGCAGGAGCTGCAGCGCGGCAAGGTGAAAGGAGTCTGCCTCGGAGTGACGATTGGCGCCGACATCAACTGGCGAATGTCGATGAACTGCACGACCGCAGAAGCATCATCCCAAATCGCCGCCGAGATGGACAAGTCGCTCCAGGAAACCAAGACGCAATTCGCACAGATTAAGGCGCTGATGCCCCCGCAGGTTGCCGACCTGGTGCAGGTCGCCGACACCGTGCTGAACAGCATCGCGACGAAACCGAGCGGCACGCAAATCGAAGTCGCCGGTCAGATTCCCGGTTCCATCAAATCGGCCATCGAAAAACTGGCGAGCGGCGGCGGAATGCCGCTGGGTTTCCCCATGCCCTTCGGCAGCCTGTTCGGTGGTGGCGCCAATCCGTTCGGCGGTGCGGCAGCGCCGTCTGACGGACCGGCCGGCAATCTGCCCGCCGACGGACCCGCGTCACTCAGCGGTCAAAACCCGTTCGGGGGTGGCGAGGTAACGATTCCCCCGACTCCGCCGGAGGAAACCAAGCCGATGCGGCGCTCGCGCGATTCGGCTCGGCGAGCAACGCTGCAATTCGTATTACATCTCTGAGATCGCCGACGACGAAATCGGCCTCTTTGGCATAGTCGGGGGGCCCATCGGGGGCGTACAGCACGGTTGCGATTCCCGCCGCGCGGCCCGCCACAAGATCGAACCGATAATCCCCGACGAAGATGACCTCGTCGACGCTCAATTGCCACGCCTGGCAGATGTGCCACAGCCCCGCCGGGTCGGGCTTGGGAGGGGCATCTTCGCGCGTCAGCACGTGCGAGAATTCAAGCTGTAATCTTTGCAGCGCGAGCTGGGTCATGGCCCGGGAATTGCGCGTCAGAATCGCCAGCGGAAAACCCCGGGCCGACAGACCGGCGAGCATGTCCTGCGCCCCCGGCATCAGCGTCGCCGACTCGGCCCCGCGGCGTTCGTGCTCGTGCAGAATCGTCAGACATCGCTCGCGGCGCTCGCCATCGGGAAGCGCTGCGACCCCTTCCAGAATGAGTTGTCCCTCGGGAAAACCCATCTCGCGGCGCATGGCGTCGAAATCGAGTCGCGAATCGATCAACGTGCCATCGAGATCGAAAATTACGCCGCGCAGAGCCATTACTTGGCCGAGATCGCCTGGGCCAGAGGGCGCAACAACTGATCGATGACGTGCTGATTGAGCAACCGCTCACTGTGCTCGCGCAATTTCAGCAGCGTCTCGTCAAACGTAACCCCCGGCGCAAGGCTGCCGTACTGCCGGATTGTGAAATACACGCTGATTTGCTCTTCGGGATAGTCGCCGCGTCGGACGTGATACGCATTCGTTCGGGTCTCGACCATCAGCCGCGCCTGCAATCGGCACGAGTCGTCCAGGGCAACCGTCATCGACGGTTCGAGATTGATCACCTGCGACCCGGGAATGTCGATCAGCCCTTCCATCGCGGGGCTGGTTCCCAGGGCTTCAGCGACGAGGGCATCGTGGTTGCCGCGGTACGAGTAATCGAACCCCAGCATGAAGTCGAGCGCTTCGCAATCCAGGGGACTGACCGACAGCATATAGGGAATCAGCTCCATCACGAGCTTGTGCTGCTCGAGGGCGGCTTCAATGTTCGGGGGGTTGACATACCCGCTGCAAACGCGCCGTGGTTCAATCGTGATCCAACGGTACGTCCCCTGCTCTTTGTCTTCTTCGAGCACGAAGTCACCCGATTCGCGCGTGTAGAAGTTGCGCATCGTCGGATAGGTTTTCTGGATGCGTTCGAAAAATCCGAGAATCGTTTCGCGGGCAGCGGGAAGGGCCATCTCGGTATTCAGATTCAGGTTGACGTAGAAATCGTCAGCCAGAGAGGAGTAGTCGGTCATTGATTTAACCTTTGTCGACGGGCAGGCTTGCGGCTCTCGACGGGCTGCGACACCATGCACAGTGGCGGAGGTCGGCGTCCGGGCGTGCTCCGAGGTCGGTCGCAACAGTCAAAAAACGCGTTGCGACCTTATTTCAACACACCTGCATTGTCAAGGGGTGGCAAACATGGGTCAAAGCGTCAAACGGGGGCAGAGCCGTGAATCGAAGGCAAATGCCGGTTCGAGTTTATCGATTTTCCCGACAATTCTCGGTTGGTGCGGAATCGTCGGGCAAAAGGACCGCGTGCAAGCCTTGTTGATCGGACACTTCGACGATGCCGGGGTTCGCGACGCGGTCACACAGCGCCTGTTTGATTCTTGCGGCGATGGCAGCTTGACTGAGTTTGACTGGCACCCCCGGCTTCGCGAACGCCTGATCCGTTATGCCTCGGGAAAAACGGTCACGTTTGACGATATTCAATTGGACCTGCCCCAGGGGACGCAGTTCCAAAAGCGGGTGCTGGCGATGACCCGCAAAATCCCCTACGGGCAAACGCTGACCTACGGCGATCTCGCCGACCGCGCCGGCTCACCGCGCGCCGCTCGAGCGGTCGGGTCGGTCATGGCGTCGAACCGGTTTCCGATCGTGATCCCCTGCCACCGCGTTGTCGCCTCGGGGGGCAAACTGGGAGGCTTTTCGGCCCCGCAGGGGATCGACCTCAAAGCGCGGCTGTTGGCGATGGAAGCAGAAACCGTTGCCAGCGGCGGCCTGAAGGTCACCGCACGATCCGAATCGTGAATCTCGGGTCCACGTCGCCATTGACCGTTCCCCCGGCGGGTGCCAGAATTCAGGGGCTTCCTGCACTCCTGCCGACACGGCGCGACACGCCTGCCCGAATATGCCCGAACAGTTCATTCTCATCCCCGGTCGCACGAGTCGTCAGGGGACGTCGTTGAACGAGGGGAAGTCCACCGCCGAATACCAGAATGAAATCGGCACCTTGCAGGTTTGTGTCGAAGACATGCAACGTCTGGGGCTGACGGAAGGCGATCGCGTGCGTCTCTGGAACGACGTGGGTGATGTGACCGTTCCCTGCAAGCCCGCTCCGCGCGACGAACTGCCGGCCGGTTTGCTATTCATCAGTTATGGCGACATTTCCAGCCGACTGATGGGGGGCGAAACGCATTGCAGCGGGATGCCCGACAGTAAAGGGATCGACGTTTATCTTGAGAAGGTCAGTTAGCCGGTTTTACAAATCCCAGAGAATCTCTCGCGATTCGAACATCGGTTGCCGATTGCCGATTGCGAACCGCGTCGGCCTGCGGCTTCAACCCTCCGCCTGCCAGAAAGCCCCTATGTCCACTGCAATCGCCCCCCCGGCCATTCCAGCAGCCACCGAGCTCAAAGTGGTTAAAGACGCAACATGTACCTTTTGCGGGTGCGTCTGCGACGATATGGAACTGACGGTCGAGGGAAACACGATCACCAAGGCGAAAAACGCCTGCGTGCTCGGGAAAGCCTGGTTTCTCAATCACCACGCCGAAGAGCGACCGGTCGCCACGATCGAAGGTCAGCCGGCCACCTTCGAGCAGGCGGTCGAACGAGCCGCCCAAATTCTGACCAATGCCACCTTTCCCATCACGTATGGTCTCTCGGATACGACCTGCGAGGCGCAGCGCGTGGCGGTGGCGATCAGCGACTGGATCGGCGGCACCGTCGACACCACCACCTCGGTTTGCCACGGGCCGTCGGGAATGGCTTTTCAGGGAGTCGGCGAAGTCACTTGCACGCTGGGTGAGGTCAAGAATCGAGCCGACTTTATTATTTTCTGGGGGGGCAATCCGGCTGAAAGCCATCCGCGGCACTTCACCAAATACAGCCTGATGCCCAAGGGTGAATTTCTGCCCAACGGCCGCAAAGACCGCACGGCCGTGTTGATCGATGTGCGGAAGACGAAAAGCGCCCGGGCGGCCGACATTTTCCTGCAGATCAAACCCCGCTCTGACTTCGAATTGGCCTGGGCCATGCGCGGGATCGCGGCCGGAGTCGAAATCGACCCCGACATCGAGAAAGTCACCGGCATCAGCCTCGACGTGCTCAAAGACGTCGTCGCGCAAATGAAGCAGGCCAAATTCGGCGTCATCTTGTTCGGCATGGGGCTGACGATGACCCGAGGCAAACATATCAACAGCGAGGCCGTGCTGGCCCTGGCCCGCGACATGAACAAGTACACGCGGTTTACGGCCAAACCGATGCGCGGCCACGGCAACGTGACCGGAGCCGACAACGTCGTCACGTGGCAGACGGGGTATCCGTTTGGCGTGAATCTCAATCGCGGTTACCCGCGGTTCAACCCCGGTGAGTTCACGACATCCGACGTGCTGGCCCGGGGCGAGGCCGATGCGGCGATGATTATCGCGTCCGACCCGATGTCGAACTTCAGCCAGCCAGCCCGCGATCACCTGCGCAGCATCCCGTCGGTCGTGCTCGACCCCAAGCTCAGCGATACGGCAAAAGTCGCAACAGTTGCCTTCACGACCTCGGTCTATGGCATCAACACCCCTGGCACCGTGTACCGGATGGACGACGTGCCGATTTCGTTGCGACCCGCGTTCGACTCGCCCTACCCCAGCGACCTTGAAGTTTTGAAAGCCATCGAGAAGCGGGTCAAAGAGATTCTGCAGGCACGATCATAGCTCGGAACGAGCCGGTGGGCGTGTGCCCTCGGGTTCGTTGAACCATGATGTTACGCGTGATGTGAGGCAATGCGATGGCCACGAAACAGCAACTGCAGATCGGTCGCGCCGACGACGGCGTCAGGATTACGCAAGAGGACTTTGCAGAGGCAAACTTCTCGGAACCATATCGCTATGAACGAGCGCAAGGGAGACTGGTCATTATGGCGCCATCGGGGGAAGACCATGTGGAGTCAAGTCGCCTGTTTCTGAAGAGCCTCATTCTTTATGAAGCGGCGCACGAAACCCGCGTCGCGCGAGTCGTTCCCGAAGCATGGATCGTCATTGACAAAGATACTGATCGAATTGCGGATATTGCAGTCTACCTGAAGTCGGGACGCAATCGCGGCGTCATTCCGCATGTCATTCCCGAGATCGTGTTCGAAGTGGCCAGCGAAGGCTATACCAGCCTCCGGCGCGATTACGAAGAAAAACGGGAGGACTATTGGCGGGCGGGTGTGCGCGAATTCGTCATCGTCGATCGCTTCGACCACCGCGTCACCGTGTTTCGCCGCGGCCGCGGCCGATATGTCGAGCAAGTTCTCGGGCCCGACGATATCTATACGACCCCATTGCTTCCCGGTCTGAAGATCGCGCTCGCCAAAATCATCTGACTCCTGAATCGACCGGTCATGCTTCCCGCCTTCATGCACCTGAACTCGCTATTGTGTCACAATTGAAAATTTCGGGTGGGACCGTCTACGACCCAAAAAATGGCGTTGACGGAGTGATCCGCGACATCTGGATCGAAAACGGTCGCGTTGTTGCGGCTCCCACGGACGCGAACCAGAAGGCCCATCGTGTGCTCGACGCAACGGGCCTGGTCGTGATGCCCGGCGGCGTCGATATGCACTGTCATATCGCCGGCCCCAAGGTCAACACGGCACGGAAGATGATGCCCGAGACCAAGCGGCTGGCCGAAAAAGTGCATCGCACGCCGCTGACCCGCTCGGGCACCATGGGCAGCGTCCCCAGCACGTTCGCCACCGGCTACAAATATGCGGGAATGGGCTACACCACGGCGTTTGATGCCGCCATTCCTCCCCTGGCTGCGCGGCACGTTCACGAAGAATTCGGCGATACGCCGATCATCGACAAGGGTTTTTTCGTTCTCGTCGGCAACAACCATTACGTGTTGCAGCAGATCCGCGACAACGAGCCGGAAAAGCTCAAGGGCTTCATCGGCTGGCTGCTCAACGCCGCTAAGGGCTATGCCGCAAAAATCGTGAACCCCGGCGGTGTCGAAATCTGGAAATCGGGGGGCGGCGATGCGGCGGGACTCGATTCGCCCGTCGATCATTTCGGCGTCACGCCGCGGCAAATCGTCACCGGCGTCGCGCAAGCCGCCATGGACCTGGGCCTGCCGCATCCGGTGCATATTCACTGCAACAACCTGGGCCTTCCCGGCAACTGGCAGACGACGCTGGCGACAATGCAGGCCCTCGAAGGCCGCCGCGCTCACCTGACACACATTCAGTTTCACAGCTATGGCGGCAATCCCGACGACCAGAGCACGTTTTGTTCGGAAGTGCCGCGCCTTGCCGAATATTTTAACACGCATCCCAACCTCACCACCGACGTCGGCCAGGTGCTGTTCGGCGAGACGACATCGATGACGGGCGACGGTCCGCTGGGCTATTTTCTGCACCAGGTCTACGGCCGCAAGTGGTTTTCATCCGACACCGAGATGGAAGCAGGCTGCGGAGTCGTGCCCATCACCTACAAAGACAAAAGCCGCGTGCATGCTCTGCAATGGGCGATCGGTCTCGAATGGTACCTGCTGGTCGACGACCCGTGGCGCGTCGCGATGAGCACCGATCACCCCAACGGCGGCTCGTTTCTGGCGTACCCCGAAATCATCGCCCTGCTCATGGATCGCACCCGTCGCGAAGAGGTGCTGAAACGGGTCCACCCTAAGGTCAAAGATGGCTGTACGCTGGTCGACCTGAAGCGCGAATACACGCTCAACGAAATCGCCATCATCACCCGGGCCGCGCCGGCACGGATGCTGGGGCTTGACCGCAAAGGCCATCTCGGCATCGGCGCCGATGCCGACGTGACGATTTACACCCCCAGCCCCGACATCCAGCGGATGTTCGAATTGCCGCGCTATGTCATCCACCACGGCGAGCTCGTCGTCGAGCAGGGGGACATTCGCAAAACGTTCGAAGGCAAGCTGCTGCACGTCGCGCCGAGCTACGACGAAAGCCTCGTGGGCGACATTCAAACCTGGTTCGAAAAGTACTATTCGATTCAGTTCGCGAACTACCCGGTGGATGAAAGCTATCTGCACGAGCATGAGGTGGTGGCGACCAGACGTTGAACCCGCGTCACAATCGGCTTCTCGGCCGGTATAATCGAGTCCGCGACGTATGGGCATCGCGATCAAACGGCTCAATGCAACCATACGGTCGGGGCAATTGGTGATTCGAAATTGATGCGCGTTGCGAGATGATGACCTATGGAACTTCCAAATCTTCGATCAATCAAATTGGACTCGGTTACGAATGCCGTCATCGTTGATGTTGACGAACTCGCTCATCAGGTTAACGACTTCCGTCCGTTGCCGGTGGAGGTATTGCAAAGCGTTGAGAATAAGCTGCTGGGTGAGCGGGTTTACAACAGCAATGCCATCGAGGGAAACACGCTTTCTCTCCGCGAAACAATCAGTATCCTGCAAGCCGGTTCCGTGCTGAATGTTCGCCGCAAACGTGAAGCCCAGGAGGTTCTCGGACTCAAGAATGCGATTGAGAGTATCCAGGAACTCATGACCGCAGGGAATCCCGTGCGCGATACGACTGCGTTCTTGTCGGTTCACGACATCCTGTTTCGGGAAATGAACGCCGGAATTGCGGGACGATTACGGAACGAAGACGTGACGTTGACGGGTGCGAAGCATCAACCACCGGACGCATCCCATGTGCCACAATTGCTGCAGTCGCTATTTGCGCAGCTTGGGAATATTGACGACCTCGGAGCAATTCACGTTGCGACCTGGGTTCATTGGGGAATCACACGCGTCCATCCGTTCGTCGACGGTAACGGACGAATGGCGCGTCTCTGGCAGGATCTTATTCTATTTCAACGAAGGCTGACTTCGGCGATCATTCGGCAGCAGGACCGCACAGAGTATTACCAGGTTTTGACGACTGCGGACGACGGTGATTTCAATCCTTTGGCCCAATTGATCGCCCAACGAGTCGCATCGACACTTCAAGTCTATTTGTCCGCGCAGCAAGAAGCGGATTCGCTCAAAGGCTGGGCCGCGGAAGTTGTCGGCGAATCCGCCGCCCGATCGGCGGAGCAGCGACGGCTTGGGTACATGCGGTGGAAGCACCAAATGGAACTGTTGCGGGATGCATTCGAGAGATGCGCCGCCCAGCTTACGAATGCTTCCTCCGGGGCGATTGAGATTCAACTGGTTCAATATCCGATTATTGATCAAAGCCTGTGGGAGGGTTTGCGCACCGGCGCCGGTGCAAAGCAAACCTGGTTCTTCAAATTGAACTGTCGACGCGATCGTAAACTGCTCCGATATTTCTTTTTCTTTGGCAAACACTTCATGGCATCCAACGGCCATGAACCCGCGAACATCGGCCCGAGCGTGTGCTTGCTCGTTAGCGAGCAAGACGAACGGACTGACGAACGGAACGCACGACAGCTTGATGAACTAGACAATACGCCGTTGACGCTGCGAGAGGTATTGGTCAGCGGCACCGAGTTGATCCGAAAACGCCGAAATAACGTGAATCACGAGTTCGTGTATGATATCCCGGTTGATCCCATCCGATTGGCTCAAGAGTTTCTTCAGGAAGTTCTCTTGTTGCGCCTCGCGTGATATGGAAAGGCCCACGTCATGTCTCAGCCGCTCAATCCGCGTCGTGCCGTTTATGCCGGCAGTTTCGACCCTGTCTCTCTGGGCCACCTTGACATCATCGCCCGCGGGGCGCGGATGTTCGAGCGGCTCATCGTCGGGATCGGGATGAACCCTGAAAAGCACCCGCTGTTTACTCCCCAAGAGCGGCTGGAACTGCTGCAGTCGGTCTCGCACCATTGGCCCAACGTCGAGGTGGCCTGTTTCGAAGGTCTGACGGTCAGCTTCGTCCGCCGCTGCGGCGCCGCCGTCATGCTTCGCGGCCTGCGGACGTTGACCGACATCGAATCGGAATTCTCGATGACGCTGGCCAATCGGGCACTGGCCCACGACATTGAAACCGTGTTCCTGATGGCCAGTGAAAAGTATTCGCACATCTCCAGCTCGCTCATCAAGCAGGTGGCCCTGCTGGGAACCGACACCGCCAACGAGCCGCTGGAAGCGTTTGTCCCGCACGAAGTCATCGGCATGCTGAGACGGAAGTTCAAACGCGATCAGCCGGCGTGATGAGCGGTCGGCGATTTGCCCTTCGAACGCCGTCTCTGGCAATTCACGACGAACGATTGAAGACTTCAAACGATGTCCTGATTCTCCTGTGTTTTGATTCTCCCCGGAAAACCGCACCATGGCACTGACCCCCTCGACGATGCTCCCTTTGGGCACGAAAGCCCCGACCTTCTCGCTTCCCGACACGGG
>SIAF01000200.1 GCA_009691905.1 Planctomycetaceae bacterium | reverse complement strand
GCGACGACCGGGAACTCGTCTCTCGCAATATCACGCGACGCCTCCAACGCAACGAACTCGCACGCTTCTATCACTGGAAACAACGCAAACGCCTGGCCCCACTACGCGTTAAGCAACGCAAATGAACGACCGACAGTAGAATTACAGAAGGCACGCATCTGGCTAAAAATGCGAGGGGAAAGACGGCACTCGTCGCCATCGGTGTTGCCAGTGTTGCGGGTCTAGGCTATCTGGCATATCGACTTCTGAACAAGAAGGCGAAGGTTCTACATCGAATTGAGAACCTTGAAGAAGCTGTTGTGCGGTACTGCGACAAGGCAAGGATGCAGACGTTGTCGGTGAGCGATATCGAGGCGCTTTCCCATGAATTGGACGACTTTGCGATTCTCTTGAAGAGCCCTCTCTTCGAGCAATCGAAGGTCGAGATTGATGAGGTCGCGTCGGCGAATCTTTGTGCGCTTCTCGATTCTGTCCGAGATTTCAACTTGCGAGCAAAGAAGGCGATGCGTCTTTTGGTCCCAGTCCCGCTTGCACTTGGCACGACTTCTCCAATTCAAATTCTTGGACAGCTGCGAGATCAGCTCGAGTTTCAGCGGCTCGTCGTTGGAGCGCCAGCCTAATCTCGCCCAGCGAATTCGTCTTGCTACGCCATCTGCTTAATTTGTCTATTCCGGATGACGCGGAATCGGTACCCACCGCGGGGACTTGTATGGACACTCGGGTGCGTGCAAAGGGGTCGGGGAAAGTGCCGGTGAAAGCCGGAGGAGAGTAGCGGACGAAAGAGCCGCACGAATTGAGGGAGAGCGTACAGATTCGACTACGAGGGGCCACCCATCGTTCGGAAATTGAATTCCGAGAATGTCGACAGGAACAGTCGATTTCATTCCGCTGTCGAAGAATGGCACGTGGCGGTCGCGGGGTTTCGCTGTTCGTAGTGGCCCGCCTACCGCAAACCCTTTTCTCGCAGTAACCCGTCGGCCCATTGTTCGTCGTCGTCGTTCAGCCGGGGAACCGGAGGCGAGTGGTAGTCGATGGTCCAGTAGCGGCCTCGGCGATAGCACTCGTCGATCAGGGGCTGCAGTTGCAGCACAATGTCGCCGTCGGTGGACCGCAACGGGATGCGGATATTCGGCAGCGGCTCGCGCAACGCCACACGGTAGACCTCAGCGCCGCGAGCACTTCCGGCTCGGCGGACACAGATGACATTCGATCGCCGTAGTTCGATCGGCAGTCGCATTTCCGGTACGGCCAGCACGAAGGCACCTTCGCGAAGCAGGTCGATCTCGACCAGATTGACACCGGCGGCGCGGTACTCCTCCTGCTTCGCGCGATAGGCCCGAATTCCCTCCTGACCGACTTTATTCGCCGGACTGAGCAGTTCGATGACCGTGACGACCCGATTGCCGCTATTGCGGTCAACGATCTCGATATGCCGCTTCGTCGGCAGTTCGTCAGGAAAAGGAATGATGACCGGCTCAGCGACCGCGACGGATGGAGCGGAATGCACCGAAACGGCTTCCTGCGGTTTTTCGATAATACCGATATCGGGATAAACTGTTCGCCATCCCTCATCGTGATCGACCGTCAGACTTTCCTCGACCCGAGCCTGCAAGTCACCGGGAAGCTGATCGTTGATCTGGTCGCGGGTATACACCATGAACGAGGTATGCACATCACCCCAGAATTGTTCGAGATAGGGGTCCATTCCAGGGAAGGGGCTGTTCATTGTCATTGTGGCGGTCTGTGTGTGGAGCTGTTGCGCGGGCGGTCCTCGAAAGTCACCATGCTGCGATTCATCGGTATTCTAACGTCAAACGAAGGCATTTCGCGAGACCGTTTCGGGCAACGCCGCCTGACCTTGCAAGGGACGCTCGCACGGGCGGATAACCCCCGCAGCCCACAGCCTGACCTACTGCTACTCGACGAACCGGAACGAGTACAAATCGGCATCCTTGAGCACGAACCGCAGGCGAACGGGCTTTCCGGAGAACCGGCTGACATCCGGGCCATTCTTCCACGAGACGATCTGTTCGACCGTGTCGCCGAAAAGTTCGGTGGCATCGGCCAGCGAAAACCCGGCCAGCGACTGACCCTGTTCGTCCTGAAGTTCGACGCGGACGCTGCCGGCTGCCGAAGTCGAGTAATTGATGGCAAGTTGCTTTCCTCGGAACGTCAGCGGCTTCGTCTCGATTTCTCCACCGCTCAGCGGCGCGTGCAGCGAAACGAAGCCATCCAGTCGAATCGTGTAGCGGCGGACGCGATGCAGTTCGTCGTTCCAGGCGCCTTCGTTGAAATGCATCGAGATCTCACGAGGTGCGCCGGGCACGTCGGATTTCGTCTCCCACAATCCGTAACTCTGATAGTTGTCGCCGTAGATCCAGCGGCCTTCGGCTTGCGGTCCGGGACGTACGAACGCCTCGTCCCAGCGGCGAAACGTTAACCCGTCACGGCTGGTCATGAACACGCCATCCGTCAGATCGGTGCCGGTCCGTTCGTCGGCCTTGATCAGCCTGGTCCGCACCTCCACCGGTTCGAGCGTGCGAAGATGGTCCGAAACACTGCGGGCCGTGTATCGCGTGGGAAAACCCATCAGGATGTGCGGAGCCCGGAAATAGGGGGCAATCTGATTCGTGTACATCTGCTGCGGAGGTGAACCGGGGTAAGTCAGCATCTCCGGCTCGGACCAGTGCCGGAAGTCGGCCGAATGCGACCTGCCGATCAGGCGCAGCCCTTTGAACTGGCCCTCGCTGAAGAATCGGTAATTCAGCGCATACTCGCGCCGGACCGGGTCCCAGAATGCAGTGTTGTGCGAGTCGAAGACGCCTTGGGTGAAGATGGCGTGTTCGGACAGTCTCGACCAGTGAATGCCATCGGCCGATTTGAATGCCAGGAGGCCGCTGTTGATTGTCCCTCCCACCGCTTTGTACCGCTGGTCGTCGGGACAATTCGGGGAAAAATCTTTGAAGGGGGCGAAGTTATGCGTCTCGGCCCCTCCCAGCCAGATGATGTTGTTCTGCTTCGAACCCTGCCATTCGAACAACCCGAGAACGGGCTTCGTCCATTCGATGCCGTCGCGACTCTCGGCATAGCAAACCGATTCCGGCTGCGCCTGCCGCAGCGACTTGCCTTCGACAATGTATCGGTGTCCGCGATAGTACATCCGGTACAGGTCGCCATCCTGAAAGATAGTCGCATAGCCGCTGGCGTTCCCTTCCCAGGCCCGATCGTACCGCAGTGCCACCTCGCGCGGAGCGGGATGGTGCAACCGCAGTTCGGCCCTGCCGGTCGTTGAACCGATCAAAGCGTCGTCGACAAACAGCTCGCGTCGCGAGCCGATATCAACCGGCGTCTCCGATCGCGCGACGTGCAGGCTGAACGAACTCAGGAATACGAATGCGACGAACCGGAAACAATTCATGACGGATCCTTCGGCTGGATTCTATTCACCGGGCAGTTTGTCCATCCTCTTGACCGCGCGGTACAGCCCCCAGCCCAGTGCAATCACCAGGACGATGACGGCCCCGCCGAGCAGCAGCGGGTTATTGAGAAGTTTAGACCATTTGAATGGCGGCGGTCCGCCGGCACTCGGGCCCTCTGTCCCGAGCTCAGCCCGCGACGGCTGAAACCCATTGCGGAGCAATTCCTGGATGGCCGCAGTGTCGTACGCCGCACGTTCGGCGTCTGCGGCTCCATAGATCAGTTGATCGTGCCCGTCCGGCTCGGCCAGATACAAGACCTCATAGACATTTCCCTCCGCACTGATCCCCGCCACGGTCAGAGGCGGGCTGTCGCGGTTGTCAATGACGATCCGGTATTGGGCTTGCCGCGATTCCGGGAACGATATCGAAAGCTCGTCGCGTTTCAGGCTTTTGAAATCGACCCGCGACAAAGTTGCTTCGCCGATCTTTTGCCAGTTTCTCGTCACCCCCTGCGCCATTTCCACCTCGACAACGGCATGCCGGCTGAAATTTCGGTCTGGAGTCTCCAGTTCCAGAGACGTCAGCGGCTGGCGCCGCGTGTCGACCCGGATGATCGTTCGGTGCTTTTCCCGATCCTCTTCGACGCGATGCTCGGCCACCGGATACGGTGTTTTTTCGTCGCCGGTGACCCGTTCCTGGTGCTCCTCCCGCCAGAAGTCGATCCGTTCGATCCTGAACGGACGGCGGTCGACCGTCACCTGCTCGGTGCGCTCGATCTCTTCTGCGCCTTGCAGCCGGCGAGTGAGTGCGAGCAACTCGGATTCCTGCTCGACGGTGACATCGTCAATGACGATGCGGAAATACCGCCTTCCGGTTTCCGGGAAGGAGACGCTGTCGCTGCGCACGTCCATATATCGCGAATAGTCGAAGATGACCGTTTCCTCCCCCGCCGGCTCCCACTGCTCCGCGTTGGCGGAGGTCAACACGCGGACGCGCTGCTTGAAATTCCGCAGCGGCGAGATAAGGGTCAGCCCGTTGGGATGCGGACGCTTTTCATCGTCGTCAAAGCGCACAGTGATTTCGAGACCGCCGTCATCGAGCGGCCGGGCGGACGGATCTCGCGCAGGCCAGGTCGTTCGCACGGCCCGCGCCCGTGTCGTTTGCAGCTTCCGCAACAAGTAGGGCACCGGTTTCTCTTCCGCATCGCGCAACCGCACATCCGCCAAGTCGTCCTGAGTGGCGGCGAAGACCTCGGTATCCAGCGTGATGGCCAGCAGTTCCTCCTGTTTCAGCGGAGGCGTTTTTACGTCTCTCAAGAACCGGAACACCGCGTCGTCGGCCAGAGTCGGCGACACCGCTCCCCAGCAGACGAATGCGAGCCAGAGCGTCTTGTTTTTCATGTGACGTCGTCCTTGTCCGCCGGCTTCTTCAAAGCAAATACCTCGCGGTATTTCAGGTACACAAACGACCCGCTCAACACCAGGATTCCAAGCAGAATGAAGGCGATGATCCGATAAAGCTGGTCGAGACGCCGCAGGTCCACAAAGAACAGTTTCCAGGCGACAATCGCAAACAGCGCCAGTCCCAGGTATCGCAACGCACGTGCGTCTTTGGCAATTCCCCGCAGGATCAGCCCCAGGGCGAACAGCGACCACACAATCGAGATGCCGCCCGGCCGCAGCCCTTCGACGTACGTGTGCAGGAACGAGTTGACTTCGAGCGTCAGGTAAACGAAGAGAAGGCCCAAGCTGCAGAAGCCGAGGACCACGCCGGCAGTTTTCGCATGCGCACGACCGGCCAGCAGAGCGTACGCCCCGGCTAAGAAGCCCACAACCGCCCCGAAATCCACAAGTCGCAGTGCCGCATCCCGGAACTGGTACGGGCCGCCGTACAGAAACTGATCCGTGATTTTCCACCCCGGCAGGTCGAAAGCGAACAGTTTGATCAACAGGCCCCCCGCAAACACGAGCAGCAGCGTCGCGAGCACACGGCTTTCACGAACGAGCACTTCGTAGAGCAGCAGCCCGCACATCGCCAGCCAGAGCAGCGTGAGCAGCGGCAGCTTGATCGGCTGATACAGATAGCCGAACGTCCGGTTGAACTCAAGGTGCAGGTACACGAACAGCATTCCGAGCGCGACGACCGCCACCAGCCGCATCGCCCAGGCTCCGCTGATCCAACCTCCAATGTCATTCTCGCGGCTGACGACCCTGGCAGATCGTTCATCCTGCTGCATCAGGAGCCGATACGCACCACCGATCGATGCGATCGGCACGCCAAACATCACGATCCGCTCGGCAAGTTGACGAAGGTAATCGAAAAACGGCAGGTCGATGGTGGTGGGAGCCCGCAGGAACTGCCTTTGCAGATCAATGAAGCCAAACAGGAACAGCACGATCGCATATAACACGTAGCAGACGTGCCGCAGGAACTCGCTCCCCAGCTTTCCGGCGACCCACAGCAGGATGAACGCCTGAATCGCCCAACTGACAGTCACCCATTCGCGCGAGAGGATCAGTGGCATCGTTACCGCCAAGAAAAACGCCGCCAGCCCGATGAAGCTGACCAGAAGCTCGCGGTCAACGAGCCGGCGCCCCAGAAAGTAGAACACGTGGGCCGTGTAAAAGGCCGCCAGCGACAGCGTCACCGCCGCCACCCATTGGGATCCGTACACCGGTTCGACCAGGTGGTACGAGACCGCAAAGTACACGCCGGCGTTCACCAGCAGTGCCAGGAGGTCGAGCAGGTTCGACTTGGAGGCATTGACGATCTTGTACAGGAAGGTGGTCGTGGAGAACAGCACGAAAAACGCCGTGACGAACGGCATCACCTCCCAGAAATGACCGACGTCGTACGACTGCATCGACGAAAAGAACAACGCGTACGTCGACAAGAAACTCAAATAGCTCAACAGCGGCCAATTCTTCCAGTAGCAGATGCCCAGCACGCCAACCCCGAGCACGAGCATATAGCCGTACAATCCCGGAAAATTCACGACTCCGGTCGACAGCACGATCGGCGTCCCGTAACCACCGATGATTCCCAGCACGGCGACGAGGATCGAGTTGAACCGCACAGCAATGGCCCCGGCCAGGGCCGTAACGAGGCTCATCAGCACAAAGGCCGTGATCATTCCGACGAGGTGATAAAGGTTGGCGGAGGCAAACACCGCGAAGTACAGTGTCGCCAGACCGCCTCCCAGCAAACCCTGACCGAGGACGTGATACCGGCGCCCCAGCAATTGCGTCCCGGCGATCAGCATTCCCAATCCCACCATGGTCGATAAGGCCACGCGGGCCAGTTCGTTGAGCAGCCCGTGTTCGACCGAGTATTGCAGGAAGTACCCCACTCCGACGACGAGGATCACGATGCCAACCCGCAACAGCCACTGGCTGGCAATGGCATATTCCATCGATACGCCGGCCGGCACGTATTCTTCGCCGACGATGATCCAATTCCAGATCCGGTGCAGTGTCTCCCGCGCGGCGGTTTCGAACCGATTCGGAACCCTGGGCGACTCAGGCACGCTCTTGCGGGGCGCGGACGGAGCGAGAATCGGCCTGGGTTCTCGGGCAGCACTGACATCGGCCCGCTTCGGCTCGGCTGGTTCATCCAACTCCAGGACGATCGGCTCGACCGCCGGTTCCGCGGGCCTGGGGGGTATCGGCGGGACAGTTTCGGGCTTCGTCTTCGGCTCGACGGGGGTGACACCCGGCGCGGGCCGTTCCGCAGCGCTCTTCAAGACTTTCACGTCCAGCCCCAGCCCGCGGAGATCGCGCTTCACGTCGTTGAGGCCGGACGCCTGTTCCTGGCGCACCCTGACCAGCAGGATCAAGGTCACAATCGGAAGAATCAGGGAGATCCCCAATCCGCCGATTACGAAAAGGTACAGGATTTCGTTCATGAACGGCCCTCGTGGCAGGAAACTGCCGGTTTCGGTCCGGTTGGGCGATCTTCAATCCACGCATCGTCTCAGGGTTGGGCGTGGAAATTCACAATATATCACGCAGATACGGTGGCCCCTTGCTCTCCCGTACCTGCTGCAGCCTGTCTCCATTCGATGGGCGGATCAGGCCAGCAGCTTCGGTACGACATTCCCCGCTACATCGGTCAAGCGGTAGTCGCGGCCCTGGAAGCGGAAGGTGAGCTTCAGGTGGTCGATGCCGAGCAGGTGCAGAATCGTCGCCTGCAGGTCGTGGACGTGGACTTTGTCGTCGACGACGTAGTAGCCGATTTCATCGGTCGTGCCGATCGTCTGGCCCCCTTTGATGCCGCCGCCGGCCAGCCACATCGTGTAGCCGTCGATGTGGTGGTCGCGTCCCATCAAGTCGCGCGGCTCGCCTTGCGGAGTGCGGCCGAATTCGCCCCCCCACACGATCAGTGTGCTATCGAGCAGGCCGCGCTGCTTGAGGTCTTTGACCAGCGCGGCACAGGCCTGGTCGACTTCCTTGCAGCGTTCGTCGAGCGATTTGCCCAGTTCGGTGCCGACGTTGCCGTGGTGATCCCAGTCGGTGTGATAGAGCTGTACGAAGCGGGTGCCGCGCTCGACCAGTCGCCGGGCCAGCAGGCAGTTGTTGGCGAACGACGGTTGACCCGGCTCGGCGCCGTACAAGCCGATGGTCTCGGCGGTTTCGCCGGCGAGGCTCATCAACTCGGGAGCGCTGGATTGCATGCGGTAGGCCATCTCGCAGGCGGCGACGCGGGTGGCGATCTCAGGGTCGCCCGTGTCGTCCAGTCGCAGCCTGTTGAGGTCGTTCACCGCGTCAACGAACTGCTTCTGGCGGTTGCCAGAGATGCCGCGCGGATTGGAAAGATTGAGAATCGGCTCTGACCCGGCACGGAAGGGGACACCCTGATAGGTCGTGGGGAGAAAGCCGCTGGACCACAGCGGCGACCCACCGCGGGGTCCACGCGGGCCTGATTGCAGCACCACGAAACCCGGCAGATCCTGCGACTCGCTGCCGATGCCGTATGTGACCCAGGCCCCCATGCTGGGGCGGCCCATGAACTGGGGCGAACCGGTGTTGACGAACAGCTTGGCCGGCCCGTGATTGAAAACGTCGGTGACCATGCTCTTGACGATGCACAGGTCGTCGGCGACGGTTTGCAGGTGCGGCAAGAGATCGCCCAGCTCGGCCCCCGATTGGCCGCACTTCACGAACTTGCGGTTGGTCCCCAGCAGCTTGGCGTCCTGCTTGATGAAGGCGAACCGCTTGTTCTTGACGTACGATTCGGGGATCTGCTGGCCGCTGAGTTCCTGGAGTTTCGGTTTATAGTCGAACAGTTCAAGCTGGCTGGGTCCGCCGGCCATAAACAGGTAAATCACGCTCTTGGCTTTGGCGGGATGATGGCCGTTCTGCGGGGTCAGGGAATTGACCGACCGATCGGCAGTCGGCGATGCAAGGGCGCGGCCATCACCCAGCAGCGACGACAAAGCAGCGGCCCCCAGCCCGAGCTTGCAGTCGTGAAAGAAGTGCCGTCGGGTGATGTCTCGCAAGAGACGCTGTTCAATATTCATCGTTTCTTCCAGTCGTTGCAGACATCCAGCAGTTTACCAAGCGGCAATTCGAATCCCGGAATCAGCGTCGGACGATATGTCTCCTGATCGCCGACGATTTGCGTTTCGTACCCGATGGCCGAGCGGCGGAAGGCATTTAGCGTCCTGTCAAAGCGATTGATCACCCAATATTCGGCGATTCCCAATGCCAGGTATTCGTCCCGTTTATCGACATAATCGCGAAGCTGGTCGCGGCGACGCTTGGAGACGAATTCGACGGCAATCGTCGGCAGGTCCTTGTCGAGGTCGAATGCCTCGCCGTAGCCGACCCAGATCAGCCGATCAGCCCGGCGGCGGCTGTTGTCTGTGTAAATGTAATGCTCATACAGCGTCTTGTTGACGATTCCCGGATTCAGCTCTTGAAAATTCCTGATCCAACGTCCAAGTTCCTCATTCGGGTCGGTCTCGAACCGCGACGGAGCAGCATTCACAATCAGCACTCCATTGATGAGTTCGTACGAATAGAGTTCGTCGAAATCTTCACACGAATCGAACTCTTCCGGACTCATCCGAATGCCGTTGTGTCGGCGACTGATGACGAACTGTCGCCTCGTCGTTGCGGTGCTCATCTCGTTACCCCCGATCTTCACTCGCGCGTAATAAACTCGTCCAGATTCATCAGAACCCGCGCCACCGCCGTCCAGGCGGCGAACTCTTGCACGTTGGTCTCGACCGGCACCAGCGGCGGGGTCAGTTGCTCGGCGTCTTTCAAGTTGGCTGCGAATTCGGCGCGCTGCTGCTTGAGCAGCTTATCGAGCCGCGCGGCCTCGGCGGGAGTGGGGGTACGTGCCAGACACGTGCGGAAGGCGAATCGCAGCCGCTCGGAATCGCCTGCCGGCGGGGACTTCAGAATCTGCACCGCCAGGCCTTGTGCGCATTCGACGAACTGCTGGTCATTGGCCAGCGTCAGCGATTGCAGCGGCGTGTTCGAACGATTCCGCCGCGTGCAGGTGACGTTGGCATCTGGAAAGTCGAACACCGTCATGGCCGGGTAGGGACTGGAGCGCCACAGGAAGGTGTACATCCCACGACGATAGCGGTCGGAGCCGACCGCCGTATTCCACGGCTTTTTGTCCTGCGTGAACTCAAACACGCCGTCCGGTTGCGGGGGATTGACGCTGGGACCGCCGATCGTCTGGTTGAGCAGCCCGCTGGCGGCAAGAGCCGCGTCGCGGACGATCTCGGCATCGAGCCGCACTCGCGATTGGCGCGCGTACAGTTTGTTCGCCGCATCGACTTCGGCCAGTTTCGAGCGATAGTTCGACGCCTGGCGGTAGGTGGCGGAGGTCACGATCAGGGCGTGCAGGTGCTTCAGGCTCCAGGCCGGCGGATTTGCCACCTTTTGCGAGGGAAGGGTTGGGGGTGTGGCGTTGCCGGTGCCGCCGGCGGCACTCGTCAATTCATCCGGCCCTCCCAACCTCAGAGGCCGCGTCTGGGGCGACATGAATTCGGCGGCCAGCCAATCGAGCAGGTCAGGGTGGGTCGGCGGCGCCCCTTGAATTCCGAAATCGTTTTCGGTTTCAACGAGTCCGCGGCCGAAGTACTTCTGCCAGACGCGATTTACAGTCACACGCGGCGTAAGCGGGTTTCGCAAGTCAACCAGCCAACGGGCCAGATCGAGCCGGTTGGGCGAGGTCGAGCCCCCTGCCAGGGCCGGGAGCACCGCCGGCACCGCGGGGGTCACCGCCGCACCGTGCCTCAGAAAATCACCGCGGATGTGAATATGCGTTTCTCGCGGCGCGGCGCGCTCGGCGAGCACCATCGTGGTCGTGAACTGCGGTTCTGTGGCCCGCAATCCGGCGATTTGATCAAGCACGGGAAACGCTTTTCTCGCGACTTCCAGCTTCTTGTAATACTCGGCGAGATCCTTTTTGTTCTGCTCGCTGCGCATGACGAGCGCGAGATTGACGGCGTTGAGCACTTCGAGGGGCAGCTTTTTCTTCTCGTCCTCCGTGAGAGCTTTTTCCCAGGCGGTTAGCACTTCGTCGAATTCGGCTGCCCTGGTCGCGAATTGCTGCTCCAACTCGCCGATTTGTCGTCGCAGGTCGTCGCGCTTCTCGACCAGCCCCTGCCGCAATTGTTCGTCGGTGGGGACATCCAGCTTCGGCTCGTCGGCGTTATTGAGAAACGCGAAAAGCTGGTAAAACTCGCGCTGCGAAATTGGGTCGTACTTGTGCTCGTGGCATTGAGCACACCCGACCGTCAGGCCGAGAAAGACAATTCCCGTCGTGTTGACCCGATCGACGACCGATTCGACACGGAACTGCTCGGGGTCGGTTCCCCCCTCTTCATTGACCAGCGTGTTGCGATGGAACCCGGTTGCGATGCGTTGATCGATCGTCGCGTCGGGAAGCATGTCGCCGGCGATTTGTTCGATCGCGAACTGATCGAACGGCAGGTCGCGACCTACGGCGTTGATGACCCAGTCTCGGTATTTCCAGATACTGCGGGCGGAATCTCGAGTGAAACCGTTCGAGTCGGCGTACCGTGCCAGGTCGAGCCAGTGCCGACCCCAGCGTTCGCCGTAATGTGGCGACGAGAGCAATCGCTCGACAAGAATTTCGTAGGCATTGGACCTTGAGTCGTTGACGAACGCATCGACCTCGTCGATCGACGGAACTAATCCGACGAGGTCCAGGCTCAACCTGCGGATGAGCGTGATGCGATCGGCTTCCCCAGAGGGCTCTAGTCCGTCGCGCTCGAGGCGTGCCAGAACGAACGTGTCGATTGGATTTCGAAGCCATCCGGCCCGGACGACGGCGGGAATTTCCGGGCGGACAACCGGCTGAAACGACCAATGGTCGGCTCGCCGTGCGGCGGCAACGCCCGGTTCTTCGGTCTGCGGGGCATTGGCTCCCTGGTCAATCCAGGCTTTGAGCAGCGCAATCTCATCGGAGTTCGGCCCAGGCTGATCTTTCGGGGGCATTCGGGCGACCCCTTCGGCCCCTCGGATCGCCTGAATCAGCGGACTTTCGTCCCCCTGCTTCGGGACGATGGCCGGTCCGCTGTCTCCCCCGCGCAGCGTTGCGGCTGCCGTGTCGAGTCGCAAGCCCGATTTTTGTTTGTCCGCCCCGTGGCAACCCACACAGTAACGCGTCAGAAGCGGCTTGATTTGCTGCTCGTAGTCGACCGTTAAAGGGGGCTCATCAGCCGACACCAGCGACTGTGGCGCGAGACATCCCCAAAGACACAACAGGCAGGCAGAACCAGCGAATCTCATGCGGCTTCGCCCCTTGGTGGCAGGCTGTGAGGAAGAACACATAACCGGTATTTGATTTTACAGTGTCGGCAGGCCACAGACCACCTCGTTTGGTGGCGTTCGAGCGGGATTCGGCACAGGTCGTGGCGGAACGACAAATCGCCTTTACCCATTCGCCGAATTCTGGCAGAATCCCGCCGCGTCGGCGCGTTGAAATCGATCAGAAATCCAATTATGACGTTTCCGACAGAACTGTGACTCGGCCTGGAATCGCGAGGAATTTCGGCATTTCATGGAGAAAGTAGCGGGTTTGACCTTTCGGATCGCAGGGGAGGCGCTAGACTGTCGGAGTGGCTGGAAACGGCTGAATTACAGGAC
>SIAF01000199.1 GCA_009691905.1 Planctomycetaceae bacterium | reverse complement strand
ACTGCGTGCGAGTTGTGGTGGCCATGCCCCTATCATGGCGCCCGCGGCACGCAGAGCAAGCGGTCGCATGGAAACCACCAGCCCTGATCGGCTACAATGGCGAGAACTCGCGCAGAAAAGTGCAGAATGTCGTGACGGACAGCTGGGTTACATCTCCCAGTTCCTTGTGAGTCGTCAAGAACATGGGTGGCGGAAACTCGGGCAGAAAGTCTTCGGGAATGTCGAAGTCGACGTCAATCCGGCGATGCTCCGGGTGCGCTTCAAGCCACACTTCGGGGAACAGCATATGGGCCGTCGTCTGCAGCGGATGTGCCAGCGGCTTGTAGGGAAACAGATCCCGCTGCTTGATTTCATCGGGAGTCAGGGCCGTCAGTTCGTCGAATGATCGGATTTTGTCGGGAAGACGGGCGGTCGGGCCCTGCAGGATCGGTTTGCCGCGGGACATCGTCGCCCCGGGGATCGCCTTTCGAGCGAAATCGAACCGGCTACGCATGTAGGCCAGCACTTCGGCCATGAGGCCGGGCTTTTGTTGTTCGTGGAATCTGACCCATGCCTCAAATGGCATCCCAAGGTCGGGCGAGCCCCAACTGCTTTGGCCCTTTCCGGCGTAGCGCCACAAATCAAACGGCGTCCGCACGCCGGGGTTGCCGGGGGGATACGGCAGGAGTTTCGAAATGTGTCCGTCGCCCAATCCCCAATCCCGGTCATCCGGCTGCCACGGGCCGGCTTCCGGGCTTTGTTGCAGATACTGCGCCGGCTTCGACCCGGAGGGGGTTGCGCGACCGACTTCCCGGGGCGCGAATCGATTGTCGTTTTCACCCTGCGCCTGCGGCTCCTGCGACCGTGCGAGATAACCCAGCAGTGCGCCCAATCCGATAAGTGCGATGCTGGAAAGACATGTTCTTGATTGGCGCATACCAATGTTCCTTTTTCATGCAGATAAGGACTGATGACTAGGGGGTGCCCGGATTTCGTTCGAGTTCGCTCTTGGATTCCTGCTGCCACCCTCGGGCGTTGACCTGCCAGGCGCGCGCCTGGCGCTCGATGGCATCGCGGACACGTTCGTCGGTGACGCCGGATTCTCCGGCAGCCAGTCGATCGCAACCGTCGAAGTAACGCGAAAAGTACGCCAGCGCCTCGCTATGGCGATTCTGCAGTTGCAGGGAACGCCCCAGAAGCAACCAGACGGTAATGTTTCCCTGTTCGGCCAGCGGCCGAAACCGCTGAAATTCGAGCGCCCGCCGCAATTCGCCGTCTTCGGGAGTCGCTTCGAGCGCCTGGAGGTACGACCGCGTGGCTTTCTCGATATCCAGATTCATCTCATACCGCTGGGCAGCCAGAATCGGCCACACCGCCTCTGCGTAGCGCTCCAACTGTTCGCGCTCATCGCGATCGATGCTTCCCGGGACAATCCAATCGGTGACCCGGCCGCGAACTTTCAGCAGTGCCTTCAGGTTCGCGTCGACTGTCGTCCTGAGGCCGCCAAGGTGCCGCGGGCCTTCGAATTCGAGGACCGGTCGATCCTGCGTATTGACGAGGTCCCCGCGCAGATAATCAGTCAGGGGCGGTCCCGCCGTGACAAATGTCGCCAGAAGCTTGCACGGATCGGCGAGTCCGATTTCGGCAAGATCGGCCCTGACTTTGGGCTCGGCCAGAACCTTGACGACCCTGCCGAAATCGATCGCGACACGGTCACGCCAGCCGACCAGCAGCACGTAGTGCGTCCACTCGTTGTGCATATAGAACACGGCCGTTTCCGGAAAGACGCGATGAAACGTCCGCAACGTCGCGCGGAACATGCGGTCTGAAAGTCCACCCAGGGGCATCCAGACAACTACCATTCCTCCTGGCGTCAGGCGCTGCCGGCAGAGGCCGAAATACTCGAGGTCGTACAGGTTGGCGCTCGATTTGTACCGCAGGTCGGTGCAGTCGGTCGAGATCACGTCGTATTGCTCGCGAGTGCACCGCAGGTAGGCCCGTGCATCGTCGAGTATCAGACGATAGCGTGAATCGCCGCGTTCGAGAAAGCCGTGATTGGCCTGGGTGAGGAAAGGGGCCGCCCGCACCACCGCCGGACAGATCTCGACACAGTGCACGCGCTCGAGTTCGCTGTGGAGCAGAAACGAATACGAGGCCCCACCGCTGCCAAAGCCGACCGTCAGCGCCGCTCGCGGCGCCGAGCACAGGGCCAGCGGCAGATGCGCCAGAGATTTCTGATCGGTCTGCATGACGCGCGACGTGCCGGCAACCGGTACGCCGTCGACGCAGACGCGCCGTTCGCCGCGATCGTTTTCGACCACGGTGACGGTCGCGACCGCGCTTTCTTCGACGTGCAGCAGCGATTCGCCCGCCGCGAGCGGCATGACGTCGCTGTGATACCGGGCATGATAAAGGCCAACGGCCGGCACGAAACCGGCCAGGGCGAGCAGCGCCGCCCAACGCGTCTGCCGTCCCCCGGTCTGCCCCACGACGATGACCGCCATCGACGCCAGGATGGCGGCGAGCGCCACGAGACCCTGCGCGACTCCGACGAGCGGTACGATCAGAAACGGCGCGGCCACGGTCGCCGCCACCGAGCCCAGTGTATTGACGCCGTACAGCCCGCCCACCCGCCGCGCGACGTCGCCGGAAGTGGCAGCGATCCGGACCGCAACGGGAAAGGTCATTCCCATGAGCAGCGTGGGCAGCCCGAGTACGGCGGCCGTCCGAGCGATGTTGGCGGCGACCATTGTCGCCAGGTCTGCCGGCGGTGGGGCCGCAGGCCGGAAACGAAGCTGATCGAGAACCAGGACCGACAGCGCAACGGCTGCCGCCTGCAGCGCCAGCAGCCAGCCGTACAGGCGCAACGGAGAGCTCGCCTTATCGACGAATCTGGCGATCAGGGCGCTGCCGAGACCCAGCCCGGCCAGGAACACCGTGAGCATCGCCGAGAAACAATAGGTCGTGTTCTTGAGCGGGTCGTCGAACACGAATGCCAGCGACCGCGACCAGAGAATCTCGGCAGCGAGGGCGACAAAGCCGGTCAGAAAGGCGCCGGCGAACACGAGGCCGATCGCGGCGGCAGAGGCATCGACGTCAGCGTCCGATCGGGCACGCTGCGCCGGACCGCTTTCCCGGTGAGGCTCGCTCGCCAGAGACGGGAGCGCCGGTGCTTCCGCCGGTGTTTCGGCCGAGCCGGCCGATTGACGCCTCACGACGCCCCAAAGCCACAACGCCCCCAGACCGGCGGCGACGTTGAGCACCGCCGCCGCCTGAGCGGTCCCGCTGACGCCCAGGAGTTCCAACAGCCAGAAGCCCGAGAGAAAGGCCCCTGCGACGGCCCCCAGCGTGTTCGCGGCATAAAGTCCGCCAACGCGGCCCCCCGTCGCGACGCCCGGCGAGACGATCGCGTGCGAGAGGCAGGGAAGCGTGGCACCCATCAGCGTCGTGGGAATCAGCAGGACCACAGCCGCCGCACAAAATCGGGCGGCCGCCAGGGCAGCCGACGATTCTCCCAGGACCGCGTAAGCGCGGGCATCGGCCTGTTCGACAATGCCCCACACAGCGGGGAGCGCCCAGGCAGTGCCGCCGATCAGCAGGTCGAGAATCGCGTAGTCCAACAGCGGGTTTCGCAGGCGATCGGCGACGCGGCCGGCGAGCACCGCCCCCACGGCCAACCCGCCCATGAACGCCGCCAGCACGGCGCTGACGGCATAGACCCCCGCCCCGAGCCTCGCTGTCAGTTCGCGGACCCAGACCACTTCATACATCAGCCCCGCCATGCCCGACGCGAAGAACAACAGCCAGGCCAGCCGTACGCGCCAAGCCGGCGTCCATGATGCACGCCGATCGGGAAGCCGACCGCCGTCGCCGGCCGGAAACGACTGTCTGGATGTTGCTTCCGTGGTCGGCATGCGGTGAACCTGCTCGATACATTGAACAAGCGCGATCCGACAACGGCCCGCAGTGCGGGCGAGGCACTCGCAAATCGCCACCGAAGTGCGGCAAGCGGGAATCGTGCCGCACGCTCATGTTTTCGCCGGTTTGGGCTTCATGGCCGTCGTGATACCATAGGCCATCAGCAATCCCGGCACGGCCAGCCAGAGCAGCCGGTTGGCGCCTTCTTTCGGATACAGGGTCTCTTCGATGGCCGGCATCAGCACCGCGGAAAGGGGCCCGAATAGCATTCCACCCAGCAAACCGGCTACGAGACCATGCGACACACACCGCATCACCAGATCGCGCCGCCGCATGGCAAGACTGACCGCCAAACTCACGCCGATTCCTGCGATGGCAAAACCGGTGCCATGAATGAGAATGATCCTGAACGTGGGAACGGCCGACTGGTACGACTCGGACCAGTTCTTGAACGCGTCATCGCCCGGAAGAGACTGATTCAGCGCAGCCACGGCCGCCCCGCCGAGGCCCGCTAACGCCGCACCTGCGAGCGCACCGATCAGAACCGGCGTGGCGCTGCGGCTCCTGGCCGCCGCGCTCGACAGCAGCCCCCCCAGCAAGGCTCCAAAAATTGCGAACCGCAACGGCCAGTTCCCGAATTCGATAATTCGATTGTATTTAGTAATGTTGGCCGATTGCTCCGGATTCGGAGCATAATTGATTCCCGCAGTGACCCACTCCGGTACCCGAAACGTGCTTCCAAACTGCTCGATCAACAGCCAGCTCAGCACCACGCCCAGAACTCCGGCGCACAACATGAGCATCAGGCTGGGAGCACAGACGGTCGGCACGACGGCGGTGTTTGTCGGCGAAGCAGGGGCTGTCGGCCCGGTCGAAGCAGCGGACGGATTCGGAGATTGGGACATGATTTTGAGCTCGCAGAGGAGGCACGCCGGAAGGTTCGGCTGAACGAGAGGAAACGAGTTTCTCAGTCTACCGTTTAGAGACAGAAAAGGCAATTATTCGGGTCATTGCTGTCGTTTCGGGGCTGGCTCCCGAACGGTTGTCATCTTGTCTAATTCCAATTCGGTCAATTCCTGCACGACGCCCGATGGCCAGCGGATCTCCACTCGCGAGATCGCGCGCGTCGGCCCCAGGCCGACGAAGACCCGCAGGTCGCTCGTCGAGGCGAAACTGCCCCCTCCCTTGATCTGGCGGATCAACGGCGGACCGATCGGTGATTCGCACCGGACGATCGCCCCGATGGCGTCGCGATTGCTGCGCGTTCCGATCAGCCGCAGACCCAACCAGTGGTGGCTCATTTGAGTCGTGTTCTCGAGCACCTGCGCCGGTTCGTTGATGGGAGTCAGCACCAAATCGAGATCGCCATCATCGTCGAGATCGGCGATGGCCAGGCCACGCCCCAGATGCGGATATTTCAGGCATTCGCCCGCCAGAGGGGCCACGTTCGAGAAGCGTTCGTTTCCCAGATTCTCAAACAGCAGCGGCAGTTGTTTGACCGGCGTCCGGGTGGGAAAACGAATGGCATGCCCGGTCGTCACGAACAGATCTTCGTCGCCGTCGCGATCGAAATCGGCTGCCGCCGTCCCCCAGCCGACAAACAACCCGCCCACCGCCATAATCCCCGCCGTTCGACTGACGTGCCGGAACAGGAAGTCGCCTTGATTGCGGTAGACGGCGAAGCTCTCGTCTTCGTAGTTGGTGACCCACAGATCGGGCTGCCCGTCAAGATTGAAGTCAAACACTTCCAGCCCCATGCTGCCGTCGGGATCGCCGCGGTCGTTGAGGCTTGTCCCGCTTTGCAACCCGACTTCCTCCAGGGGAAACCCACCGGTATTGCGGTACAGGAAGTTGGGAGTGCCGTCGTTACCGACATAGACGTCGAGATGCCCGTCCAGGTCGACGTCGGCCAGTAGTACGCCCAACCCTTTGCCGTCGAGTTGCAACCCCGCGACGCGCGACGCGTCGTCGAACGTGCCGTCCTGCCGACTCAGGTACAACGTGTCGGGCAGCGGCTCGAAGTCCCTCGGCCCGCACAGGTCGCGCTGCTGGGGGTTCGGGCCGTGACAGACAGGGTGATTGTCCCACGACCAGTTGACGTAGTGCACGACGTACAGATCGAGACAGCCGTCGCCGTCCAGGTCTCCCCAGCCGGCGCTGCTGCTCCACGAAGCGTCATCGAGCCCGGCCGTGCGTGCCGTTTCGATAAACGTGCCGTCCCCCTGATTGTGGTACAACGCCAGACCCCCGAACCCCGTGAGCAACAGGTCCGTAAAACCGTCGTTGTCGTAGTCGGCGGCGGCCAGACCGTGGTTGTAGTAAGAGGCCGAGACCAGCCCGGCTGATGAGGCGACGCTCGTGAATTGCCACTCCCCCACGTTACGGAACGCGCCGGGCGGCAACCCGCGAATTTCCCGATCCGAACCGTATTCTCCGCCTCCCGCCAGGAACAGATCGATGTTGCCGTCGCGATCGTAATCGAAGGCGGCGACCCCTCCTCCCAGCGATTCGACGATCGACCAATGTCCGGCTTCTTGTCCGTCGCGGTAACGATGCTCGATCCTTGTTCTCGCGGTGACATCGGTGAAGCTCAAGGACGTCGCGGTCGAACTTTGCGCCGCGCCGTTGTGGCCGGCCGCATCCGCGTCGTTCCTGTCGGCGCTCGAACGTTCGCAGCCGGCAGCGAGAACCGACGCCATGAAAAGCAGCCACAAAACGACCGCTGAAAAGCGGCGCCGGCAAATCACGGCGGCGCAGAACGCCGGAACGGGGGGGTCATGGAGCACGAGACACCTTTGCGGCGGCGGTGAACTGCCGATGCTGTTTTGCCAGTTCGGTTTCACCGACCAATTCGTAATAGTCGGCGAGCGAACGATGCGTGTCGGAATGCTGCGGGTCATACTGCAACACCGATTTCAGCCAGCTCACACCATTTTCTCGAGAGCGATACCGCAGCAGCATCGTGCCGATTTCGTAGCGCAGCGCGACAGAGGTCGGGTTGTCGTTAACGTCGTCGACCAGTTTCTCGAGTCGCGCGATCGATTGTTGGGCGCGGTCGACTGCTTCCCAATACGGCCGGGCCTCCTGCGCGTGACCGGTCTCCTGCAGCGCCTGCGCCATGAGCGAGCACAAAACTTTGTCTTCGGGCCATTTCTCAGCCAGCGGTCGGACGACCTCGAGGGCCTCTTGCGGACGGCTCAACGACAATTCGAGCTCGCCGAGCCTCCGGCGGGCCTCGAAATGGTCTGGCTGCCGCTGGATCACCTGTTGAAACAAGCCGCGGGCTTCGTCGTGGCGACCGAGCGTCATCAGGCAGATTCCCATGCTCGAGAGGGCATCGAGGTTGCCAGGATCGGCCTCGAGGCAACGCCGAAAAAGCGGCTCGGCCGCCGCCGGCTCGTTGCTCTGCAGCAGGCACTCCGCAAGGTTCAGCCGCGCTTTCGCATGCCGGGGGGCCAGTTCGAGGCAGCGACGGTACGCCTTGGCGGCTTGATCCCATTCGCTCCGGGCGTACCACAGGTCTCCGGTGCGAAAAAACGGCTCTGGATCGTTAGGAAAGTCTTTGATCCAGGCTTCGATTAGCGCTCCTGCGGCGGCGAAGTCGAGACTCAGGCAATACCCGGTAACGAACGAGGCGCAGATTTCTGCTCCGTCGTCACCGGGGGTCGTCAGCATCTCCGGCAGATACCGCTGGACATCGTGCACGCGCCCGGTCTGGGCGATCGACAGCCGGCGTTCGCGTTCGATCAGCCGGCCGGGGAAACCCAGTGCCCGAGCCTGTTCGAGATGCACTTCCATGTCGTCGAACCGGCCCAGTCGACGATAACAGCGCGCCATAAGAAACTGAATCTCCTCATCGTTCGGCGCCTGCTTAACCGCCCTCGTCAGCCAATCGCTGGCAGACTGATTGTGATACCCCGCCAGTTCGGTCTCCCCCCGAAAACGATAATACCGGGCCGCAATGGTCGGTGCAGCGTAGATCCCGCCGCCCACGACGGCCAACAGAACGATCAGCCGCTTGATCGGGCGACGCTTCATGGGGTCTGCGAATCCGGGTGAGTTTCAAAGGCGGGCGGGGCTGGCCCAAAGGCGGGCGGGGCCGGCAGGGGGACCGCTGCGGGCCGTCCCTCGATCAGCAGCCATTCCCGATCGACCTCGAGGCCGGCGAATTGCTGCTCCCGCCCGGAAGGCCACCGAACCAGACAATCCACTGGAGCATCAGCCGATCCCAGGCCAAATACCAGTTGCCGTTGATTGCTGGCATAATAGCCGTCACCGGCGGTCAATTGGCGCATTCGCACTCGTCCGCCCGCCGTTAGGCGAACCGTCGTGCCGATCGCATCCCGACCCGACTCGATCCCGCGAAACGACAGCGCGACAAAATGGCCGGCCCGCTCGGTCTGATTGGTCACAAGCGCCGCGGGCGTGTCGAGGTGCGAAACGACGAAGTCTTCTCGGCCATCGCGATTCCAATCGAGCCGCGCCAGCCCCCGGCCCAGTTCAGGCCTCTCGAAATACGCCCCCGCCCGCGTCCCGGTCAACTCGATGAATCGCCGGCCGCCCTGGTTGGCAAAGTACTGCGGCAGCATCCGGTAGGGCAACTCTTTGCCCGAAAAGTCGTCGACGTGACCGTTGGCCACCACCAGATCGGGCCAGCCGTCCAGGTCGCCATCGAGAAACTGCGTCCCGAAACCGAGTCGCCTCCCAGTCGGCTCTTTCAACCCCATTGCGCTGCTGACGTCAGCAAACATTCCTTGGGGATGTTGCCGGTAAAGCACGGCGTATTCATTCAAGAAATTCGTGACGCACATGTCGAGCAGCCCATCGCCGTCGGCGTCTTCGACTGCGATGCCCATCGAGGCCTGAGCGCGGCCATTGGCGTCGTACGCGCAACCCGCCGCGACGGCGCTCTCCTGAAAGACGGGGATTCCACCGCGCGTCTGAGCCAGATTCACGAAGTAAAAGTTGGCCGTCGTGTCATTTGCGACAAGCAGGTCCAGCCGTCCGGTATTCTCGAAATCGGCCGCGACGATTCCCAGCCCTTTGCCCTGCGGGGCCAGAATTCCCGCCTGCGACGAGACGTCTTCGAACGTCCCGTCCCCCCGATTGAGCAGCAGGCGATCGGGCTCGGCATCGAAAGACGTCGGCGGACAAATGTGGTGCTCTTGCAGGTCTGAATCCCAGCAAAGCCGCTCAAAGGGCCCTCGCCCGGCAAGATACGTGACCTCGTAGATGTCGGGCAGAGCGTCGCCGTTCAAATCGGCCAGCAGACAACTCGCTGTCCACACAAAGCCTCCCAGCTCGCTCGCATCAGTCACGTCGCTGAACGTGCCGTCGCCGTTATTGTGATACAGCCGATTCGTGCCGATGTTCGCCACGTACAGATCGGTAAACCCGTCGTCGTCGTAGTCGCCTGCGGCCACCCCCTGGCTGTAGCGCTCGTCCCCCACGCCCGACTCGGCGGTCACGTCGGCAAACTGCCCAGAGCCGAGATTGCGGAACAATCGATCGGCCGGCCGCTGCGGCCCGGTGTCGGGGGGAATCGCGTCGGAACCCTGTGTCAAGTGGATGTCGGGCCAGGCGTCGCCGTCAAAATCCAGCACCGCGACTCCGCCGCCAAAGCTCTGCCAGGTTCGCAATCCCGGCACCTGGGGATCGTGGCCGTTTTCGAATGTGAACTTCAGCCCCGCGGATTGAGCCAGATCGCGGAAGGCGACCGGCGCGACGTCCAGCCCGTTTGGCGATGGACCCTGGTCGAAGTTGCGACCGGCGGCGGCCCAATCCGGCAGCGGAAACATCGACAGATCGACGGCCAGGGCCGGGTTCGCCGAGTCGAGCGTTTGCGGCGTTGCATCGCTCAGGGCACCCTCCAGCCGGTCGCGATGGGCCGCCGCACCCGGCGCCTCGTAGGGAGGTTTGGCCGCCGCCGCGTACCATGCCCAGGCCTCCCAGGGACGCCCCAGCCTTTCGGTCAGGCGACCGCTCTCGAGCAGCCGTTCAGCATCGAAGCCGGAGACCAACATGTCCTTTAAAACGTCACTCAGCGATTTCAGCAGTTTCGAGCGTTCGAGAAAGGGGGTGCCCCGGGCGTCGCCCTGGGCGTCGAGGAGCCTTGCGATCTGGTAATTTGATTTCCATTGATCGGGATCGCGCCGCACGGCCTCCCAATAGCACCGAATCGCCGACGCAGGGTCGCCGCGTCGTTCGCACCAGCCCCCCCGCAGGATCCAGACGTCGGGATCATCGGCCACTTCAGCGGGCAATTGCGCATGCCAGGCTCGAATCTCGTCATCGCGACCCAATTCGACGACGGTTCGCCCGAAACTGATATGCGCTTCCCGCTGATCGGGGGCAGCGGCGATGACTTGTTTTAACAATTGGGCGGCTCGCGAAGTGTCGTTTTTTAACAGCGCGATGCGGCCTGCGGCAAGCAGGTGCAGGGGCTCGTCGGGCGCAAGCAGCCGTTGTTGTTCGATCAAGCTCGCGCTGTCGAATATCTGATCGACGTTGCCGAGCAGCGCCAGTTCGTCGAGATCGTGTTGCCCCTGCCGCACCAAAGCCAATAGATGCGGCGACGACTCACGCCGGCGTCCCGCCATGCACAGCAACGCCGCCAGCCGGCGATGGCCCAGCACGTGGTTGGGGTCGATCGCGAGAATGCGCCGAAAGTGAATCTCGGCTTCAGAGTTCCGCCCCAATTGGATGAGAAGGTCGGCGGCCGCTCCGTGGCCGACCAGGGCGTCGACGCTCCGATCGTCGGCCGGGATTCGCTGGTAATAATCCAAGGCGCGTGCGCTGTCGTTCGCGCCCGCTGCGATCTCGCCCGCCGCGACCAGCACGCGCGACGACGACGGGTCACGGGCGACGGCCTGCTGCACCAGCCGCTGGGCCTGTTCCAGCCGCCCGTGATAGAACTCGTCGCGGGCGCGGCGTGCCAACTCGTTCGGCGAGGGACGCTTCAGCCACCAGAACGCCAAACCGATGACAAGGGCAACGATCGCCCAGCGCGGGGCAGTTCGCGTGATTCGACGAATGAGGCCTGGCACGAGAGTCAGCCTGATGTGGTAGCTTACGGTACAGCAACCAACTGCGGCCAAATGCCACAGTAGAAATTGCCGCAGTAAATAATGCCGCAGTAAAAATGCTGCAGTAAAAAAAAAGCGACCAGGTGAGCGTGCGTGACGCTCACCTGGTCGCCGAATCACACGTTGGAGTGGTGGTTGACAGAGGGACTAGAAGTCTCCGACGATGTCACCGGAGCCCCGAGTCCCCAGCGCCCCCCACACGCCGTACGGGCTTTTCCCTTTGGTTGTTCCCGGATCTGGTGCAGACGAGTTCCCCGCATCGATATTCTCGCTGATGAAACGGACGGCACCGTCGCACAGCAAGACATGGACACCCCCCGTGTGGCGGCTGCTGGCACTGAAGATGCCCCATTCACCGTCCCACGTTCCCTCCGTGCAAGAGGGGCTGTTCGGCGGGAGAACCGTGTTCATCCCGGTCATGGTTGGGTTGATGTCACACCAGCGGGTTCCCGCCATGTCCTTGATCCCGGCAGAATTCGCGTCGGTCCCATCGCCAGGCCCCATCGCAACGCTGGCCAGATACTCTCTTCCCGGGCCGGCAAGATTCTTGCAGATCAAGGGATTGCCGGCGATACCAGGCACGCCGCCGACCAGGCCGCCAAGCACGCTTCGGTTATTCTGCCACAACGCGCGTTCACCCATTGCGATCGTATTACTCGAACCATCGGTGCAAGCCGCGATGCCCAGCTTGCTGTGCAGGTAGAACATCCCTCGCGGGTCGTTCGACCACCATTCCTGGGGATTGCCGTTATTGTTTACAATTCCGTCTCCCAGGCAGAACGCGTAATTGGTTTTGGATTGCGGAGTAAACCCGGCGTACATGTCAGATGGGCAGCGTAAGACTTCCATCTTTGCCTGCCAAGGCTGGTAGTCCCAGTCCCACGGCTCGGGCCCCATCGCCGGATACGTCGTCGTGCCTTGTACGAACCTGCCGCTGATTTGACTGTACAACGGAGCCTGATCGAAAAACGGCAGCATCCACACCAAGCCACCCAGCCGGCCCCAGTTGCCCGTACCGCCGCCGTACCAGCCGGTCCCCCCACCCAACGAGGGGAACATCTTGTAGGTGTCGTGGTAATTGTGCAGCGCCAACCCGAGTTGTTTCAGGTTGTTCTTGCATTGCGAACGACGAGCCGCCTCCCGCGCCTGCTGAACGGCCGGCAGCAACAGCGCAATCAACACCGCAATAATGGCAATCACGACCAGCAATTCAATCAATGTAAAACCGCGTGACCGACGCCAAGACCTCGGAACGGGAACCATGCCTATCCCCTTAGAAAAAGAAAAAGTTGGCTGAAACCGAACATCAAAACCTGATTAAATCGCTTGATCGGCCAATCGCATAAACGATCAACGCCAGATAGGCACAGTGCGCGCGATAGCGCGCGAATGTAAAGAATTTGTAAGGAACTGCAATCGCGATTATACAGTCCCCAATCGCCGATGTCAATAAAATTTTCTGACTCTGCCGGATTCTGTGTCTGAACAAAAGCCGAGTTCTCGGCGAGCGAGGCATATGGCATCCTTTCTCTGCTCAAGGAGGAGGGAGCCAGCATGGATGCTGTTCAAAGAACTCGGCGGTGTT
>SIAF01000198.1 GCA_009691905.1 Planctomycetaceae bacterium | reverse complement strand
GAGCCGATTCCCATCGGTCACTGCGGAACTGAGCTGATAGACCTGCGAATCGAGCAACGTCTCGGTGAAGGCCCGCAAATCGAACCTCAGTTCGATCAAATGATTCGCGAGCGCATCCAGCAGGGGTTCATTGGAGGCAGGGTTAGTCGCCCGGAGATCATCGATGGGCTCGACGAGGCCGCGTCCCAAATAGTGTGCCCAGACTCGATTGGCGATCGTCCTGGCGAAAAATGGATTCTGGGGGCTGGTGGCCCATTCTGCGAAAGCCTGCCGTCGATCCTTTCCCGTTGCCAGATCCGCCGGGGCTGCCCCTAAGCCCGCGGCTGGGACGGTTTCGGCCGTGCGGGGATGCTTCAGGTCACTGCCCGCGATATTGACGATCTTCATTCCTCCCTGGGGATGTCCCCGACGGTCGATTCCCGTGAAGAATCCGGACAAGGCGTAGTAGTCTTTTTGGTCCCACCGCTCAAAGGGGTGATGATGGCATTGAGCGCATTCAATGCGGACGCCAAGAAACAATTGGCTCACGGCCCGTGCCGTTTTTTCCGGATCCGCATGGGCTTGGAAAAACGCCGCGGGGGATTCGCTCAGCGTGGAACCCTGCACCGTGAGAATCGACCTCACAAACTGATCATAGGGGACATTGTGCTCGACCTGTTCGCGCACCCAACGTGTCATTGCCACGGCACTTTGAGAGGAGATAGTATCCTTGTCGATGCGTAGCAGATCAGACCAGCGCTGCGCCCAATAATCGGCATATTCTGGTCGTTTCAAGAGTTCGGTAACGAGCTGTGTCCGCTTTGTCGCCGCGCGATCGCTTAAGAAACGTCGAACCTCGTCCGGTGTTGGTAAAGTACCGATGGTATCCAGGTAAACCCGGCGCAAGAACGTGGTGTCATCGGCGGCCGGGCTGGGAGGCACTCGCAAACGCTTTAATTTGTCCCACACGAGTCCGTCGATAAAATTTCGTTCCGGCGGACGTGAAAAATCCCCCGCGCGACGGGGCCGGGTCACACGACATAATGTGACATGTCCCAGGTATCGAACCAGGATCGCGGCTTCACCGGGAACATCGGTCACGGTGATCAAGCCATCCCGGTCGACGGCGGCCACGGCATCATTGTTCGATTGATAGTCGGCCTCCGCGGTGACGCTTTGAGAATGTCCGCGCTCGTCCAAGGAGATCACGCGCAATTGCTGTTTGCCGAAATCTTCCAAACTGATGTCCGCTGGTTCGACAGCAATGCTGGTGATGGGGTGTTCGACCTGCTGATCGAGTGTGACGCCTTCTTGAATCCAGCGTTGGAGCAGGTGATGCCATCGCGAGTCCGGCTCGATCTTTCGGCCGCCGCCATGGGGAACCTGCGCTGTGGCTTTTCGTAATAGCAGGCTCTGCTCCGGCGACAAAGGAAACACGCGGCGACCACGTCCATCGCAGACGATTGCCTGGTGATCAGCAACGGCGTCGTAACCGAACACGCTTAGTTTGAATCCATTTTGCCCCTCAGCCTTGCCGTGGCATCCGCCGGAGTTGCAGCCGGCCTTGGAAAGAATGGGCATCACATCGCGCTGAAAGGAAACAGGCGTCGGCGAGGCGACGCCCTGCACCTTCACCGGAATTTTTACCGACAACTCTCCGTAGCGGATCTGAATCTCGCAGGCACCGTCCCGGATCGGAACGATTCTGCCCGTGGAGGAAATCCGCACGATATCGGACGTTGAATCCAGATAGGATACCTGCCGCGTCAGGTCGATTTCGTGACCGTCTCGTGTGGCCCCCAATACGAGCAGCCGGTCGGTGGATTCAGGCGAATCGAGTAGCACCTGCTTCGGCAACACCCTGATCGCGGTGACGAATTCCTCACCCGAGATCGGCGATGCCACCCCGATCGCCGCCAGCGCGACAACTGTCCTCACGCTCCGCCACAACACTCGGATCTCATTGATCAAGGCGACTCACTTTTCCGATCAGGCAACAGAAAAACGCATCCATCGACGTTCGTTGATGAATAAGTGTAGCCCGGAAATCGAGCCGAAGCAAGCTCAAGTGCGATCCGGCGATGTCACGATGTCACCGGCCGAATCAGGAATCGCTTGAAGACAGACCTGCGGAGGAGCATGATCCATCATCGGCTCTGGCCGGTGCTAGTTCGCTCGGCTTCGATTGCCGGAAACTTACCAGGAATTCACCATGAGATTATTTGCCCAGAGGCTCTCGTTGATCCTGGTTGCAGTCTGTCGCCTGGATGGCGGTCATGAATTGTCCGCCGCACAACCGGTTGTTGAAGCAACATCCCACACAGACCTCCTGCGACAATTGGTTGGCTATTGGAAGCTGCGAGGCGATTGCCGTGATTACTCAGGTCACGAGCAGCATGCCGTTAATCATGGAGTCGACCTGGAAACCGGCACGTTCGACGGACGCAAAGCGTATGTCGAAATTCCGGCCGGGGAGTCGCTCCAACTCGGTCACAGCGATTTCTCCATCTCTGCGTGGGTCCACACCGACCCGATTGTCGACGACACGCTGGGCGATATTTTCAGTTGGTACGACCCGAAGCTGCGGCGAGGTGTGACGCTCAACATGAAAGCGAGTTCGGGCGGCTATCAGTCGTCCGGCGATGATCGGCACGTTTACTTCGGGATCGACAACGGTCAACTCGGTGAATGGCAGGACTGCGGCCGCCCCAGTCCTACCAGTAATTATGTCAGCAACTCGCTCACCGTTTTTGATGGGCACTTGTACGCCGGCATCATCGACGCTCAGGACGAGGCCGGCTGGTGTCATGTCTTTCGTTACGCCGGCGGCAAGAAGTGGATCGACTGCGGACGGGTCGGCCAGAAAAAAACGACCGGCGTGATGGGGCTGATCGTCCATCAAGGGCACTTGTACGCCGGCACGTCCACCTACGATTGGACGCGAGTCTTCTCCGGCGAATATGAACCCGCCCGCGTTTATCGTTACGACGGGGGAACCACCTGGACCGATTGCGGTCAGCCCAGCGAAATGCTTCGTATCAATTGCATGGCGACCTACGGCGGAAAGCTCTACGTGGGGGGAGATCGCGGCCTGCCTCCACCGGGTGAAAAGCAATGGACAGGCCGCCCGTATCGAGTCTTCGTCTGGGAAGGGGGGACACGTTGGGCCGTTGCGGGCAGTTTGCCCGCCGAGCCGCCGAAGAACTGCTATCCGCACGCGATGGCGGTCCACGACGGTAAGCTGTACGTCGGTTACCCGAATGTTTATGCCTTTGACGGGAAAAACTGGGATTTTGCAGGCACTCCCATCGGTCACACGCCCGTCGATCAGAAACCGTATCTGCAGGTTCACTCTTTGGAAATCTTTCGCGGCAAGCTACTCGCTGGCATGTGGCCGGAAGCACGCGTCGTCGAGCATCAAGGCGCAGAGCAATGGGTGGATCGCGGCCGTTTGGGCGACGGCACGGAAATCAACGCCCTGACGGTTTACAACGGGAAGCTCTATGCGGGAGCGATCCCTCGCGGCGAAGTCTCGCGGTATGACGACGAGCAGGGTTGGACATCTTTGCGCAAATTCTTCTCGCCGCCCGGCTGGGAGCCTGGGCCGCCGACCGATCCCGTGCGTGAAGAGATCAACAACTGGACTCGGGTCACCAGCTTGACCGTCTACCAGGGCCAGCTTTTTGCGAGCATCGGCAGTTGCACCAGTTCGGTAAAGGACGCGCCAACTGGCGTGCGCGGCAGTGTTCACTCCGTGAAGGCGGGAGAGTGCATTTCGTACGACAAAGATCTCGGACCCGGCTGGAAGCATCTCGTCGCTCAGCGTTGCGGCGGTGAGCTTCGGCTCTATGTCGATGGTCAGTTGGTCGCGAAGTCGGCCTCATTCCGAGGCGAGGATTATGACATCTCCACGGACCAGCCATTGCGCATCGGCTATGGCGAGCAAGACTTTTTCACGGGCCGCATTCGTGAAGTGCGGCTTTACCGCCGTGCGATCACGGCGACGGAAATCCACGCGCTGCATAGTCAGCCGTGAGTAGCGGGCTACGAACAAATCCCTCGGAAATGCTCCTTTCCGCTTGCAAGTTGATTCAGACTTTACCAGACGCACCAACAGGCTGAAAAGGTCCTGTCGGCTGAAGACCCACAATCGAAGCGGGTTGATGCTGGCATTTCCCAACGGAAAGTTACTCGGCAACAACCGAAAGCTGAATGGGATTCGATGCGTAGTTGGTCATGATGGAGTACGTGATCGGTACGCGGGCCAAGACCGCGATCGGCAGGCGGTCAACGGTGAGCGCTTGCGGGCTGGCCTCGAGCACAATCGTTGCTTCCAAATCAGAGCCGACCAGTTTCGTTTTGCTGTCCCCAGACATAGTGACGCCTGGGGGAAGTTGCTCGCCGAACTTGGTGCCAAAGAACGTAAATGCCATGTCGAGCAGAACCTGATCGCTGTATTCGGCGCTCCGTTCGATGCGCACGCGAAGCGCTGTTTTTCCACCGCGCTTCAAGGTGATTTCCGACGGTTCGGCGGTGACACGTGTCACGTCCAGCGGCTTGGTGACCGCCAGCAACTGCGTTTGAATCGGAGCACGATAGAATCGGCTGGCGCCCGCGCGTCGTAATTCGCAGGTGACGTGGGCTTCTCTGACAGCGTCGATCATCGCTCCGCCTGCGCGCGAAAGTCTGGCGCGGCCTGTGACCCTCGCTAACGACGCATTGATGGGGGCGTCGGGGGCCGCCGTGAAAATCAGGCTGCAGACATTCATGCCGGGCGGAATCGTCACTGGCGTGAAGGACACTCCCTGCGGCAATCCGTCAACCTGCATCTCCACCGGACCGTCAAAACCGTTCAGACGTTTGAGGCTGACGAACCAGATGGCCCGGCCGCCCGGCGAGAGCATTCCGTAATAATATTCGCCGTGAATTTCAAAGTCGGGTCCGCTTGGCTCGGCGGACAAATGATACACGAAGCGATCGCCGCTGCGGCCATGAAGATCTCGCAATGCCATCGTGTAGGGACCGTCGGCCGGGGCTTTGAAATGAAGGATTGCGTCTTTGGTGAAGTAGCCATCATCTCCGGTCGCCAGAGTTTTGCCGTTGGCGTCCCTGACCGTGAGCACACTATCGACGGCAAATCCGCGTCGGAGTGATTGCACTTCAAAACGGTAGTAACCGTCTTGTTTTCCCTCAAACTGATAGAGATGAGATTGACCGGGTGACACGAACTGGCCCGTGACTCCGGCAGGCAGAACAAGGGGGAGTGCTCCCGGATTGCCGGTATCGTTGGGCCTTAACATCTCTGAGTGAGAGCTGACACGGAACCAAATGGGATTCGACGGGCCGCCTGGCGCCAACGGTCGCGAACGGTACCAACCGGGAGCCATGCCCGCGATATTGGTTAACGAGACTTTTTCGTTGGCATGCGTGTTCGTGGACGCGGAACCGTTCGCCGGCCGGGAGACGATCAATTCCCCCTCGCCCTGAACGCAAGGCTGGAAACCCATCGGCAGGATTCCGTGGGCGAAGGGATTCCGGGTCACCTCCACGCAATAAACGTAGCGGGGATCGCCGGCATACCGCGTGTCTCGCACTTGCAGCACGTATTCACCTGTGACCGGCAATCGGCAATGTAACAATGCGTCTCCACCGGCACTGTTGTCGTTTTGAGCAATCAATTGGCCATCCGGGCCAAAGAGGGTGAGCATTGCATCCATCAGGTGAATTTTCGGATAGCGAATCGCCATGCAATGAATCGCGCGGGTCACTTGTTGTGCGTAAATTTGGCAGACCAGGTCTTGTCCCGCTTCGCCGTGCAGCCGGTAACAATCGACGTCTTCAAATCGTTCGATGGCGCCGCAAATGGCCGCGGGCACGGTAATGCTTTGCCCGGCGGCTGGCCGGTCGTTGTCAACGGTTGTTTCCAACACTATTGGATAATCGGTGACGAGCAGGTGTCCGACGCTGGAAACCGACTGATCGGTGGCGATGCGATATTCGTACACTCCCGGCGGTTGATCGCCGGGCATGGTCACCTGGAATCGGAACGGAGTTCCCAGGTCGCCTTCGTCGGGGTCCTTCCAGACAGCGGGCTTCGCTGTTGATTCGGCAAGTTCCATTTGCGGACCGTCTGGTGCGAAAAGCACCGTATGCGATCCATTCAGCGAAAAGTGGGAAGACACTTCGACGACCGCGGACGTTCCGCGTTGCACCGCGACGGGGTCAGTCCGCGTGATTTGACGAAAGCTGATCTTCGATTCGGCTTGAAGCGCAGGATTCAAACCCATCACGATCAATATCCAGCCGCAGCCGGTGAGCCACGAAACAGCCTGCCTGATGTTCATGACATCAGTTCCTTGATCGAGCTTCCCTCACAGAGCCGCATCGGACGGCCGTTGCCCATCACGTGAGTGGTCTCCAGGGGAATGCCCAGTTTGGTGTAGATGGTGGCGGCAATGTCGGACGGATAATATTCACGACCGAGGCTGTGACCGCCCGTGGCATCGGTCGCGCCGACGATGGTCCCGGCGGGCGTTCCTGCGCCGGCGAAAACCGCGATTCCCGCCGTGGCCCAATGATCACGGCCGGCTGCCTGGTTGATCGTCGGCGTGCGACCGAAGTCGGTCAACCAGACGACCAGCGTGCTTTCCAGCAATCCGCGTTGCTGCAGATCGACCAGCAACGTCGACAACCCGCGATCGAACGGGGGCAACAATTTTCGCAGGATATTGAAATTGTCGCGATGGGTGTCCCACGGGCCGCCCAGTTGTCCCTCACCGCAACCGACGGTCACGAATCGCGTCCCGGCCTCGATCAATCGGCGAGCGAGCAAACAACTTTGCCCGAACGTGGTCCGGCCATAGGCATCACGCATCTGATCGTTTTCGCGGGTTAGATCGAATGCCTGCTGAGTCGCCGGCGATGTCACCAGTTTGAACGCGTTCTCGTAGTGCCGATCCAGCACTCCCAGTGCCGCCGGCTGCCGAGAGAGGTTCCGTTGAAACCGATCGATGGCTTTCAGCGCTTCGCGGCGTAACTCGACGTCCTGCATCCGGACGCCGTTCGGCAGCGATAAATCCCGGACGCTGAATTTCGGATCCTGGGGATCGGCATGAATTTCAAACGGGTTGTAACCCACGCCGAGATAGCCCGCTGTCCCACCGAAAAACTGGCGGTCAACGTCTTTTCCCACTTGGATGAACGGGGGCATGTTGTCACGCTCGCCATGTTCTTTGGCTACCACCGAGCCGTAGCAGGGATACGTTGCCGCCGGATTGATCGGCCAACCGGACATCATGATGGCGTCGGCCGTTCCGTGGGCGCCATTGCGGGAATTCAGATTCCTGACCACGGCAAACCGATCCGCATGCTGGGCGAGCAACGGCACTTGATCCGTAAATTGCACGCCGGGCAAGGCCGTGTCGATGGCGGCGAACTCCCCGCGAATTTCGGCCTTGGCGGCTGGTTTCGGGTCCAACGTGTCATGATGGCTGGTTCCGCCACGCGTCCAAACCAGAATGCAGTTCACATTGTCTTGTGCCGTGGAATCGGCTCCATGAACGGCTTGCTGATGCAGCATCGCAGGCAGCGTCACACCGAGTCCCGCCAATCCGCCGACTTGCATGAGAAAGTGACGGCGGCTTGTCGCGGGGTCCGGTCTTCGGCTTGTGAACAGGTTTAACATGTCCTACTCATTCCAGGTAATCAGTGATTCAGCAGAAATTCGCGACTATTGCACAACGCCCACAACACAGTTTCCAGCCCGGCTCTCCGATTTGCCGAGCGTTTGATGATTTGCAAACATTCGCTCAATTCGTCGTCGACAGGCGGCCGCGAAAATGTGACGAGGTACAACTCCTGAATGGCGGCCTGATCGTCGACACCTCGTTGGATGAGTGACTCGATCCGTCCCAAGGGATCGGTCAGCTTTCGTTGCAGCAAGTCTCCGTTCGCCAAGTGCAGAACCTGCGCCAAGTTCGGCTGGGCCGTTCGCTCGCAGGCACAGAAGGTCAGGCGTTGCGGCCGTCCCAGAGTATCCAGAAAGTACGATTCAAAATTCGAGTCCGGCAGGTCGAGCGCCCGCGTGCCCCAGGGTACGCCTGGGAATTTCTCGTGCGTCGCACAGGCAGAATCGATGGCATCCAGGAGCACTTCGGCGGACAGGCGTTTGGCATTGTAGTGCGTATAGAATCGGGTGTGGTCCACATTTTCCGGGCGGGGCGTCGCACTTCGCTGGTAGGTTTGTGAATTCAGAATGACGCGGAGCAATTTTCGCAGATCGTATTTCTGCTCCACGAATTCCGCCGCCAGTGCCTCCATCAATTCGGGATTTGTGGGAGGATTGGTGGAACGTAAGTCGTCCACGGGTTCAACCAGGCCGACTGCCATCAAGTCGCCCCACACGCGATTCCCCAGACAGCGTGCAAAGAGTCGGCTGTTCGGATCCAGCAACCAGTCGGCCAGCGCCTGCCGTGAATCGGTCATGTTCGTCAGATCCAGGCGATCGGCTAGCAACGGTTTCGGGGGGACCACTTCGCCAGTGGGGGGCATTCTCATGGGTTCCAGCGGCCTGAGGCTGATGACCGCATCGAATCCCAACTCCCCGAAGGCATCGCTCGATTTACTTTCCAAGCCCGTAAAAAAAGCGGCGAGGCCGTAGTAATCGTGCTGACTATAGACTTCAAACGGATGATTGTGGCAGCGGGCGCATTGCAACCTCACCCCCAGAAAGACTTGAGCTGTCGTTTCCGCCAGGTCGGTCGGGGATGTGACGCCCACCAGATCGGCGGACGTCGGGGCTGAGGCGACGAAATTTGCCGGGCCGTTCTCAAAGATCGAACCCTGAGCTGTGATCAGCTCTCGCACCAACCGATCGAGTGGCATGTTGGCCCGGAACGACTGCTTGAGCCAATTGTGCAGCGCCCACATGCCGCTATCGCCGGTGGTCTTACGGTTATTTCGCAGCAGATCGCCGAATTTCAACGTCCAAAAAGTACTGTACTCCGTGATGTACCGATCACGTGCCGGATCACCGGTGAGGCCCAGGATTTCGTCGACGAGCAATTCTCGTTTCTCGGGGGCATTCGATCCCAGAAACGCACGCACTTGTTCCGGCGGCGGCAATGTTCCCAGACAGTCAAGAAAGACCCGCCGGAGAAACTCCGCATCGGTGCATCTCTGTGACGGCTGCAAACCCAGACGTTGCCACTGGTCCCGAACCTTCTCATCGATGAAATTGGCCGCAGGGAAGTCCATCAATTCGACCGCATCCGCAAACGGGGATACCACATGGCCGACGCCCACCTGCCCCCGATAGCGAACCATGATTGCCGAGAGACCTCTGCCCACGACACTCAACTTTCCGGTAGAAATCACGGTGGCTACGCCGTCGTCCAGGCTGTCGAAGCGAGACCGTCCGGTGACATCACGAGTCTGGCCGTCGCGATAATGCGCAACGACCCGCAGTTGCTGCTGCTGATTCACACGGTAACGGCGCGTTGCGGGCGAAATCGTCAACCCGGTCAGCTCGGGTTCGGTCAACCGCGGCCCGGCAGCGCCTTCGGCAATCCAACTCCGCAGCACTTCGTACGGATACGAGTTTTTCTCAAAGCGCCTGTCGCCACCGTGACCGATTTGCAGAGTCGCCTTTTTCAGAATCAAACTGTCTTCAGCACGCAACGGTGTCACACGCCTCTGACTCAGATCACGAGCGATCGCGGCGTGATCCGCGTAGGGTTCAAATCCAAAGACGGATAACTTGAAGCCCCCCTTTCCAAACTGGGACGCATGACACGTACCCAGGTTGCAACCCGACTTGCTGAGAATCGGTGCCACATGGTCGACAAAGCTGGCCGCTGCCAATTCTCCCTGGAGTACCACATTGACGCTGACAATTACTGAAGTGTCGCGGTAGTTCACTTCGATCCGGGCCGCGCCTTCGGACAGCGGGACGACCTCCCCAGCGTCATTGATGATCGCGATCTCCGGGGTGAGTGATGCATATTTCGCGGCATGAGTCCGGTCGATTGGTTCGCCTCGGTCGTCGCTGGTGGTCACGAGGAGTTGCAATCGCTCGAGTCGCCCCGACAATGTCGCCTCGACGGGTTCAACCACAATGATCCCGCTGTCAAAGCCAAAGATGGAGGCGCCGGTTCCCAGCAGAATTGCCTGGGACACTGTGGCCATCCAAACAAAGAAACGGTTCACGATCCGAAGCCTTGCCATCGAGGTCCGTCAAAAACGAATGATCAGCGCACCGGCCCATCATATTAGGTGAAGTTGATGAGAGTCTACGTCGACCTCTGGTTTGAGTGGAGAATTTCTGCATGAGAGTCCGCTGGTCTGACTATTCGACCAAGTGGTGACAACGCTGATCAACGAACTCTACAACCGCGGGCTGGACCAAAAGGTCCTTGTGATCGCTGCCGGCGAGTTTGACCGCACGCCCAAGGGAACGCTGCAGCCGGGGGCGAGCACCGGAAAACTGCAATGGGGCCGCGACCATGGACTGGTCGATCCACAAAATTTGATGACCACCATGTCTAGCCACCTGAGAATCGGCCTGACGATCCACATTCCCGACGCAAACCGTAGGCCCATAGCCATCAACAGGTGCATGCCGATTCGGGAATTGACGTGACTTCAAACGGACGTTTTGCCGCTGCTCAATTCGGAAGTGAAACATGCGCAGCGACAAGCTGTCGCCACTCGCGAACACATCGCGTCATTTTGAATGCCCCAGAGTTTCGGAATTCTGAAAAAGATCCGTTCGGCTGTCCCAGATTGTCAGGCTGCCATCGGCGAGAACTGCCGCGAGTTGGTTGCCGTCCCGTGAGAATGCCAGATGCGTTACGCCCGCGGACAGTTCAGGGAAGCTGAGCAGTTCCTGACCTGTGGAGACATGCCAGCAACGAACGGATTGATCAACTCCCCCGGTGGCCAAAGTTCGGCCGTCATCCGAAATGGCGATGGCGTGGATACCCTGCGAGTGTCCGCCGAGAAATTCGCGCCGGCTTTCCGTGAAGACTCCCCAGATGCAAGGGGCGCCGTCATGGCCTGCGGTGATGAGATGTCGACCATCAGCAGTAAAAACCAGGTGAGTGACAACCGGCGCATTGAAATAGCGGGTCATGAGTTGCCCCCCCTCGGCGTGCCAGATATCGATCCCGCCCTCCTTACCCGCGATCGCCAACAATCGCCCATCGTGTGAGAGTTTCATCAATTGAACTGAGAAGGTGGGATTGCGAAACGTGGATTGGATGATGCCGTCATCGAGATTTCGGACGATGATCGTGCCATCCTGCTGAGCATGGGCCAGGAATTTCCCGTTGTCGGAAAACTCAAGCACGTCCGTCTCCGCTGAAGGCTCCGTCAACTGTTGCAGCAACTCACCCTCCGGGAGTTGCCAGAGCGTGACTGTGTTCCCATCACGCCAAGTGGCCAGCCGAGTGCCATCGGGAGAGACGGCCCCTGCCGCAGCATGGATCACACCGGCACTTCGGATGGGTCGAACCACAGTCTCACGGCCGCGCCATTGATGCCAGCCTTGTGCATCTTTTCCAACGACCGAGATATCGCCTGCCGGGGAAAACGCCAATCTCACCACGTCCGAAAACGGCAGCGTCAGTTGATCCGCCGCTCCCGGAGGCTTCGCTCGCCACAATCGAATGGTGGGGCCACTATCCCACCAGGCAACCGCCTGTCCGTCAGATGATCTTGCGGCTCCGATGAGGTGCTGATTGATCAATCGCGTCGGCGGCGTTGCCGGTTCCACTGTGCCTGCTGAGAGAATTTGCATCTGCGACTGGTGGCCGAGGTCTGCAAACGAAAAAAGTGTGTAATTGGCGCCGAAAAAGACCGCATCGCGAATCGCCGAGGGTTTCGCCTCGGGACGCGGCACCAGAGAACCTTGCTCGACATTCCAAAGGCGAGGGATGCTTCCGCGAGCATTGGCGGCGAGCATCGTCCCGTCGGCGGAGAAGTCGAGGCTTTCAATCGCCGACATTTCCGAGTGAATGCTGCCACGGACCGACCGATCAGCCGTATGAATGAGTTGGATGAAAAACTCCTGATCAGGCCGACCTTGACAAGCGACGGCACAAAGCCCGTTGCTGGAGACCGCCACTGCCGTCGCGCGATGCTGTCCTGAACAGCATATCTGTTCTGTCTCTGCCACGAAGTCCCACAGCAGCAGGACGCCTCCTTTCACCGGTAAGTATTTTGGTGACTGGGAATCCGCCGAAATCCCACGCAAGGGAAGGGCCAGCGTGGTCGAAGCCGGCAGAAAACCAAATGTCCCCTCAGCCACGCCGACACCCCGCAGAGTTCTGACCAGCCGCCCCGTCGGAATTTCCCAGACGTGAACTTCTCCGCACCAATCACAACGTCCTGGCGCTGCTGCAGCGACATATTGACCGTCTTGAGAGACGGCAATCGTGCGGGGCTCATACAGAAATCCCTGCAGGACGCACCGCTCCTCGCCCGTTTCGATATCCCAGACCCTGACCGCGCGATCCATGCAGATCGCCGCTAACTGTCGACCGTCGCCGGACAGAGCCACTCTCCGCGGGGATACCTTGCCGAGCGAAAAATCG
>SIAF01000197.1 GCA_009691905.1 Planctomycetaceae bacterium | reverse complement strand
CCCTCGCAAATGCTGGGGCGATGCGAAGGCGAAGGTGGAGGGGGCGGCCCCCTTCTGTCGAGCCTGAGCTGAGCTCCGACGTCGCAACCTTCCGAAAGACGCTGCGAAAGAACCCGAAAACGACCCACGAATTCGGAAGAGGAACCAATCAAAAATTGACTTGAATTCGTGCCGTATCCGTGTCCTCGGTGTGATCCGTGGTTCATTTTCCTCAACCGCAACAGGAATGCGTGAAACGATTTGTGCATCGGCGCCGAAAAATCTTCTCACAATAACAAAATTCTGAGCCCTTGCTGCGCAGAGGTAGCAGAGATTCGAAGGGGGCGGTCGACTTGACAAGCTTCTTCTCTGCGTGCTCCTGTTCAATTCCGAAATTGCGGCTTTACGGCGATTTGCACGTCGTCGAGCCAGTTGGCCCCGTAATATTTGCGCGGCCCGCGAAGAAATAGAACGTTAGTACCACAGTGTGCGACCGTGAATGACTCCCAGGAATCAATTACTTGACAATAATTGACGCCTGCCGGGATTACGCTACGCATTGCTTTTGTGGTTGTCAACTGCCACCTGTTGGAAGTGGTTCGCCGTCGCATTGCGACCAACGAGCGGATCATCGGTTTTCGAAAACTGGCCGCGAATCACCGTGTGCTGGTTCAGGCGATCGCTTCGGACGACCCCGAACTGGTGGCGCACGCGATGCACGGGCACCTCGCCGCAAAAACGACCCGACCGAGTTGACGACCTCGAAACAGGGGGCTGACGCCCCTCGCTCGCCAAGAGGCAGCGCGTCAGGGAATAGCCTTCAAGCGCCACTGCTCGTTAAAAAAATCGGCTGCGACGATCTTTCCCGGCCAGCGGGAATCGGGGGGCGTGCGCAAGTCGACGATCGCCCAGTCGGGCAGTTTGGCCACCTGCCGGGCGTTGTTCAGATAGTCGTACTCGCGATACGTGAAGCTGCTGTTGATCACCACGTAACGCTCGGGGTTGAGCGGATTGGGATAAATCAGAAGGGGCACATGCCGATCGGCGGGATACGAGCGCTTCCCGACCTCGATGGCATCGGCCGTCCAGCGAATCGGCAGTTTGTCGGCGATTTTCGCCAGCAGCGGGCTGGCCGACGGTTCGCCCCACAGCACGAGGTTGGCTCCCGCAATGTCGGCCTCGTTCACCTCGGTATCGAGCTTGATGCGGGCCGCACCGCGGAACTGCCGCCGCCAGTGCTCCTGGGCATGCTCCAATTCAGCCAAGGCCCATTTCTCGACGGCGGGATGAGCGAACGAACCGGTCGGGCGCACGAACAGAAACGAATCCATAAAGGCATCATCGATGGGACCTTGCAAATTGTGGCGTTTGCGAAGCCCCTGGGCCGGCGGCCTTCCGACGCGCCACTCGTTGTCGACGCGATACAGCGGGCAGTTCCACGAGCGGTCGGACCCGGGCCGCGGGCCGGTCAATACCTGATCGTCGATCGACAGCGCCACCGGCTCGGTGACTTCGAACGGCGCCCAGCCGGCTGGAAACGCCAACGTCATAGTCGTGACGTTCTGCGTGTTGACCGCGATGCCGCCGTTTTCAGAGAGCAGCGCATCGACGCGGGCCTGTTCCCAGTGTTCCTGCAATCCCTCGATCGTGACCCAGTGCATTCGATTGTATTTCAGCGTGTAGGTCGCGAGATGGATTTCGCGCGGCAGCTTGTCGCGGCCCTTCGCCACGATGCTCGTCAGCCGCCGGTCGATCTCGTCGCGGGCCGCCGGGTGGTAACTGTGCCCCGTCTGCGGCCCGATCAGATGCACCAGATCGATGCCGTGCCGGGCCAGGGCTTCGGCCATCACGTCGGCCGCCTGTTTTTGAGAATCATTTTCGCCGCTGTAGGCGATTGTCGGCAGGTGGTACAGGTTGATCGCCGAATCAGGGCAGTCGTACCAGTGCCAGAGCTTTTTCTGCCATGGAAACGGAGCGAGCGTTTCTTTCTGAAACACATCCAGAAACCGGGGTGTTTCAGAGAAACCGGCGCCGGGGGTATTGCCCACCCAGCGGTCGGTGTAATTCGCGGCGAACTGCCAGCAGGCGGCCCCACCCATCGAAAACCCGCGCACGGCGATTCGATCGTCGTCAATGCGATACTGCTTCCGGACCGCCTCGAGCGCTTCGAGCACGTCAACCTCGCCGGCAAACTTGAAGGCATTGCAATAGCGGCCATAGGGGTGCAGCACAAACGCATCGCGAGGCGCGAACACCCCTCGATCCCGTTGCCGCTGATCGAGAAAATTGACCTCGCTGAGCGTTTCGCCGCGCCCGTGAAACCACAGGTCGAGCCGATGCCGCTGAGCACCCGAGGCCACGTACGAATCCGGCACGATCAGCCCGTAGGGTTGCACCGACCCGTCGATTTTCGAAACGTACCCGCGAACGATCAGCCCCGTCTGCGTCGTCCAGGGCGACTGTCCCTGTTCCAATTGCCCAGCCCGCTCGAGACCCTGCTCCAGAAGCTTCTTCGCGACGGGCAGCTCTTTCTCGTTGAAGAACTCGCGGTATTCCGAGGCGTCGCGGACGGCGCGCTCGAAAATCTGGACGTCGGGCAGCAACTCCCGCACTCGCGGGTCGGCGTTTTTCGCCAAGCCTTTAATCATCAGCTGCAGGGGGAAGAGCGAGTCTTCCAATTCGGCGTGAACCGTCGCGGGGACTTCGATCCCCAGCGCGGGGACCCGCCGCACGGTTGCGGGATTGTTATCGGCCGGCCCGTCGGCGCGGGCAACTGATTGACCGAATACGAGCAAGGTGAATGCGAGCAACAACGGTCGTGGCATCGTAAGCAGCTCCATCGGTGGAGTAAAAATCATTGAATCGATTCCCCGGTACGCCAGCACCCGTTCGGCTTGGGATGTCTGAGAATCTAAGCCATTTCGATGCTGCCGCATACGCGGTGCGGTCAAAAAAGTCCGGGATATTATGCCTTGCTCCGACGAGCTTCATCCCTCCGGCGCGATGCCCCCCGAGTGAGCAGTCGGCCTACTCGCAAAATTCATGACTTCTGGTCCCTGGCATCTGCGGCCGGCGCCAGACGTTGCTGGTCCCATCGACTGGTCATATCCAGGCGATTACCCGGTTGGTTGTTGCGAGCGTTCGCACTCTTCACGCGGAGCGATGAAGACTACTTTAATGTACGCCTTCATCGCTCCGCGTGAGGCGTCTCGCGACGTTGCACTGTGAATACGGCCACTCGCAAAGTGGTCAAGAGGCCGGCAACCGCAACGGGATCGATCTGCGCCGGCAGCAGGTGTCGGACGTTTTCGGCCGCCACGGCGACGCCGAGGGCGGCCGCGTCGGGAAGGGCGTGGCCTGCCGCGATGCCAATCGCGATGCCCGCGGCCAGGCAATCCCCGCTGCCGATCGGGTTGACGAGTTCGACCGAGGGCGGGTCGATTGCGTGCAGACTGTTGGCCGAGCTGATCCACACTCGATGTTTTCCGTGGGTCACGACGACCCACTCGGCACCGCGGGCGTTCATTTCTCGCATCGCCGAATGAAGATCGTTATCGGTGTCGATGGCACGGCCGAGCGTTCGCCCGAGTTCCTCGCGATTAGGTTTGACGACGAATGGCCTGGCCGCGAGCGCCGCCAGCAGCGGTTCACCCTGGCAGTCGAGAATCACCCGACCGGCGACGTGTCGCATCAAATCGCAGTACAGCGTCGGCGGCGCACCCGCCGGCAGCGAGCCAGTCAGTACGACGATTTGCGCAAGCTTTGCCTCTTCGCGAAACGCGAGCCGAAACGCATCGAGTTCAACCGAACTGATGGTCCCCGCGTTTTCGACCAGTTCGGTCGTTCGACCCGTGGTTCGATCGAGAATCGTCGTGCAAACCCGCGTGGGATGGGCGGCATCGATCCAGCGGGCCGCAACTTTGCGTTCGGCGAATTCGCGGCGAATCGCTGCGCCGGTCGTCCCGCCGACGAGAGCCAACGTGCGACAATCGAGCGTGCCGCGTGGCGCAGTCCCGAGGAAAGGTGAACTCGACAGCGCATGCAGCGCCAAACCGACGTTCAACACTTTGCCGGAAGCACACCAGCGAACTTCAGTAGCCCGGTTGACCGCACCCGTTTCGAGGCGATCCAGAACAACCGTCTGTTGCCAGGCAGGCGAAAGGCCAGCGGCAAGAATCAAAGCATGTCCTCCAGAATCTTCGTCAATTCGGCGTCGGACAGGTCGCGCGGGTTGCCGCTCATGCTGTTGCCGCGCGAGTCGCGGACGATCTCGGGGATTTGCGCCCGCTCGACGCCGATTTCGGAGAGGCGACGAGGAATGTTCAAATCCTCGGCGAGTCGCTCGATCAATGTGATCGCCCGGGTCGTCGTCCGGTTGTTCGCCTCCCCGACGCGAATCTTCGAATCCCCCAGGATGGCAATCGACGTGTTCCTCAGATGTCGCCTCGCTTCGGAGGATGCACGATTGGCCCGCATCGTTACCGGCAACATGACGGCACAGGCGAGTCCATGCGGGACGTTGCAATGCACCCCCAGCGCCGCCGCCACTCCGTGCGCCATCCCCAGGCCCGAATTGGCCAGGGCGATTCCCGAGTACATCGCGGCCCGTGCCATCTTCTCGCGCGCGTTCTGATTGCGGCCGTCGAAGAACGCAGCGCGGAGTGCGTCGACCGCCCCGAACAACCCGAACCATGCGATGTTGCGGGTGATGCCGTTGGCACGGTTGGAAACGAAGCTTTCAATCAACTGTGTAATCGCATCCATTCCGGTCCAGGCGGTAATCTTTGGCGGCACACTGACGCTCAACTCCGGGTCGATCAAGACGATTCGCGGGACCATCAGTTCCGATCGCAGACTCTTTTTGAATCGCGGGCGGTCGCAGGAAATCACGGCGTTTTTCGTGGCTTCGGTGCCGGTTCCACCCGTCGTCGGCATGGCCAAAAGCGGCAATGGGGTGTTCGCGATCTTGAAGCCTCTGCCGACCCCTTCCAGAAAATCTCGGACGGTTTCGCTCTGGCGGTTCGTCACCAGCGCTCCGGCGGCTTTCGCCAGGTCGATCGCCGAACCTCCGCCGACGGCCAGCAGCAAATCGCCGGCCCCGGCATGGTGATCGCGCAATCGCGCCACGGCGGAATCGACGTCGTCGACCAGCGGTTCGCGCGAAACGCTTTCGAGCCGAACCGTTTCGACACCAGCCTGCTGCAGGGAGGTGATGATCGCCGCCAGCTCTCCGCCGTTTTCCAGCGTCCGCGACCCGCAGACGACAAACGCCCGCCGTCCCAGCGAACGCGCGAGGGCGCCGACTTCTCGTCGCCGGCCCCAGCCAAACACGATCCGCGAGGGCACCACGAAGTCGTAAATGGTAGGAGTGACCAACATCACATCAATAGACGATGACAAACGTCCCATCCGTTTCGGCATATGCGGCGGCAAAGCTCCACACCGCAATTCCCTCTTTTCGTCCGCGAACCCGGGTGGGCTTGCCTTTCGCGTCAAACTCCTGCCACGCCAGGGAACCCCCTTTCTGCCAACCGGTCCCCTCGGTCCAGACCAGCAGCACGCGGCCATCTTTGTTGACCGCCAGCGCCGGATGCTTGCGGCCCGTCCCCTGCCCCGGTGCCGCAGTCCCTGCGGCGGCCGTGCGCCGCTCGCTGTCGATTCGCGCAAAAGACACCTGACCGTTGGTTTCCCAGGCGGCGTAAAGTGCGTCAGGCCCCTCGGCGAACGCTTCGCTCGACATCGGGCAGGTGGCGACCTTCCAGGCGTCCAGTTGTTGATTCAGAAAGCTGCGCCCCTTCGCCGGCGAAACCAAAAGCTGCATGTCGCGATTCACGTTCTCGCGTGCCGATCGATAAAGGACGTACAGCGCACCCTCGCGATCGGCGAACGCCTTCAGTCCACAGCAGCCGCACGCGCCCAGTTTCTCGGCATCCACCGCCGTCGCGGAGGAAAACGTCAGCCCCTCGTCGGTCGAACGGGCCAGCCAGACCCGGCGATTGATCTCACCTCCCGTACCGGCATGCCACACGACGTACACGTTTCCCTCCGTGTCGGCCGCGACGCTCCCCCCACCGTCCAGGGCCTCCATGTTTTCCATCAGGTTGCGCTGCCCCTCGAACGCATCCCCCTTATCGTTCAGACGCGAGTAGAGCATCGGGCTGTCATACTTGCCCGGACCGCGAGGCTGGGCCTGGTTTGAACCGTTCCATGCCACGTGAATGCGGCCCCCTTTGCCCAGCGCCAGTTGCGCCCCGCGGATCGAACCCACGGCAATCGCACTTCCCGCCTGGCTGTTGACCTGCAGCGGCTCAGTCCACCGGTCGCCAGTCGCGTCGCGGCGGACATAAAACACGTCACCGTCCCCCGCTTCGCCGCGAAAATACAGTAGATGCGCCACCCCTTCGGCGTCGACCGCGACTTGCGGCTGAAGACCCTCCGACGGGACGCGTGTGAATCGAACGGCCGGATCAGCCCCCTGTGCCGAAGCGACCGCCAGCCCGGAAAGCAAAGCACACAGGATCAAGACCGGTCGGCAATTGTGATTCATCAGACGGAACCTCCGGAATGGACGCGGGAACTGACAGCAGTTGGCTTTGGCGAGTATACTGCCGCACATTGTCGAACATCCACCACAGGGACCGAGGAGCCAAGTGCAAATCTCGCTTATGATTACCTGCCTGGGAGACGTGATGCGGCCCGAGGCGGGTGTCGCCACGGTACGGCTGCTGCGCCGTCTCGGAATGACCGTCCACTTTCCCCCGCAACAAACCTGTTGCGGACAGCCGTTTTATAACAGCGGCTTTCTGAGCGGCGCCCGTGATCTCGCGCGACATACCATCGAGGCCTTCGCCGACGAGCGGCCGGTCGTCGTTCCTTCGGGATCGTGTGCGGCGATGGTGAAGGTTGAATTCCCGCATCTGTTTCATGACGACCCCGAATGGCTCCACCGGGCCGAGGCGCTGGCAGCTCGAACCTTCGAGCTCAGCGATTTCCTGGTGAATCACCTCAAGGTCAGCGACGTGGGCGCGAAGTTCGAAGGGAAAGTCGCCTACCATTATGCGTGTCACCTGCGCGGCCTGGGCTTGAAGGATGAAGCCGAGACGCTGATTCGCCATGTCGAGGGGGTCGAGCTGGTGCCTTTGGAAAAGCAGGACCAGTGCTGCGGCTTCGGAGGTTCGTTCGCCGTGCGATATCCACAGATTTCGGGGGCGATGGTCGGAGACAAGGTCGAGTGTGTCGCCAGGACGCGGGCCGACGTGCTGGTCAGCACCGACACTGGCTGCCTGATGAACATCGGCGGCGCGCTGCACCGCCAACAGCAGCCGATCAGGGTCATGCACCTGGCCGAACTGCTCGAAAGCCGCTGATTTCCGCGATCGGGCGTACTTTGGATTGCTCTGCAACGGCAAAATCCGGCTCGCTGCGGTCACCTCGACCGAAAAAGCGGTATCGCTCCGTCGTGTGGGCTAAAGTCCAAACTACGGGTTTTCGCCACCCAACGCACCGAGCCGGTCGAGTTTGGTCTTTGCCGGCATCGCGAACCCGACAGCCGACGGTGTGTCTGAATCTTACGTAGGCGTCCAATCCCAGGGGAGCGCCCGAGCCGCAGGACAACCCCTGCCGCTGGTGCATCGATTCAGCCTTGCAAGCCGTTTGCGGGTTGCTATATTCACGAACTTCGGTGGGACGGACGCTCGCTGGCTAGCGTAGCTCAATTGGCAGAGCTCCGGTTTTGTAAACCGGAGGTTGTGGGTTCGAGTCCCACCGCTAGCTCCATGGGATGCAGCGAGGCTGGATAATGCGATCTGTCCCCCTTCTGTTGAAAGAACAGGACCTGTTGAAAAAATCGGGCCTGCTGAAAGAACAGGGCATAGCTCGCGTGGGCTGACAGCCGCAGTGGTTTGCGGTGTTGGCCGCCAAACGGGGGAATTCCAGAGTGGTCAAATGGGCCAGACTGTAAATCTGGTGGCTCTGCCTTCGCAGGTTCGAATCCTGCTTCCCCCAATCGATGTGAATCCGCAACGCCCGTCCAAAACAAGGTCTAGAAGAGGCAAAACAGGGTTTACAAGAGGAGCCCAAAGGTTATCATCACCCATTGGCGGTCCCCTGACGGGCCGCGCGCGGGCGTAGCTCAATGGTAGAGCCCCAGCCTTCCAAGCTGGCTGTGTGGGTTCGATTCCCATCGCCCGCTCTGCAAATTTCGAAAAAATTACGTCACGAGCCGTGGAACACTAGCGTTTTTGGCACGCGATCATTATCCTTCTGGGCTTCCCCGGTGGAGGTTCTTTGGTCACGTATGACCAGGGGTCACGTGCAATCGGGGTGTCGAGTGCAACCGGCTGGGGTGGCGAATCACGTTGGTTTCTTCGAGATTGCTGCTGTAGCTCAGCTGGTAGAGCGCGTCCTTGGTAAGGACGAGGTCACGGGTCCGATTCCCGTCAGCAGCTTTTGCACAATTGACATAACACGGCCCGGTCGTTCCGGCGATATTTGACACTCAACACGATTTTTGATTGATTCAGGGAGACACGATGGCTAAGGAAGTCTTCGCGCGAACCAAGCCGCACGTCAACGTCGGCACCATCGGCCACATCGACCACGGCAAGACCACGCTGACGGCGGCGATCCTGGCGACCCAGCAGGCCAAAGGGTTCGCCAAGTTCAAGAGCTACGCCGACATTGCCAAGGGCGGCACTGTCCGCGACGCGACGAAAACCGTGACGATCGCCGTCAGCCACGTCGAGTACGAATCTGACAAGCGGCACTACGCCCACATCGATTGCCCGGGCCACGCCGACTACATCAAAAATATGATCACCGGCGCCGCCCAGATGGATGGCGCGATTCTGGTGGTTTCGGCCGCCGACGGCCCTATGCCGCAGACACGCGAGCACATTCTTTTGGCCAAGCAGGTCGACGTGCCGGCCCTGGTCGTGTTCCTCAACAAGTGCGACCTGGTCGACGATGAAGAACTGCTCGCGCTGGTTGAGATGGAAGTTCGCGACCTGCTCAACAAGTACGGCTTCCCCGGTGACGATGTGCCCATCATTCGCGGCAACGCGAAAGCGGCGCTCGATGCGGGCGGCACCGACGAAAAGGCCGGCAAGTGCATCGCCGATCTGATGACCGCGCTCGACGCGCACATTCCCGAACCGGTCCGCTTGAAGGACAAGCCCTTCGTGATGGCGGTCGAAGACGTGTTTTCGATCAAGGGCCGCGGCACCGTGGCCACGGGTCGTATCGAGCAGGGTGTCGTCAAGGTCGGCGAAAAGCTCGAAGTCGTCGGTTTGCGTCCGACGAGGGAAACGGTTTGCACCGGCGTCGAGATGTTCAACAAGACGCTCGATACCGGCGAAGCGGGCGACAACGTGGGTTTGTTGCTGCGTGGTATTGAGCGCGAAGATGTCGAGCGCGGCCAGGTGCTGGCCAAGCCCGGTGCGATCAAGCCGCACACGAAATTCAATGGTGAAATTTATGTTTTGAGCAAGGAAGAAGGGGGCCGCCACACGCCGTTTTTCAGCGGTTATCGCCCGCAATTCTACTTCCGGACGACCGACGTGACCGGCACCACCAAGCTGACCGGTGGGGCCGAAATGTGCATGCCCGGCGACAACGTGTCGCTCGAAGTTGAACTGCAAAACCCGATTGCCATGCACGAAGGGAGTCGTTTCGCCATCCGCGAAGGGGGCAAAACTGTCGGTTCGGGGGTTGTGACCAAGATTACCGATTGAGTTCGTTGAATCTGCGGCAGTCAGCCGCAGGACAACGGCACACGATAAAGCACACCAGGCCGCGTTAAACAGGCCGCATTCAAACAGGCCAGGGAACCCCTTCCTCCCAATCTCTCTCGCGGAGCTTTTGTTGCTCCTGAGGGTGGCCCGGTATGTGGCCCGGTATGTGGCCCGGTATGTGGCCCGGTATGTGGCCCGGTATGTGGCCCGGTATGTGGCCCGGTATGTGGCCCGGAGGCTGGTTTTTTTGCCGAGGTCTTGATATGGTACGGGAATACGTCTGGCTGGAATGCGGCGATTCGGGGCAGCGCAATTACAGGACGCCGAAAGAGACTCGGGGTACTGAGCGCCTTGAGTTGAAAAAGTATTGCAAGAAGCTGCGCCGGCACACGGTTCACAAAGAGTCTCGGAAAAAGTGAACTGGCGGAACCAGGTTCGAAGTGCCGGGGACAAGGAAGGTGCCGGGAACGAAACTGGCCTGTCGGCGGTTTCGCGAATCGTTTTACCTACGGGCGTAGCTCAATGGCAGAGCATCGGATTCCAAATCCGACGGTTGGGGGTTCGAGTCCCTCCGCCCGTGCGTTTTTTAGCCGTTTTGCCTGGTTACCTAATTTTTTCGTCGCCTGATTTTTCGGGTCGCTGAATTCAGGGCAGGATATTCGGGAAGCGACTGTCGACGAAGCCCGGCCGGCAATATCCTGTCGGCGAAATGATGCTGCCGGCGAAGTGATGCTGCCGGCGAAATGCAGTTACGAGGGATCTCAATCGTTATGGCAAAGACGGAAGCCGTGTCGTTTTGGAATGAGCTGCTCACCATTGGTCTCTACAAGCGCAGTCAAGGCCGGCTGGCGAGGCAGTTGACGGCGGCGGCCCTGATGGTTCTGGTCATTGCCGGGGCTTATATTCTTTCGGAAGGACCTTTGGCCGGCTATGCCACACCGACCAAGGCGGGAATTCCGACGGCCATTTGTCTGGTGGCAGCGTGGTTGATTTATCGAGCGGTCAACTACCCCGCGGTCGCGGAGTTTTTGATTTCGGTCGAAGGCGAGATGAGTAAGGTTTCGTGGGCCAGTCGAACCGAAGTGTACCGGGCGACGGTGGTCGTCTTGAGTTCGATGTTTTTTCTGGCAGCGGTTTTGTACGCCTACGATTTTTTCTGGTTGCAGTTTCTGAGTTGGATCGGTGTGATTCAGTCGTGATGCCCGGCCGCGTGGCGCGATTCGTCGGCAACGTGTTGCAGCCGGCGCGGTCGATCGATCCACAAGCCTGTTAAGCAATTTAAGCAATCAAGGTCGGGTTAGTCACAGGTGGGGTGCGGGTCCAGCGGTGGAATCTAAATGTCGGATGCTTCTCTAATGCGCGACGAGACGGTTGCTGCTGGGTCTGCCGCCGACGGCGACGAAACGCTGCGCTGGTACGTACTCAAGGTTCAGAGCAACCGCGAGAAATCGATCCGCGACAACATCCTGCGGCGGGTGAAGCGCGAAGCCCTTGAACATTTTTTCGGAGAGGTGATCATCCCCACCGAAAAGGTGGCGGAAACCAAGGGGGGAAAGAAACGCGTGACCGAGCGTAAGCTGTACCCCGGTTATATCATGGTCCAGATGATCCTGAACGACGAAACCTGGTTTCTCGTACGGGAGACAAGCGGCGTCGGTGACTTCACCGGGGCGGCCGGCAAGCCGATGCCGATGCAGGATCACGAAATCCAGCAGATGCTGGGGCTGGAAACGGCGAAAGAAGAGACGGTTCAGCCCAAAATCAAGATTGAATTCGTGCCTGGCGACCGCGTCAAAATCAAGGAAGGCACGTTTGAGAGTTTCGAAGGGACGGTCGACACCGTCGACGAGGCCAGCGGCCGGGTGAATGTGCTGATTGAAATCTTCGGGCGTTCAACGCCCGTTGAACTCGAATACTGGCAGGTCGAGACGGTGTGATACCTGATCGGTCTTGCCGGAAGCGGGCGAGACGGCGATGGTCAGTCAGCGTGGTGATGAACCCGTTCGGTCGAACGCAAACCGAACGAGTCGGTTGGATTCAAGGGGAAGCAAAGGCTTTTTTCATGGCGAAGCAGGTTGTCAGTCAGGTCAAGATTCAGTGCATGGGAGGGCAGGCGACCCCTGCTCCGCCGGTCGGCACCGCGCTTGGTCCTCACGGTGTCAACATCGGTCAGTTCGTGATGCAGTTCAACGAACGGACGAAAGAGATGAAGGGGACGACGATTCCCGTCGTCGTCACGATCTACAGCGACCGATCGTTCGAGTTCATCACGAAGAGCCCGCCGGCCGCAGTGCTGCTGAAGCAGGCCGCACAGGTCGCCAAGGGTGCCGCCAATCCCAAACTGGATAAGATCGGTAAGGTGACACGCGCGCAGGTGTTGGATATCGCCAGGACGAAGTTTCAGGATATGAATTCGTCATCGCTCGAGCAGGCCTCGAAGGTGATTGCCGGCACGGCACGCAGCATGGGAATCGAAGTCATCGATTGAGTGATCGGCAGCGGGCGATCGGAGCGCTCGTTGAATTAGGGTTGAATCCGGTTGAATCCATCGCTCCCTGGACCCGATTTCGAGTCGATCGAAATGGGAACCGATCGTTGGAATGGAAACGCGAAAGCAAGCATCATGGCGCATCAATCGAAACGATTCAAATTTCTGTCAGAGCAGGTCGTGAACCTGCCGGCGCTGGACGTGTCGACGGCGGTGACAAAGCTCAAGTCGCTCGAACCGGCGCTTCCCAAAAACGTCAAACCCTGCAAGTTCGATCAGTCGGTCGAACTGGCCGTTCGTCTGGGAATTGATCCCAAGCAGGCCGACCAGATGGTTCGCGGCTCTATCGTCCTGCCGCACGGGATCGGCAAGTGCAAGCTCGTCCTCGTGTTCGCTCAGGGCGAGAATGCGGCCATTGCCGAGATGGCCGGGGCCGATTTCGTGGGAGGCGCC
>SIAF01000196.1 GCA_009691905.1 Planctomycetaceae bacterium | reverse complement strand
TCCTTCCGTGGACTGCGGCTTGAATTACCAGCAGCTTCGCGGAAGAACGCCGTTTTTAGCAAGATCACTTTCGAGCTCCCCGCCGATCAAGTCCTATTGAGAGTCGTTTTGCGTTGTTTTTCGTGGGATTGAGTGAATCGCACCCCCTTCGACATATCTCCGAACGATTCGCCCTTCCCGCAGAACATGCACGATTCAGGGGTCGGCTGCATGATTTCCTCCAGCGCGATGATGACAAACCAAAGTGACATGCGAAAGTTCAAAAGGTTCCCGAAGACGAGCATGGGCGTCACAGCCCAACCCTGAGACTGCACAGTGCGTCTGGTACCTGTTGAACAGGGCGAGTGTTCCCGCTTCCTAAAGAGGCCTTCACCAAAAAAAGAATTCGCCACGGAAGGTGGATTTCGATACTGAGGGGGATGGTCTGCCATGGGGGCCGCGGTAGCGGCATGTGGGGGCCGGCCAGGAATGGGAAACGCAGGAAGATGTGCGAATAGACGCCTCTTGCTTCTGCGCCGCCCCTCAGGCACAGTCGGCGCATGGAACTGTCCATTCTGGATTACGACGAAGCGGACAGCATCGCAGACGACAACCGTATTCATTGAGCGATTAATGCACCAGCGGAAGTCATGTAGCACATCTCACGCAAAGACAAAATCGCGGTTCTTGCTTCCCGACAAGGCGGGTATGCAGCGATTTGCGAGCGCCGTGGCGGCCGGATACGATGTCCACTTGCCGTCAATCGTCGGGCCGTCGACTTGAATCGCGTTGAATCGTCCCTCTGCCAACCCCGGGTGTGATTGTTGATGCGTTTCCTCAAGACGAACAACATTGCCCCGCAATTCCTAGAACGAGCGCTGGCCCTGGCTGCGCTGCTGGGGGTTGCCTTCCAGCCGAATCTGTCGGCTGACGAGTCGCGCTCGCCCGTCTCGTTTCGAATCGACGTCATGGCAGCCCTGTCGAAGGCGGGCTGCAATATGGGGGTTTGCCACGGGAACAAATACGGCAAAGGGGGCTTCAAACTTTCGTTGCGAGGAGACGATCCCGACGCCGACTTCACGACGCTGACGCGCGATGGTTCGGGGCGGCGTGGAAACCCGCTCGATCCCGATCGCAGCCTGCTGCTTTTGAAGTCGACCATGCAGGTGCCTCATGAGGGAGGGGGGCGATTCAAGCTGAATTCCGGGGAATATGACGTGCTCCGACGGTGGATCGCCGCCGGTCTTCCCGCCGACCCGCCGCTGGTGCCGAGGGTTCGCGAGCTGAGGGTCATGCTCCGAGACGCTCGCACGGACGACTCCCGATGGTCGCTGTCCGTGGCACCCTACGTCGAGCCGGCCGAAGTGTTTCTGACCGAACCGGCAAGTCAGGTGCAGTTGCAGGTGTCGGCCGAGTTCACCGACGGCACGCGCCGCGATGTGACGCGGCAGGCAACGTACGAGGTGTCGAATCAAACGGCCGAAGTCGATTACGACGGCCTGGTGCATGGGCGTCGCCTGGGAGAAGTCACCGTCATCGTCCGGTTTCTCGAGCGGCAATCGCCGGTGCGGGTGGCGTTCGTGCCCGCGCGGCCCGATTTCGCCTGGAGCGGTCCGGCCCCGACGAACATCGTCGATCGAAACGTGTTCGACAAACTGTGGCAATTGAAAGTGAATCCTTCGCCGCTCGCCGGTGACGCGGCGTTCCTCCGCCGTGCTTATCTCGACCTGCTTGGGCTTGTGCCGTCGGCCGACGAGGCCCGGCGGTTCGTGGCCGATCGACGACCCGGCAAGCGGGCGCAGTTGATCGATGAACTTCTCGAACGGCCCGAGTTTGCTGACTGCTGGGCGCTCAAATGGTCGGACCTGTTGCGCAACGAAGAAAAGACGCTCGACCGCAAGGGGGTCCAGAATTTTCACGCCTGGATTCGGCACAGCATCGCTTCGGGCCAGCCGCTGGACGAGTTTGTGCGCGAGTTGATCTCGTCGCGCGGCAGCACCTATAGCGCACCGGCGTCGAATTACTGGCGGGCCATGCGCGAGCCGCTGATGCGGGCCGAATCGACGGCACAGGTCTTTCTGGGGATTCGCCTGCAATGCGCCAAATGCCATAGTCACCCGTTCGACCGCTGGACTCAGGACGACTATTATGGCTGGTCGAACCTGTTTGCCCGCGTCGATTATCGCGTCCTTGAGAACCGCCGCCGCGATTCGAACGACACGCACGAATTCGACGGCGAACAGATCGTGTTCATGGCCCGCCAGGGCGAGGTCGATGATCCGCGAAGAGGCAAGCCGGCGGCTCCCCGGTTTCTGTCGGATTACGCGACACCCCTGGCGGAAGGCAGCGATCGACTGTTGGCGCTGACCGACTGGCTGACTCGACCCGACAACCGTCTGTTTGTCGAGTCGCAGGTCAACCGCATCTGGTTTCACCTCATGGGACAGGGGATCGTCGACCCCATCGATGATTTCCGCGCGACCAACCCGCCGAGCAATCCGCAATTGCTGGCGGCGCTCGCGCGAGAATTCGTCGACAGTCGGTTCGATTTGCGGCACTTGATTCGCACGATCATGAATTCGCACACGTACCAGGCGTCGTCGGTTCCGAACGAGACCAACCGCGACGACGTCATGAATTTTTCGCACGCGAAAGAACAGCGACTGGCTGCCGAGCCGCTAATCGATGCCTTGTGCCAGGTGACGGGGGTCACGCTTTCTTTTAGCGGCTTTCCGGCGGGTCTGCGGGCCGGCGAACTGCCCGGCGTGCAGTTCGAGCGTGAGCGCAACGCGCGGGGGAGTGACGCCGACCTGTTTTTGCGCGTATTCGGCAAGCCTCTCCGTCTGCAATCGTGCGAGTGCGAACGCTCAGGAGAGCCAACCCTCGGGCAGGCGTTTCAACTCGTCAGCGGCGAACTGATCAACAAACTGCTGGTCGATCCCGGCAACCGGCTGGGGCAGTTGTTGTCGTCTGGAAAGGCGGATGCCGAACTGATCGACGAACTGTATTGGGCCGCTCTCAGCCGCGGACCGTCAAGCGAAGAACAGCAGTCGACGCTGGACTACCTGGCCAAAGGCACAGACCGGCGCTCGAAGCTGGAAGACGTGCTGTGGAGTCTGCTGAACTCGAACGAGTTTTTGCTGCGGCAGTGACGCAAATGACGAATGTCGAAATCAGAATGACGAAACAATGACGAAGTCCGAATGTCGAACGAGCGCATTCGAGTTTTGACATATGGCGAGCCGGGAGGGTTTATCCCCCCGGTAGCGTGCATACCGGCGGGGTCAACCCGCCGGCTCGCTGGGTCACTGCTGGGGGGCGAGACGTTTTTTCCAGATCGCCAATTGCTGGGCGACTGATGCCGGGCCGCCTGAGCCGTAACTGCGAAGGGCGTTGACGGCATTGTGTACTCCCAGAACCTGCGATACATCGGCCATGATGTTCGGGCAGGCCGCCTGCAAAGCGGCAAGCGGCAGATCGGCCAGGCGGCACGCCTTCGATTCGCATTGTGACACCAGTTGCCCCACGGTTTCGTGTGCCGAACGCATCGGCACCCCTTTCAGAATCAAGTATTCCATGAGTGCGGTCGCGTCGAGAAAGCCTTCCTCCAGTCGGGCCGCGATCTGTTGGCGATTGAGTCTCGCGCCGGCGATGATCGCCGGTGCCAATTCCAGGCAGGCACTGATCGTGTCGAGGGCCTCGAACAGAGCGATTTTGTCCTCTTGAAGATCGCGGTTGTACGCCAGCGGCAACCCCTTGACGAGCAGCAGTAACTGCGGGACGGCCGCCATCACCCTGGCCGATTTACCGCGAATCAGTTCGAGCACGTCAGGGTTGCGTTTTTGCGGCATGATCGAACTGCCCGTGGTGTAGGCATCGGGAAGCTGCAGGTACCCGAATTCGATGGTCGACCACAGGATCCATTCTTCAGCCCAGGTGGCCAGGTGGACGGCAATCAATGCCAGGCCGTTGACGAACTCGATGACAAAATCGCGGTCGCTCGAGACATCGAGGCTGTTGGCGGCCGGGGCCGAAAACCCCAGCAGCGCAGCCGAGATGTCTGGGTCGATCGGCAGCGAGCTGCCGGCGAGGGCGGCCGCTCCCAGGGGCGAAATGTTGACCCGTTTCAAGCAGTCGGCGAGCCGCTCTCGATCGCGCTGCAGCTTTTCACAGTAAGCCAGCCAGTAATGCACGACGACGACCGGTTGTGCCCGTTGCAAGTGGGTGTAGCCGGGAACGATTACATCCAGATCGCCCGACCCGCGCTCGACAAAGGCCCGCTGCACATCGGCCAGGAGGCCGTCGACGCGGGCGATGGCATCGCGGATATAGAGTTTGAGATCGGTGGCCACCTGATCGTTGCGGCTGCGGCCCGTGTGCAATTTGCGTCCGACGTCGCCCTGGCGCGCGATCAGCGCGCTCTCGATATGCATGTGAATATCTTCGAGTTCCACCGAAAACCGGAACTCGCCGCGTGCAATCTCGCCGCCGATTTCGTCGAGCGTGCGGCAGATGGCGTCACACTCGGCGACGGTCAACAGCCCGACCTGAGCGAGCATTTTCGCGTGTCCCTGCGACCCGCAAAGATCGACGGCTGCCAGCCGCGCGTCGAAACTGATCGATTCGGTAAACGTCTCGACCCGCGGATCGGTTTTGCCCTCGAATCGGCCCCCCCAGGCTTTGGCCACCAGCGTACTCCTGCTCGAAAATCGCGAACTTGATCGATGTGAGTCCCGATCGTAGCAGGCGATGGGCCTGATTCCCATTCCGGTCGAGCCGGGCGGCCCTCGGCCACGTTGCCGGTAGCCCTCGGGCGTGTTAGGCTGCCGTTCATGAGGGGCGCAACACCGTTAGCCCTCGGGCAGACGGGCTATTTTGCGAGAGGGTTTCAGGATGCCCCGCGCGTTGATTCTGCACCACATCCCGACCGAAGCCGCCGCGCTGATGCGCGCCATGCAGTCGGCCGGCTGCGAAGTCGAAGTCGCGGTCGAATCGAATTGGAACTCGGGTCGCGTTGATGCCAAGCCGTTCGATCTGGTCGTGACTACCGGTTCAGACTTTGCCGACCTGGTTGAGCGCTGTGCCGAAGAAAGCGCCTTGCGACAATCGATCGAGGCGGCGTTGCTCGATGCCGAGGCGATGTATCGCTCATTTGCCGAAGGGTTGCCGATTCATCTGCTCTGCAAGAATCGGGAAGGGCGATTTACGTTCGCCAACGGTTTGTTTTGTCGCGAATTGGGCAAATCGCTCGCGGAAATCACCGGCAAGACCGACTTCGATTTCTTTTCGAACGAACTGGCCGAAAAATACCAGGCCGACGACCAGCGTGTGACCCAGACGCTGGAAGTCTTTCGCGATGTCGAAGAGCACCGCTTGCCCAGTGGTGAAAAGCGTCACGTCGAAGTTCTCAAGGCGCCGATTTACAACGCCGCCGGCGACGTGGCCGGGGTGCAGGTCGCCTTCTGGGACGTGACCGACCGGATTCGCGCCGAGGAAGAGATCAACCGCAAGAATCGCGATCTCGAAACGCTGCTGTACGTCACCTCGCACGACCTGCGCGAGCCGCTGCGCGCCATTCGCAATTTCGCCAAACTGGTGAGCGAGCGCTACGCCCCGAAGCTCGACGAGCGCGGCCAGGATTATTTGCGACGCGTGGTGCGCGGCGCCGAGCGCCTCGACCGCTTGCTGGATGACGTGCTGACGTTGTCTCGCGCGCAGCGGTCGGTCGAAATCGCGGCGGATGTCGACGTGTCAGAGGTGGTCGCCGATGTGCTGGCGCAGCTCGAAGGCCGCATCGAGCGCACGCGCGCTGAAGTCCAGGTGGCGGCCGATCTGCCGCGTTTGTCGGCCGATCGCCGCTGGGTGACGCAGGCCGTTTACCACCTCGTGATCAACGCCTTGAAATTCACGAAACCGGGCGAAGCGCCGCAAGTGACGATTTCGGCGTACCGGCCCGGCCCCACCGATCGTCCGGGGCGCGGGGTCGTTGTTGCCGACCGCGGGCCGGGCGTCCCGGCCGGGTATTCCGAGCGGATTTTCCAATTGTTTCAGCGGGCGGTCGGTCGCGACGTTGAAGGGACCGGGGCCGGCCTGGCGATCGTACGGCAAATCGCAGAGCGACACGAAGGAACCGCCTGGGTCCGCCCGCGGGACGAAGGCGGGTCGGAGTTTGTCGTGACCTTCGGCGACGTCGTGAATTGACCTGTGTTGTGAGTCGGGCGGAATGCCTCATTTGACCTGACGACGCGTCTGGAACAGAATGACCGATGACATGGGACCCTCTGGCAGGGCGCCCCGACCTGTTTCTGCGGGTGGCGAAATTTCATGGCGATCGACCGGCAGCGAATTCAGCTTTTGCTGATCGAAGACAGCCCCGACGACGCGCTGCTCATCGGCGAGTTTCTGGCCGATGCCCGACAAGCGCGATTCGAAGTCGAGCACGTGATGCTGCTCGAAGACGCCTTGAACCGATTGTCGCAGGGAGGGGTCGACGCCGTGCTGGTCGATTTGCAGCTTCCCGACAGCCGCGGACTCGACACGTTTCGCAAGGTGCAGGCGGCGGCGCCGGCGGTCCCGATCGTGGTGCTCAGCGGCCACGAAGATGAGACGATCGCCCTGACGGCCGTTCAGGAAGGCGCCCAGGACTATCTGGTCAAAAACACGGCCCGGACCACCGAGCTCGAAAAAACGCTGCGGTATGCCATTGAACGCAAACGCACGAGTATGGCCCTCGCCGAGCGCAACGCCGAGTTGCAAAAGGCGATGGAAGCCGCCGAAGCGGCGAACCGCGCCAAGAGCGCCTTTCTGGCCAGCATGAGCCACGAAATTCGCACGCCGATGAACGCCATCATCGGGATGACCGAATTCCTACTCGACACCGAATTGTCGCCCCGTCAGCGGGAATACCTCAATATCGTCCAGGAGTCGGCCGAATCGTTGTTGTCGTTGATTAACGACATTCTCGATTTTTCCAAAGTCGAAGCGGGCAAGCTCGAACTCGAAGAAGTCGAGTTCAGCTTGCGCGACAGCATCGGTTGCACTCTCAAATCGCTGGCCGTGCAGGCGCATCGCAAGGGACTGGAACTGATCTCCGATATTCATGCCCAGGTGCCCGATCGCGTCCTGGGTGACCCGACGCGCCTGCGGCAAGTGCTCGTGAACCTGGTGGGAAACGCGATCAAGTTCACCGCCGGGGGCGAAGTGCTGGTTCGAGTCCAACCCGAATTACAGACGGGTGACGAACTGGGGCTGCACGTCACCGTGCGGGATACGGGCATCGGGATCCCCGTCGAAAAACAGGGGCGACTCTTCCAGGCGTTCGAACAGGTCGATAATTCGATGGCCCGCAAGTTCGGCGGGACGGGGCTGGGGCTGGCGATTTCGTCGCGACTGGTCGAATTGCTCAGGGGACGCATCTGGCTCGAAAGCCATCCGGGGCAGGGTAGCACGTTTCATTTCACGCTCCAGATTCGTCTCGCCCAGGGTGATCACAATCCCTTTCCCCTCGACCAGTCGGGTCTGTCGGGAGCGCGGGTGCTGGTCGTCGAAGACAACGCCACCAACCGCGAAACTCTGACCGAAATGCTGCAAAGCTGGGAGATGCAGGTGACGGCCGTCGCCGATGCCGACGCGGCCCGTGCTGCGCTCGCCGCACCCGGCGAGTTCGACCTGGCGCTGATCGATGTCGGCCTCAAAGGCGCCGATGGATTTGCGCTGGCTTCGCAGATCAAATCATCCTACGCCGGAAAACTGCGGCAGACGATCATGCTGTTGACTTCCGGCGACCTGTCAGCCGACGTCGATCGCTGCGAACGACTGGGCGCTGCTGCCTACTTGATGAAACCGGTCAACCAGTCTGAGTTGTTCGACGTGGTCGTCAATGTGCTCGGGGCGGGAATGATAGAGTCTGCCGCGCCACTTCCCGAGACCCCGGCCGCACGGGAACCTCAGCCTCTGAAAATCCTGCTTGCCGAAGACGGCCTGTACAATCAAAAGCTGGCCGTGAGCTTGCTTGAGCGGAAGGGGCACCAGGTGCTGGTGGCCAATAACGGCGCCGAGGCGGTGGCACTCGTGCAATCTCAATCGTTTGACATGGTGTTGATGGACGTGCAGATGCCCGAGATGGATGGGCTCGAGGCCACGCGCACGATCCGCGAACTCGAGCGGGCGTCGGCGACGCATACCCCGATCGTCGCCATGACCTCCCAGGCCATGAAAGGCGACCGCGAAAAATGCCTCGAATCGGGCATGGATGAATACCTGACGAAACCGGTTCGTGCGGCCCAGTTGTATGCCATGGTCGACAGCGTTCTGAATCGGTTGTCGGCGCCGACCGCTCCCGCCGAGGCGGGCGAGATCGGGGCAGGCTCGAAATCGCCGCCGCCGGTCGACAATCACGTCCCGCAGGTAATCTGGTCTCAAGCGTTAGAGGCCGTCGATGGCGATGAGGCCCTGCTGTCGGAACTGGCGGTGGCGTTTCTGGGCGAGTCGCCGCGACTCTTACAGGATATGCACGGCGCGATTGCCGGGGTCGACGCCGCCTTGCTGCGTCAGGCGGCGCACACGATCAAGGGGGGGCTGCGCATGTTCGGGGCTGATGCGGCATACGAACTGGCATGCCGTCTGGAAGAACTCGGTCATCGGGACGAGGTCGGTTTTTCGGGACTGACGTTTGTGAGTTTGAAGCAGGCAATGGAAGAAATTCATCGAGAACTGGCGGACTATGTCGATGCGCACCCTGTGTCAGCGCATCACTGACAGCGATCCCTCGCGTCGGGGCACGCCGCCCCCAAAGGAGCCAACCATGCCCACCGTGCTTGTCGTGGACGATTCGGCCACCGATCGACGTCTGGCAGTGGGCCTCTTGCAAAAGGCGCCTGACTTCATCGTGTTGCAGGCGACAGACGGTCGCGAGGCGCTCGAGCAGTTGGAACTCCACCTGCCCGACCTCGTGCTGACCGATTTACAGATGCCGAACATGAACGGCCTCGAACTCGTCGCCGAGGTCAAAGAGCAGTATCCGCTCGTTCCGATCATTCTGATGACGTCGCAGGGGAGCGAAGAAATCGCCGTTCAGGCGCTGCAGAAAGGGGCCTCGAGCTATGTTCCCAAGCGGTCGCTGGCCGCCGAACTGCTGGATGTCATCGACCGTGTGCTGAGTGCCTCGCAGGAAGTGCGCGGCCGGGCGCGTCTGATCGGCCGCCTGACCCGCTTCGAATACGCGTTTAACCTCGAAAACGATCTGTCGCTGGTCTGCGCGGTTTCGAGTTATCTGCGGGAAGAGGCGCAGCGTCTCAGGATCTGCGCGGGTTCCGAATGCCTGCGGCTGGGGGTCGCGCTCGAAGAAGCGCTGCTCAATGCCTTTTACCACGGCAATCTCGAAATCAGCTCTGAACTGCGCGAGCAGGATCATCGCGCCTATCACGACCTCGCCGCGCAGCGTTGCCAGGAGTCGCCTTACAAAGACCGCCGGATTCACGTGTCGGTCAAGATCAGGTCCAGTCAGGCGACCTACGCCATTCGCGATGAGGGTTCGGGATTCGACCCCTCGACGCTTCCCGATCCGACCGACCCGGCCAATCTCGATCGGCCCTGCGGTCGAGGACTGCTGTTGATGCGCACCTTCATGGACAACGTGATTTACAACGACAAGGGAAATGAGGTCACGCTCTTTAAAGAACGCGATGAAAACGTGGAAGACGTCGAATTGGACGAATGAGATCAAAGCCGTGTCGTGGGTCTGGCGGGGATTTCGTGTTTCCAGTGATAACCGATCCGGCTAGAATCGCGGGATGAGTGACCTCCGCATGCCCACTGCCGGTTTCTGGATTGTTGTGGCGCTCGTGGTGCTGCCAGTGCTGTACGTGGCGAGCATCGGGCCGGCATATCGAATGGCAGAGGTTATGACCGGAGATCCAGCCTTCGATGCTGGTTCACTTTGGGGGAATTCTTCGCTCCTTGATGCCCTCTATGCCCCATTGGAGTGGGCTTCCGACACCTCCCCCTTGGCCGACTCTGCAATCATGTGGTACGTGAAGATCTGGCTCTGAACAGTTTACGCTCCTGATCGCCTTCTCTTGCCATTGTCGCCTTTCGCTCCGCGAAAGGGAGAACTTTCGCGGAGCGAAAGGCGACAATGGTATGCTCCGAAATACCGATCGCCTGTCCCGCGCACGCCCCGTCCATGCCAACCGCCGAACAGTATCTTAAACCCGAAGTTATCCGCACGGTGTCGCGGCTCGATCTGCGGGCGCGGTTCATCGTCGAGGGCTTTTTGAGTGGTTTGCACGCCAGCCCGTTCCACGGCTTCTCGGTTGAGTTCAGCGAGCATCGGCGCTACGCCCAGGGGGACGATCTCAAAGATATCGACTGGCTGGTGTACGCCAAAACCGACCGCTACTACGTCAAGAAGTACCAGGCTGAGACCAACATCACCGGCTACCTGTTGATGGATCTCTCAGAAAGCATGGCCTACACCTACCGGCAGGAGTTGACCAAATTCGACTACGGCGTCTGCCTGGCGGCGGCCCTGGCGTATCTGATGATCCACCAGCAGGATCCGGTGGGTTTGATCACCTTCGACGAAAAGATTCGCCACAGCCTGCCGCCGCGCAGCAAACGGACGCAACTGGGCAGCATCCTCGCGGTTCTTTCGAAACTGCGGCCGACGGGGCCGACTGAGATTGCCAAAAACCTTCTCAGTATTGCGGCGATGATCCGGCATCGCAGCCTGATCATTTTGTTTTCTGACCTGCTGGCCGAACCTCAGCCGATTATCGACACGCTGCGTCAGTTGCGGCACCGCGGACACGATGTGATCGTGTTCCACGTGCTCGACGAAGCCGAAGTCGATTTTCCATTTTCGGGACTTTGTGATTTCCGCGAGCCCGAATCGGGCGACACGCTGCTGGTCGATGCCGACGGGATGAAAGCCGACTACCTCGATGCCGTTCGCGAGCTGTGCGAGCTTTACCGCCGCGAGTGTCTGTCGGCGGGGATCGACTATGTGGCGCTCAACACCAGCCAGGCGTTCGATAAGGCGCTGGTCGGGTACCTCGCGTCGCGCCGCGCACGGTTTTGACCCGGCGAGCCGGCGGGTTTACCCCGCCGGTCTGCAGTTCCGGGGGGATAAACCCTCCCGGCTCGCTTCACTGTGCGTCAATCGGCCGATCCGGTGGCGGCGCCGGAGGCTCTTTCCAGTTCCAGTCGCTTTGATACGGGAATTTGAGATACGGCGTTTCGAGCAATGTGCCTCCGTTTTTCCTGGAGATCAGCAGGGCATCGAGAACTCCGCTCGTCATCAATGTCCGTTCGACCGGCCACGAGGGGGCGCGGGTCTGCATCATCTTGTCAACGCCGTCCACGAGGTACGCAAAGTGCATGAAGGGTCGCGCTTCCTGCGTGAAAAACAGTGTCGAATTGACGGTGTCGTCGTCGTAGCGCCAGGCGGCCGACCATTCGCCGACTGCGCCGTTGAGCGTCAACATGTGCGCTTGAACCCCGTCGGCATAGTGAATGCTGAAGAGCACGGGATCTTTAACCAAATCCGGCAGCATCTCGGGGGTCAGATTGGGGCGGTATTTGAGCTGCGACAAAATCCGCTCCAACAGCTTGCGGTCGTAGACTCCCCGGGTTCCCGCGGCCCAGACCGCATCACCCGTCAGACAGGTCACCGATTCGATGCCGGTCTCGCCCCCGGCACGGCGCTCGGCAAGGCACTGGATCATCTCCAGCCCGTGAAATCCATAAGCGTCGAGCGTGTGATACGAGACCGCAACGATCTGCTTGAGGCGGGCATCGCGGCGCACGTCGGCGGGCGGATGTCGCCACAGCGTGGGAATCGACGACCCGGCCATCAGCGGGAATTTCAGCTCGCGGGCTGTATCGTAAATGTATTTCGCGTCCTGCCAATTGTCGGCCAGGTGCTTGTCGATGAACACCGGCACCGAGCGGCCGCTGTCGCGGAAGACTTTCACAACCTGCTCGAACAATCGCCGCTTGGGGTATTGCACCTGCCCGGTCTCTGAGGTCGGGTAGCTGCCGTGCTCGGCGACCAGCAACACGCCGTCGACTGCCAGGCGGCCGGTCCCCAGCGTCAGGGCCTCGGGTATCGTTTCGGCGATGCGAAAACCGTACTGCTTCGACCATTTGCGGCTCGTGTCGCTCTCGGGCACCTGGTCGGTGAACAACGACATCAATTCCATGCCGGGCACGGCCCCCTGGCCATCCAGCGTCTGCGTCTGAAACAACCGGCTGACGATCACGTCGGCATGCGAGTTGTGGCGGTATTCAGTGACGACCGCGGCGACCCGCTTGCGTGCCGGCGGCGCCTCGTCGGCAAACAGGATTGCAGACCACAAGCCGGCGGCTGCCAGAAGCAAAGCGGCCGGCATTCGCTGTTGAACTCGCGACCCGATCGTTGGCATGGAAACATCTCCGAACGTGTCATTCCAATTTCCCACGGACATCCATCAAACAAAGCTTATGGTTTAGCAATCATCATGAACAGGGGCCGCACAAAGGGAGCCGCGTTTCGCCGCCGTGCTCGCACGGCGCGTTGTCTCGCAGTCACAATGGGTGCGATTCACTCAATCCCACGAAAAACAACGCAAAACGACTCTCAATAGGACTTGATCGGCGGGGAGCTCGAAAGTGATCTTGCTAAAAACGGCGTTCTTCCGCGAAGCTGCTGGTAATTCAAGCCGCAGTCCACGGAAGGAA
>SIAF01000195.1 GCA_009691905.1 Planctomycetaceae bacterium | reverse complement strand
CCACAAATCGACCAAGATACTCTCACTGTTGCGCTCCTTCGCTTTGGATTCCCATTCCAAAAACACACACGAAGGTGCGCAACAGGTTTTTAATTTCCTGGCAACCCCAGTTTCCCCCAATCTCCGCAGTTTCGTCCGGCCACCCCGGCCCTCCCCCCGCCAGGGGGGGAGGGAGAGAGACGCGCGCGATGCGTGCTTTGCGTGTCGTCGCCGTTTGAATCTGGTGTGCGTACGCATCGCTTACTTGCCTCCCGCCCGCACGTTGAGATAGGTGATGTTGTCGGTCATCGCGTTGGGATCGCGCACGGCCGCCAGGTGCCCGAAGTTTGCGGTATCGTCCGGTTCGTACAGCCCGAGGTCGCCATCCTGGCCGGCCGAGATCACCGTCAGGAGGTGATAGGTGATGGGCGTGTGGAACACATACGGGCCGACGTCGGCCGGGAGCATCGGTGGATTCGCGAAAATCGTTGTCGACTCAAAATTTGGGATCGCCGCGCATCGCCGCAACGGGTCAACTGGGTCACGGGCCAGGCCGCGGCGGATCGGGTCGTCCGGTTGATTGTCCGGATCGTTGATCGACGTGCTGGGAACCGGAATCAGGCCCGAAATCAGACTCCTTGCATTGGCCACGTCAGACGACAGAATTCCAGTCTTCGCATCAGTCACCCCAACCCACGAAACCGGCGGGCTCGACCGGAACAGCCGGGTGGGCCAGCGATAGAACCGCAGCGGCTGGCCCCACGCATCGACGAACTCGGGGAGGCCGTCGAGGTCGAGGTCGCGGACTTCAGAGGGGCTGAAGGCGTCGGCCCCCAGCGCCTGGTCGCCCAAAACGTTCAATTGCGTCAGAAAGTCGTAGAGGATTTCGGAACTGCTGACGGTGCCGAAAGGCGCGTTACTGATTTTCGGCTGAGGCGAACCGGCGCCAAAGTACGTCCCCATCGTGACGGTATCGAGCACTTCCTGCTGCCGCTGCGGGAAATACTTACGCTCGAGCAGCTTGATCGCCAGAATCTTCTGAAGGTTTAGGTTGGCTGGCAACCCGAGAAAAAGGCCCGCGATCTGGTATTCGGGTGTCGACTCGACAAAGTTGGGTCGCTGGATGAGCCGGTGCAGCGCCTCGGCCCTGGACGAGAGCATCCCTTGAATTTTGCGGATCGTGGCCTGGGTCGCCGCCTCGCGCGAGTACGTCAGGGCGGTCCCCACGACCTGCACGGTGAGCAGCAGCAGGACCGAGATGATGGTGATGACGATCAGAAGTTCGACCAGCGTGAAACCGCCTCGTGTGAAGTTGGCGTGGGCTGCGAGCCGGTTAAAGGCGCTTGTCCGGTGCATGGAACGAACTCTCTCGTAGGTCAGGCTTTCCAGCCTGACAGTTTCGTAGGTCAGGCTCCACCGCCTGACGGCAACCGTCTGTGTTCGCTGACGGCGTCAGCCTGGAAAGGCTGACCTACTGCGGGTTCAATCGGCCTGAGTGAAAATTCGTGATGTTGTCGTAGTCGCCCCTGTCATACAGGCCGGCATTGGGCAATTCGGTGTTGAAGACTCCACCCTGGCCGTAATTGCCGTCATAGCCGGGCGAAATGATTTGAAATGTTTGTGGCTTTTGAGCCGGCAGCGCTTGCGAAGTGCCCGCTGGATTCGCGACTGGATTAAGGGGTGGCACTAAACTGCCGGCAGAGTTCGAAACCCGATAAACATCGTGCAAATATAGAAAAGCTGAATTTGTGCTGTTCATCGGCAACTCACCCGGCCGATATCCGCGGCCCTCGTAGCTGCTGAAATAGAGGTATGGGCTCGCTTGCCCCTGAAGGGAGTCGAAGTACTCAAAGACACTATTGCCGTCAGAATCTTTAATTCGCGAAAATGCTAGCTCCAAAAACGGGCCTTCCCGATTTGTTCCCGATGGTGAGAACGGTTGCGCAGGGTTCTTTGAGAATCCGATCGGTGGACTCAACGGCAAGTACGGCAGGCCCTTCGTGACATCGACGCCATCGGCAACGACTCCTCCGAGAAAAAACAACAGGCACTCTCCGGAGTTCATGTTCATTTGTGTACCTGTCCACCACGAAGGGTATGAGCCGGCCGGCATCGAAAAATCGAACTGCGGCCACATGCGGGTGACGAGGGCCTTCATCGCCGGATCGTTGATCCATGCCGTCTGGTTTTGCACTGCCGTCTGGCCGAAATAGATCACAAAGCGGCTGGGGGGCTCGATCCCGAACCGCGCCTTGAAGGCGGTGACGGCCGCATCGAGACTGGCGATCTCGGTGCGAACCCGTGCTTCGTTCGCCTTGACCTTGGCGCCGAAGATCGCCGGCAGAATCAGCGCCACCAGAATCGCGATGATCACGATCACGACCAGCATCTCGACCAGCGTGAAGCCGCGCCGCGATGGCGAGCGGGGGGCGTCCCCGGCGCGCCGGGGTTTCTGCCAGGGCGATCGTCGATGGGCGAGAGCCGTGTTCGGGGCGCGGCCGGCGAAACCCCGATCGCACAGCGAAAATCGCGAGTGATTTGTGTTTTGGGCGAGCATGGCGGCTAATTCTCCTTTTCGCGATTCGGGCGGACCGCACAGCGGTCGGCTTGGGTGGCAAAGCGCCCCCTGTTTTCGGTAACTTTTAACTTTTCAACCCTTTAACCCTTTAACTTTTTGACTTTGCGACTTTGCGACTTTTTAACTTCGTGACTCCGCGACTCCCGTTACGACAGCTTGTTGAGCAGATCGACCAGCGGCATGAACAGGGCGATCACGATGAAGCCCACGATCAACCCCAGGATGACCACCATCAGCGGCTCGAGCAGGCTGATCAACCCGTCGACCAGCACCGAGACTTCTTCGTCGTAGACGTCGGCGACCTTGTAGAGCATGTTGTCGAGGGCGCCTGTTTCTTCGCCGACGTCGACCATGTTGACCACCATGTCGTCGACGACGCGCGTTTCTTTGAGCGGGACGGCCATCGACTCGCCTTCGCGAATCGCCGAATAGATGTGCTGGTAGGCCCGCACAAAAACTTCGTTGCCCGAGGTGTCGCGGGCGATGAGCAGGGCTTCGAGAATCGGCACGCCCGAGGCGATCAGGGTGCCGAGGGTTCGCGCGGTACGGGCCACGATGCTCTTTTCGAGAATCTTGCCCAGCAGCGGGAATTTAAGTGCGATCTTGTCGACGATATACGCCCCCGTTTTGTTCTTTTTGATGATTTTGATCAGCAGCCAGATCGAAAACGGGATCGCGGGAATCAGGTACCAGAAGCTGACGATCCAGTTGCTGGTGTTGATCAGGGCGACCGTCATCGCGGGAAGATCGAGATCGAACCCGGCGAAGATCGCCGTGAACTTGGGGACGATCCAGATCATGATGAAGGTCACGATCGCCGTGGCGACGGTGATGACCGCGCAGGGATAGATCATGGCCCCCTGCACTTTGCGCTTGAGGCTTTGCGAACGCTCTTTGAATTCGGCGAGCCGCTGCAAGATGACTTCGAGGGCACCGCCGGCTTCGCCCGCCTTGACCATGTTGACGTACAGGTTGTCGAAGCACTTGGGCTGCTTGGCCATCGACTCAGAGAGGGTGTTGCCCCCTTCGACGTCGTCGATCACGCCGATCAGGGCGTTTTTGAGGGCGCCGGGCTTGGCCTGGCCTTCGAGAATTCGCAGGCTGCGCAAAATCGGCAGGCCGGCATCCTGCAGGGTCGAAAGCTGCCGCGTGAACGTACACAGCTTTTTGGCGCTGACCCCGCCGATGGTGAAGGTTTTTTTCTTCCGGCTGCCGGCGCCCTTTTTCTTGTCCTTTTTCTTGTCTTTCTCACCCTTTTTGCCGCGGCCTTTTTCGGCGATCTTGGTGACGAAGAACCCCTTCTGGCGGACAAGCTGCTGCGCTTCAGCCTCGGACGCCGCCTCGACGGTGTCTTTGACCTCGGCGCCGCTGGTGGCATCCATCGCTTCGTACTGGTAAACCGGCATGGCTCGCTCGCTGGGGTAAAAAGGGGACTAGGGGACTAGGGCGCTGGGGGACTAGGGGGCTTGGTTTCCAGGTGTCCTGGTCACCTAGTCCCCAAGTCCCCTCTTCTTCACTCGACTCCTTCCATCACCGTTTCGCGAACGACTTCGTCGATGGTCGTGATCCCGTCGAAAATCAGCTTCAACCCCGCCTCGCGGAGGGTGGTCATGCCCTGCGTGCGGGCCATGGCGCGCATCTCGTCGACCGTGGCGTCGGAAACAATCAGGTCGCGAATGTCGTCGTTGACGTCCATCAGTTCGTACATGCCGCACCGCCCCTTGTAGCCGGTGTTGTTGCACCGCTGGCAGCCTCGGCCATAGTAAAACTTGTACTTGCGGGCCTGCGCCAGAGGGAGTTGCAGTTCCATCAACAGTTCGTCGCTGGGTTCGAACTGGGTGCGGCACTCGACGCAGATTTTTCGCACCAGCCGCTGGGCCAGAATCGATTCGACCGAGGCAGTGATCAGGAACGGGGGGATCCCCATATCCCGCAGGCGAGTCACGGCCGAGGGGGCGTCGTTGGTGTGCAGCGTGCTGAACACGAGGTGCCCCGTCAGCGCGCTTTGCACGGCGATTTCGGCCGTTTCGTAGTCGCGAATCTCGCCCACGAGAATGATGTCGGGGTCGTGCCGCAAAATGGCGCGCAGCACGTTCGCGAACGTGACGTCAATGTCGGGATTGACGGGAATTTGCACGAGGCCGAAAATTTCGTACTCGACCGGATCTTCGGTGGTGATGATTTTCGTCTGGATTTCGTTGAGCTCGTTGAGCGCCGAATAGAGGGTGGTGGTTTTGCCCGAGCCGGTGGGTCCCGTGACCAGCACGATGCCGTTGGGCCGGCGGATCATCAGGCGGAAGCGCGACAGCGTGTTGGGGTCCATCCCGACTTTGTTGAGGTCGAGCTGCACGACCGTGCGGTCGAGCACCCGCAAGACCACCGATTCGCCGAACAGCGTGGGCAGCACACTGACCCGCAGGTCGACCGTGTTGCCGCCGACGTTGAGTTCAATGCGACCGTCCTGAGGCAGGCGGCGCTCGGCAATGTCGAGATTGGCCATGATTTTGACGCGGCTGACGATGGCGTTCGCCAGATGCCGCGGCGGAGGGACCATTTCGTACAAGACGCCGTCGGCGCGCACGCGGATCTTGAATTCGTCTTCGAACGGTTCGAAGTGAATGTCGCTGGCCTGATCTTTGATCGCCAGCAGCAGCACCATGTTGAGCAGCTTGCGAATCGGGGCCGCGTCGGCCATTTCTTCGAGCGAGGCCAGGTCGTAACCGCGGTTGGCGGTACGATCTTCGCCGAGGTCGTCGTCGTTTTCGAGGCTGTTGATGACGTCTTCAATGCTTTCCTGCTTGTCGGCATAGAAGCGTTCGATCGCCGCCTGGATGTCGGCCGGGTTCGAAACGGCGCCGCGCACGTCGTACCCCAGAAAGTTGCGCAGGTCGTCGAGGGCCGCGATGTTTTGCGGGTCGGCCATCGCCACGGTCAGCACGTTGTTTTTGAGCGAGATCGGCATGATCTTGTAGATGCTGGCCATCGTCTCGGGGACGAGATCGAGCACCTTGGGTGAGATCGTCGTCTCTTTGATGTTGACGACCTGCATGCCCCACTGTTCGGCGAGCGCCTCGCCGAGCTGCGACTCGCCGATCAACCCCATCCGCACGGCGACCCGCCCGATCACCTCGCCGGGCGACTGTTTTTGTTCTTCGAGAATGTCCCAGAGCTGGTCTTCGTTGAGATAACCCAGGTCGACCAGAATCTGACCGAGACGCCGTTTGGCCATGAGTGAGCCGCCGGAAGAGGTTGTGACTGCGGACCTGAAACTGCGGACCTGAAACAGTGATGACTACGCGATCGCAAATCGCCGCCGGCCGATACCGGGCCGATACCAAGCAACCAGTGCCGGGCGACGATTATGGAAATGTTGTGGGGGACGGGGTGTTACTTCATTTCGTCGGATTCTTCGTCTTCAGGATCTTCGTCGAAGACGCCGGCCTTGGCCCGTTGCAGCTTGGTTCGCAGTTCGCCGGGGTTGTTCGAACGGAAAATGATGTCGCGCTCTTCGCACAGCCCGCTTTTCCAGAGGTTGAACAGGGCGTCGTCGAGCAACTGCATGCCGTATTTCTTGCCCGTCTGAATGCTCGACGGGATGCGGTACGATTTGTTTTCGCGGACCAGGTTGGCGATGGCCGGCGTCACCACCAGCATTTCGTAGGCGGCCACCAACCCCTTCGGCTTGCGCGGCAACAGCGCCTGGCTGATAATGCCGATGATCGCCGTCGAGAGCTGCGTGCGGATCTGCTCTTGCTGGTTGGTGGGAAACACGTCGATGATACGATTGATCGTCCCTTCAGCGCTCGAGGTGTGAAGCGTGGCGAACACCAGGTGGCCGGTTTCGGCGGCGGTGATCGCCGCCTGAATCGTCTCGAGGTCTCGCATTTCGCCGACGAGAATCACGTCGGGATCCATCCGCATGCAACGCTTCAAGGCCTCGGGAAACGACGGCACGTCGACCCCGATTTCGCGCTGGTTGATCGTGCATAACTTGTGCTTGTGGTAGTACTCGATCGGGTCTTCCATCGTGATGATGTGATGGTCGACCGTGTCGTTCAGGTAATTGATCATGCTCGCCAGGCTGGTCGTCTTGCCGCACCCGGTGGGCCCCGTGACCAGGATCAGCCCCCGCGGCCGCATGATCAGGTCTCGGACCACCGGCGGCAGCCCGAGCTGCTCGAACGTCAGAAATTCACTGGGGATTCGCCGCAGCACGATCCCGATGTGCCCGCGCTGCTTGAACACCGACACGCGAAAGCGGGATTTCTCGCCGAACGCGAAGCCGAAGTCGGTCCCCCCGCGTTCCTGCAACTCTTGCTGGTTGCGCTCGGGGGTAATGCTTTTCATGAGCGAGACGCAGTCGTCGGGCTCCAGCGACTTCGTCTCGAGTTTTACCAGCTTGCCGCTCAACCGCAGCACAGGAGGCTGGCCCGAGGCAATGTGCAGATCGCTGGCATTCTGGTTGACCACCGTCTGCAGCAGCTTGTCGATCTGTAATGTTTGTTTATCAGCCATGAAGCCCATGCTCCTCGTTTCGATGACCAATTATCGCGCGAAACCGGCGAACACCCAAATGAAAGACAGTTCAATCGACGGGACCGGCCCCCCTGGGAACCCGGCCGCGCCCCAATGGCCCGATCGTGAATGACGATCGGAGCGACCCGAACGATGCCAATTTCCGGCTGCGCCTGATGCCGCAAAATCAGCCACAGGCGGTTGTCTCGATCTGCTGCAACCCCGCGGCCCCGCGGGCCGTTGCGGTCGCCCCAGTCGCCACGAACCTTGCAACCAGCATCCCGGCGAAGTCTCGGCTTGTGAGCGGCGGGCGACGCGTGGGGCGATACCTGGTGACGCAGCCCGGCTTGCAACCGGCACCACAGGCTTCCCAGACATTAGTGCCCGCCCCTGTTCAGCATCATCACCTCTTGGATTGATGTAACTCCTTGCAATGCCTTATCTAAGGCATCCTGGACTAGCGTTCGCATACCTAGCATCTGGGCCTGGCGGCGAATGCTTTGGGACGGTTCGCTTTTGAACGTCATGTCGCGAATGGTGGAATTCATCAGCATCAGTTCGAAAACCGCCTTGCGGCCGCGGTAGCCGGTGTGCTGGCAGTAGGCACAACCTTTCCCCTGCATGAACTTGGCGGTCGCAAGCTGTTCAGGTGTGACCTCAAGGGCTTGCAATTCGCTCGGGTCAGGCTTCATCGGTGCCGAGCACTTGGAACAATTCACCCGCACCAGGCGCTGGGCCATAATGGCCATTACGCTCGACGCGACGAGAAACGGCTGCACGCCCATGTCGATTAACCGTGTAATAGAACTGGGCGCATCGTTCGTGTGCAGGGTACTGAAAACCAAGTGTCCAGTTAATGATGCTTGAATTGCCATATCGGCCGTCTCGGTATCCCGAATTTCACCGACCAGGATCACATTCGGGGCTTGTCGGAGCATGGCGCGAATAATTCGACCGAAGTTCAGCCCGATGTTGTGTTTGACTTCAACCTGATTGATGCCCGGCAGGTAGTACTCGACCGGGTCTTCGGCGGTAATGATCTTGCGGTCGGGACGGTTCAGTTCACCTAAAGCGCTGTACAGTGTGGTCGTCTTGCCACTACCGGTCGGGCCGGTGACCAGAAAGATGCCGTTGGGCCGCCGGATCACATTCTGGAAGCTGCGATAGTTCTCTTCGCTGAAACCCAGGTTGCGGATCCCGACCTTGATATTGTCGCGGTCGAGAATTCGCATCACGATGGCCTGGCCGTGCCCGGTCGGCAAGAGGCTGATGCGCATGTCGAAGTCGCGGCCCCCGACCCGCGTCTTGATCCGACCGTCCTGGGGCTTTCGCTTCTCGGAAATATCAATCGTTGCCATGACTTTGATGCGCGAAACGATCGCCGCATGCAGCCGGCGCGGGGGGCTGTCGCGCTCGATCAACTCGCCGTCGATCCGGTAGCGAATGCGGGTTTTTTCTTCGAAGGGCTCGATATGGATATCGCTGGCCCGCATATTGACCGCTTCGGTGATCATTAAGTTCACCAGTTTGACGACGGGGGCGCTGTCGTCGTCACCGACACTGGCGGCGTTGGCCAGTTCGGTCTCGGTGAAGTCAATGGCGGTTTCTGTGAATTCGGCGATCATCGAGTCGACCGATTCGGTCTCGCTTTGACCGTAATGCCGGTTAATCGACTGCTGAATCATCTCTTTGGGGGCGACGACCGGTTTGATTTCTTTGTTGATGATGAAGCGCAGCTTGTCGATGACATCGAAGGCGGTCGGGTCGTGCATGGCCACCGTCAGGGCCCCGTTATCGTCGAGGGACAGCGGAATCACGAGATTCTCGCGCGCGACCGATTCGGGAACGAGCTGGATGACCGCCGACGGAATCTGGATCGTCGCCAGGTCGACGAAATCCATGCCAAACTGCTTGGCCTGGGCCTGCCCGATATCGGCCGGCGAGACATATTCGAGCTTCTGCAGCGCGTCTACGATCGAGACGCCCAGCTTGGCGGCCAGATCCTTCGCCTCGGCAAACTGCTCTTTGCTGATCACGCCTTCTTTAAGGAGCTTTTGAACCCAGTCGTCGGCCATTGTGTCCTCTTCGGTGTGTGTCGTCGCCCCGCTTCGTATCACTCAACTGTGTCATTCAACGGGATGGCATTGTCGATATTCCGCAAATTAAAACACAAACTCGGCCCGACTCGGCCCTGTGCCGTGGCACCCCGCCCCGAGCTACGCCACGCCCCGGCTGCTTGATCTTACCGCGGACAGGGGCCGCTGTCCCCTGATTTCCCGCGATATCGCGATTTCATGCGGCCCCTGGTTTCACACGGGCCCCCTGATTTCAAGGGCCGCTCGATTGGAATTTGCGACGCGTGGCTGACGATTGCCGTCCACAGAAACGAACAATAATGCGCTGCTGAAAAAGTTACGGCGACGCAACGCTGCGACCGAAAAAAATGGCGGGAACCCGTCAAAGTTCAGTTTGATGGCCGCCCCGGCGCCTGTCAAGCGGCCTGGCGCGGGGTGGTGGTTCGGTGCCGACGCTTTACGAAACGCGGCTGGGCACGGTGCACTGGCGGATGGCAAGCCCCTGTCAACGCGTCCTGCCACACGCAGCCGACGCGTCGCGGGTCTTGCGACAAATCGACGGTCGTCTATAATCGGCCGGAGATTCACAGGGTGGTCAACGCCATGAGGGTAAGAAAAGGGGGCGGTAGCTCAGTTGGGAGAGCGCTGCGTTCGCAATGCAGAGGTCGCGAGTTCAACTCTCGTCCGCTCCACTTGATGCAACCCGCTGACAGCGATTGTCAGCGGGTTGTTTGCTTTGACGGGCATTGAAGTTGCGCCGCGCGGGCGTGCCGCAGTTTGTGACTTGCCGGGCGACGGCGACTTGTCAGCAATTGACCCCGATTTGCACGGTTTGACGGTAGTTGGTGCAAACGCTGGTGCAAACGGCGAAGCGGGCAAATCGTCGGTGCCCGTTGCCTTTGCGGTTTGGGGAATGGATCGGCGTTCACCATCCAGCGACAACGCCGGCAGCGAATCGAGCGCCCCGTGCACGTCGAGTAGCTTCGGGTCGGTGTAGACGTTCATCGTCAGGTCAATCGTCGAATGACGCATCGCGGCTTGTGCCGTGCGTGGCATCACGCCCCCTTTGCTGAGCAGCGTTCCGAACGTATGCCGCAGGGCGTGCACGTCGAGTGTGCGGCCCCGTTCGTCCCGCTTGGCGATTCCCGCGGCGAGCAGGTCGCGGTCGAGGATGCGGACCAGAGCGGCCGGCACCTTGAACAACGGCGCGTCGGACGGTGGCGCGTCGGGCCTCGCGGGCAGCTTGAGGGTTGCGGACGGCTGGCAATCATTGGCAAGCATAGCAGCCCCGTTAAGGCGTTCGCGGTCCCGGTCGATCCATCGGGTCAAATCGTCGGCCAAGTCTTGTCGCAGGGCAACGTCGTTGCCTTGGCGATTCTTTTCGTCGGCCGCGTCGAGGGTGAGAAACGGCACCGGCCCGTCAAGTTGCAGTTGCCCGACGGTCAGCGTTCGCAATTCATTGAGCCGCAGCCCGGTCAGCACGAGCGTCTTGTAAATCAACGCCCGTTCGCGGCCCAGCCGTTCGAGGCGGGCGATGAAATCGGGGCGCTTTGCCAATCGGCGGCGGGCGGTCGTCAGCGCGGCGTCGAGGGTTTCGAGTGTCAGCGGCAGGTACTCCCACGTTTCGCGCTTCCGCTGGCGGGTCAGCGGATCGGTCGGCCTGGTCTCGCGGCCGTATTCGGCCACCGGTCGCCAGCGGGCGACGTCGAGCAGCCGTTCAAGTTCGGCTTCGGTCATCGACCGGCGCTTGCGGCGCTGGTCGGCCTTGGCGTCGGCTTTCGGCACGGTCGCGAACGGGTTCGAGACAAGTCGCCGCGTGCGAACGCACCAGTTGCCAAACCCGACCAGTTCCTGCCGGAATTCGTTGCGGTTGCCGGGCGACATACTCGGCGATTCGGCAGCCCGTGCGCCGAGCCACTTTTCGAGCGCGTCGGCGGTCAGGTCGGCCAGTCGGCGAAAGCCGCAGTCGGTCGCCAAACGCACAAGCCGTGCGCGTGTGTTTTTGATGCGAACCGCGTTCAACCCCTTCGCGGTGTGAAAGGCGCGGTAAGCGTCGAAATGCTCGACCAGCGCCGTCGGCTGGTGATCGGAAATGGCATCCTCGGCGGTAGTCATCACGCCCGATTTGACCAGTTCGCCGCGCCGTTCGAGTTCGCCCAGCGTCCGGCGGGCGGCGGTTTCGTCGTGACAGCCGGTCGCCGTCTCGACTACCAGCCCGGCCCCGTTGCGGTACTTGGCGGTGAACGTGCCGGCCTGAATCACGATGCGGTCGGCCCCGTCGCTGGCGGTCGTCAGCTTCGCCGTTCGCGTTTTGCCTTTGGCGTCTTTCCAGCGGGCGAAGCGTTGCCCCTTGCGGATGAACAATTCGGCCCCGGCGGGCAGCGCTTTCGTGACGGTTTTGCGGTAGACGGTTCCCATGATTCACTTCGCCTTTCGTTTCTGCCGACGTTGACGTTCCGCGACAATCGCCTTTTCGAGTCGCTCAATCGTGCCCACTGCCGCGGTGTGTTTCCCGGATTCCAGCCGTGAAATCGTTTCCTGTCGGACCCCTGCCAATTCTGCCAATCGTTGTTGGCTGAGTTCCACGCCGCGCCGCGCCCGGATCAGGTCGCGGGCGATGGAAATCCGGGTGTATTCGATCGCAGGGAAGTTTCCGTTCTTGTCCGGTGCCGGAAACTCCGGCAGGTCGTCCCGTTCCGGCTTCTCGCCTGCTTCGCGGCAAAGCCGTTCGTATTCCGACTCTTCGATGACGACAAACCGTTTGCCTTCAAGTTCCAGCCGTTGCAATCCAATCATGAAAATCAACTTTCGTAAAAACCGTCGCGATGTCCGATCCGTTCGACAATCACTTGATCGCCACTGACGCGAAATTGCACCCGGTAATCCCCCGTCCGAATCCGATATTGCCCCGCCAGGTCGCCGCGCAGCGGTTTTGCGCCGCTCACGTTCGGCCAACTCGCCAGCCGGACCAGCACTTTTCCGATTCGGGCCTGAATCGAAGCTGGCAATTCCTGCAACTGGCGAGCCGCCAACGGCGTGTAAACGACATGCATAATGACACGATTATGACATTGTAGTATGAGTTGTCAATGGCTGGCCTGCGCCATGTCGGCGGTTTTCAATTCTCTTGCGGCCCCCCATCAAGGGGGACCGCGCTTCTGGTCCCTTATGGGATGTAGGACGCGAAACATCCAGTTGGGCGGGCGGATTGGCCGAAAGTCGGAATTCATTTCTTGCGTTTATGTCGTTCCTGCTTGCGGTACTCCCACCGCGCGACCGGTTTCTGGTCCACAGCCGTACCTTGACCTGTTCGCGGTCGCGCAGCACGGGCACGGTGTCTCCATCAGCGATGGAGACCACCTTGCCGGTGAACTCTTCAGCGAAGGCGGTAGCCGCGAGGATCAAACCAATTAGAGCGGCGCGGATCACCGTGGCACACGTCACTTGGAATCGACAATCCCAAGTCGATCAGACAGTCGCCCCGCTCCGACTCCCGGAATGCCACGAATGGAATCGGCAACCAGATTCCACCACGGATAAATGAACTCTTGGCCACATTTGCAAATGACACGTAAGCCAAGGAACTTCAGCC
>SIAF01000194.1 GCA_009691905.1 Planctomycetaceae bacterium | reverse complement strand
GCGGCGGTGGTCATGGCGACCTCCCGATGGTGCCGTTTCCCCCAGCGCACCTCGCGGGCCGTGCCGCGTTAGTTTGGGCAAACTGGTGTCAAAACGGGTGTCGCTACGATACCGTCGCTCTTGGAATAGAGTCAACTCACGCGATAAAAAACGCTATATTTGAACCTGTGCGAAGTCGTACAACACCGTAGCGTGGGAACGATGCGTGACCCAGAATTCTGTCGATAGCGATCGGCATTATGCAGGCCGCGAGCCTGCGATGGATCATACGGATGGCCTCGATGGCCTCGATCCCGGACCGGACGTAATGTGAACAGGCATACGTCCTGCACAGTCGGGAGACTCGACTGGATCGACCCTTTTTCGACTCCTTTGTGTTAGGATAGGAGTGGCACTGTCGCGTTCATTTCTCAGGAGCCGAGGACGATGCTTTCTCACTGGCGAGCAAAACTGGCGGCGACAATCGCTGTCTGCGGTCTGATTGCGGGCGGCACGTCGGTCGCATCTGCCGACGAGGCGGCCCACGTCGAAACGGCCAACGCGGCGCCTCGCCGTGAAGGCGCCCGGCGTCCCAACATCGTTGTCATCATCGGTGACGATCTGGGTTACGGCGAACTCGGGTGTTATGGCGGCAAAGAGATTCCGACGCCGCATCTGGATTCGATCGCAAACAATGGAGTTCGGCTGACTTCGGGTTACGTATCGTGCCCCGTCTGCAGCCCGACGCGGGCGGGATTTATGACGGGGCGCTATCAGCAGCGGTTCGGGCACGAATTCAATCCCGGCCCGGCCCCGCAACCGGTCGACAACTTCGGCCTCGCACGCGACGAGGCGACACTGGCCGAGCGACTGAAAGAGGCCGGCTATGCGACCGGCATGGTCGGCAAATGGCACCTCGGCTTTCGCGCGGGATTCCGACCCACAGAGCGCGGTTTCGACGAATTCTTCGGGTTTCTGGGAGGGGCGAATCCGTATCGTACCGAACAGGGCGACAGCATTCTGCGCGGCACCGAGATTGTCCACGAGGCCCAATATCTGACCGATGCCTTCGCTCGCGAGGCAGTCGCGTTTATCGACCGACACCAGTCGGAACCGTTCTTCCTGTACCTTCCCTTTAACGCCGTTCACGCACCGCTTCAGGCAGCCGAGCGGTATCGCGCGCGGTTCGGGGCGCTGGACGGCGAAACGCGGCAAACGTTTGCGACGATGCTCACTGCGATGGATGACGCCGTCGGCGCGGTGCTGAGTAAACTGCGCGCGACCGGCGTCGAAGAGCAGACCTTGATTGTTTTTTTCAGCGACAATGGCGGCCCTACGCCGCGGACTACTTCGCGTAACGATCCGTTACGCGGCACGAAGGCAACCACGTGGGAGGGAGGGATCCGAGTACCGTTTCTGGTGCAGTGGAAGGGACGGCTGCCGGCCGGCAGGGTCGACGATCGGCCGGTGATCGCCCTCGACATTCACCCGACAGCGCTCGCTGCGGCCGGGGTGGTCGCAAATCCCGAGAAGCCACTCGACGGCGTCAACCTTTTGCCGTACCTCGCCGACGAGCGCGCCGGGTTGCCGCACGAAGCTTTGTATTGGCGGTTCGGCAATCAGTCGGCGATTCGCATGGGAGACTGGAAAATGACCAAAGCCGCCGGTGGCGGCGCAGGACCGCGCGATCGCGGTGAAAGACCGGGGATCGCCGATGGGCAACTCTTCAACGTGTCGACCGATTTGGGTGAGACGACGGACCTCTCCGATCGATACCCGGACAAAGCCAAAGAACTCTCAGCCGCATGGGATCTATGGAACAGCGACCTGGTCGCCCCGCGCTGGAATGAGTCGGGCACCGCTCCGGATCAACAAGGTGCCAATTAACTCGTCCCTCGGCGCCGGTCGGGCGCGCTGGAGCATGCAGCCAGCGGTGGTTCGGATTGCCGTTTGAGGGTCGAGAGACCTCTTTTTGTTCGAGTTCTTGTACGAGCAACCGCAACTCTGACTGCTAAAATCGACTACCCTTGCATCAGCGTCACGCACCCGCCACTATGGGGAGGTTGCCCAAGTGCGAGGCCGGGACACGGGGCGAATTGACCTTGGCCGATTGACCAACAAGCAGGGGGGGATGCGACGTGGTCCCCTGTGTTTCGTTACTTGACTTTTTTTCCTGTCAGGAGTCCGACATGCGGAAGATTGTGACCTTTCTGGGAGCGGTGGCGCTGGTGGCGGTCGGCTATCTCCTCGGCACTTTGCACGCACTCTCCCCCGCGTCGTCGTGGGCTGCCCAGGTCGGCGGCGCCAAAGCCGGGGCCGCGGCACAACCCGGCTCGGATCTTGCCGATGAGACCAAGGAGAAGATCAAGGCGGCCGCCGTCGCCCTCAAGGCCGCCATGGATGCGCTGGTGGATGAGAACCGGTATCGTCCCGCCATCAAAGGGGTGAATGCCTTTGCCGTGCTGACCGGCGGGGGCAGTGCGCTGCAGGATCTCGAAAACGGTGCGATTGTCGATCCTGAGACGTTTGCGGCACTCTATTCCGATCTGGCGGTTGACTCGATCGCCGAACATCTGGGTCGCGACAGCGACGGACGCGTGACCTACAAGAACAACGTCGTCCGCATGTACCCGTTGTCGGTGCTCCGCCGCAAGTATGCGATGCGGTCGGAAATCACCGGTGAAGAGTTGCTGCCGGAAGTCACCGAGCAAGTCGGCAAAGGAAAGCCGAAAAAGAAAGCGGCGAAAAAGGCGGTCGAAGACGACAGCGCCGACGAGCAGTAGTCAGATGGAATCAGCAAGTCGCTTCCGGCGGGATTCTCCGAGAGGAGACGGGGACCGGTCACACCCGAGTTACAGCAGGGGTCTATTCCCAGCGAGCCGAGGGGTTAATCCCCCCGGTGTTTTTTGCCCGGTTTTTTGCCCGGCGGGGTAAACCCGCCGGCTCGCCGGGGGGGGCGCTACCGTTGCGAAACAGCCCGCGATGCGGGGCGTCCCGCAACCAGCGTGACTTGCAGTCGAGTGCCCGGTTCCGCCGCAAACGCAATGCGTGACAACCGCGGCGGCAGCGCCACGCGCACGAAGGCGGTCGCCGTCCCGTGAAGTTGCAGTTCGCACGTCCCTTCCGACGCGTTCCACATCGTGATCTGTGGACCATTCAGTCGGCATTCGCCCACCCTCCCTTGCAGATCGAGCGACCCGATGCGTCCCTGGTGCAAGGCGATCGTCCAGCCTCGATACAGCGCGGCAAATGAAACCCCCGTGACCTGTTCGAGCTTCGGGACTCCGATTTGCGAATGACAGGCCAGGTCGCGCAGCAGACCGTCACCATAGCCGTCGACGCACCAGTCGAGAAACAAAAACGTCGCACCACGGCAGCCGGGGTCGCGCCACAGACCGGCCCGGTAGTAGTCGGAAACCACCAACGGCGTCGTCGATGGATTCTCCAGAAACCCCTTGATGCGCCGATCGAGGTTTGACCAGCCCGCGTCGTGCAGCGTTTCGGCTACATGCGCGATGGCTTCATTGAGCCAGTCGGCTTCATCCGGCAGCCCGGCCAGGCTATGGTCTGCGGCCCCGCGCAGGCTGCAACAGACAGCGTGCGTGTATTCGTGGGCCAAAAGAGCCGTCAGAGCCGGACCGCGAGCCAGGTTCGAATTCAGATACAGGACGTCGCACCGATTGCTATAGGGGGCGATGCCCTGCGGCTGGAAATCGCCACTTCGAACAAAGCCGTTGACCGAAGTTCTTCCCCCGTGCAATCGTCCCAGCCACGGAGTCAGCAGCACGGCCAGCTTATCATCACAGTCGACGTCTCGATGCAGCCCCAGCAGGACCTGGCTTCGCGGAATAATCCGCTCGTCGAGCGTTTGTAAAATCTCGTCGACCAGTCCCGATGCCAGTTCGCCGGCCGACAATTGCCTGTCGCAGTAGACGCGCACCCGCCGCCCTTCCCCCGCAAGCGTCGCATCGACAGGGACGTAAGCCAGCGGATCTTCCAGTACGGCTTCGGTCACGTGCAAATGGAACCTGCGGTCCTGCAACGTGTGTTCGAACGCCTCCGGCGTCCCGCCGCGCACGACCGCGTCGGAAGTTGCGTCAAGGGTGCCCGGCGGGGGCACCTGTCCCGTGGCACGGCCGCGTGCCCGAGACCATTCGATCGGTTCGACTTTTGCGAGCCGCGCGGTCGCTTGCGACAAACCTTCCCCCGTTGACAGCGAGACCTGGTACGTCCGCGACGAATCGCCCAGGCTGCCGATGATCAAATCGCAGTGTCCAACGCAGGCTTCCGGCAGTTCGAGCAGGGCCGACACACCACTGGTCTGGACGGCATAATAATCGCCGCGCGTCACAGCTTCTGCCGGCTCGACAGCTTTGCGACTCTCCGCACGGAGCCAGACCCAGCCTGCCAGCACGGCAACCAGCGCGGCCAGCGGCATAACAAATCGGGCCCGCATCAGGTACTCGCAGGGGGGCTGAAGGGTTTTGGCGACGAAACGACATCTCCATTCGCGTCAATTATTATCGACCGATGCAACCGGAAAACTTCACGAAATCGGCAAACTCAACGCCATCTGACAGTTTGAATGCTTTGAGACTCTGGCGGCGAAAAGCTACGATCTCGCAACAGTCGCCCGCCTTCATTCACCGCCTGACTTCGGCCTGCCGACCATGTGGATTCCCCGTAGGCTGTCGATTGCCGTGTTCTGCCTGTTTCTGGGAGTCGCAACCCGAAGCCGGGCCGACGATTTTCTCCGCGATCTGCAGACGCGTGCCATCAACGCCGACTATTCGTCGCTGGCGCACTGGGGGCCTGATCCCGCGAGTTACACCGCCTGGGGAAGCCACAGCAATCGACTGATTCCCGTGTACACGTTCGGGACGAAGGGGGCCGGCCGGGGAGTCGATCTGATCGACTACACCGGCCCGCACAGTGCCTTTCGCAGCGAATCGGCCCTGCGACAGATTTTCGGCAGAGTCCCGACCCATACGCTCAATCCGTCCGCGGAGTACCTCGACCAGACCGACCTGGCCGCCTTGCAGCGAGCAGCCTTCGGCTCGGGAAAGAAATATGTCTTTCTCGTGATTTTCGACGGAATGGACTGGCAAACCACTCAGGCCGCGGCGATCTACAATCGCCGCTCGATCGTCTATCGCGCAGGGCGCGGGACCGGCCTTCATTTTCTCGATTACACGGCCGGGGGGACGTCACAGTTCGGCTGGATGGTGACGACTCCCGCCAATGACGGGACGACCACCGACGTTGACCGGCAGCAGGTTCTGAACCCCGGCGGGACGTTTCCGGGCGGTTACAACGCCGCCAAGGGGGGGCCTGACCCATGGACGCCCGGCGATGACGCGCAGTACCCGATCGCCAAAATCCCCGACGATCCGCAGGGGATCGGAGAACATGCCGTTCCCGACTCGGCCGCCACGGCCACGGCGATGTGCAGCGGCGTCAAGACTTACAATAACTCAATCAACATCGATGTCACCGGGCACCCCGTCGTGACGGTTTCGCACGAAGCCCAGGATCGGGGCGTAATGGTCGGAGTCGTCACGAACGTCCCGATCTCTCACGCCACCCCCGCCTGCGCTTATGCCCACAACGTCGATCGCGATGACTACCAGGATTTGACTCGCGATCTTCTGGGACTGCCGTCGATTGCCCATCCCGATCGACCGCTGCCGGGAGTCGACGTGCTGATCGGCGGTGGTTTCGGCGACGAGGGCCAGACGCACAAAGAACAAGGCTCGAATTTTATTCCCGGGAATTTGTGGCTCACGGTCGACGATCGGCAGTCTGTCGATGCCCGCCGCAAAGGCCGCTACGTCGTCGCCGAGCGCCGCGCTGGGGTCGACGGCGGTCAGCAACTGGCGTTTGCCGCTCGGGAGGCCGTCGCTGCCGACAAGCGGCTGTTCGGATTTTTTGGAAACGCCCGGGCGAAAGGCCATCTGCCGTTTCAAACCGCAGACGGCGGCTACAATCCGACGATCGGCCGATCTCACCGAGCCGAAGTGTACACCGCGGGAGACCTGCTGGAAAACCCGACACTGGCTCAGATGACCTCGGCCGCCCTGACCCGGCTCGAGGCCGGTCCTAATGGGTTCTGGCTGATGGTCGAAGCCGGTGACGTCGACTGGGCCAATCACGACAACAACGTCGATAACTCGATCGGTGCCGTCAAAAGTGGCGATGCGGCAGTCAAAACGATCACGGACTGGGTCGAGAAGCACAGCAACTGGAACGAATCCCTGATGATTGTCACGGCCGACCACGGACACTACCTGGTCCTCGACATGCCGGAACGACTGACGCAGGGAATGACCAGCGCCACGGAGAGGTAACGCACATGCCTTCCCGGACCTATGTGGCAGATTGTGACGTAGGCCGCGGCTTATTCGCGGCCGAGCCTCTGCCGGCGGGCGTCGAGATTCTGCGCCTCACGGGATCCTTGCTGTCTCTTAATGACGTTCGTTCCCGCGGGGCACAGGCGGCGAATGCCTTGCAAATCGGCGTCGATCGCTACCTCAATCTCGAAGAACCGGGACGTCTGGTGAATCATTCTTGTGAACCGAATGCCGGCGTCAAAGACGACACGCAACTCGTGGCCCTCCGCGAGATTGCCGCCGGCGAAGAGATTCGCTTCGATTACTCGACCACGATCAGCGACGGATGGACGATGCCCTGCCGATGCGGCGCCTCCGGGTGCCGCGGGCTGGTGGTCGCCTTCCAACTCCTGCCGACAGCATTGCGGCAGCGCTATGCTGTACTCGGCCTGGTGCAGCGATTTATTCTCGAGGCCGTCGAGGCCTGAACCCCCCCGATTCACTCCCTCAGGAAACGCCGGCTGATGTCCAACCTGCTTGCCCAACGACTGACGGCCCAACTGAACACGATCCCGCTGATCGACCCGCATTCGCACATCAACCCGCATCGCGCCGCGTCGACGACGCTCGCCGACCTTCTCGGCTACCACTACTACACCGAGCTGGCGCACTCGGCGGGACTGCCGCGCGAGCGGATCGAAGAGCCCGGAATCACTCCGAAAGAAAAAGTCGCGAGACTCGTCCCACAATTGGCGACCATCGCAAACACCGTGCAGCACGACTGGCTGATCGAAATCTGCCGCGAGTTTTTCGATTTCGACGCGGACGCGCTGACCGCCGCCAACTGGGAGCCGCTTTATGATCGAGCCCTGGACCGCATGTCGCAATCCGACTGGGAACAACAGGTTCTGCGAAAGAGCCAACTCGAAGGGGTCTTTCTGACGAACGACTTCGACGATCCGCTGACGGGGTTCGACACCGGTTTCTATATTCCCTGCCTGCGGACCGACGAATTGGTGTTTCATCTCGGGAAGTCTGAAGTCCGACAGCGGCTCGCCGCGGCCACCGGGCACGAACCGGGAACGCCGGCCGCCCTGCGAACGGCACTGGGGGCGCTGTTTGCGCACTTCGTCAACCGCGGGGCGCGGGCCTGTGCGATTTCATTGCCCCCCGACTTCGAACCGGCCGCAATCGCACAGAGTGCCGTCGAGCCGATCCTGAAGGCGGTCGTCGCGGGAATCAGCCTTTCGCCCGACGAATCGCGAACGCTGTCGCGATTCGTATTCTGGACGCTGGCCGAATTCTGCTCCGAACATCACCTGCCGTTCGACCTGATGATCGGCGTCAACCGCCGTGTGTATGAAGCGGGGGTCAGTCAGGGACAGGATCTGTTCGATGGCCGCTGTTCTTTGATCCAATACAGGGCGCTGCTGAATGCTTTTCCGCAGGTGGTGTTCCCGATCTCGGTTTTGTCGCACGGGATGAACCAGGAATTGGTCAGTTACAGTTGGATTTTCCCGAATGTCGTCACGAACGGCCACTGGTGGTATTCGAATATCCCCGCCTATATCGACCTCGATTGCCGCAGCCGCCTGCAGGCCGTCCCGCAGACGAAACAGATCGGCTACTACAGCGACATGTACAAGCTCGAGTTCGCCTTGCCGAAATTCAACATGTACCGCCGCGTCCTGGGCCGCGCTCTGGCCGACGATTTCGTGATCGGTCGCGGTTGGAGCGAGAATCGGGCCGTCGACCTGGGCCGACGGGTGCTGCGTGGAAACATCGAGCGGGTGTTCGGCGGCGAGCGAGCGGTGTGAGTGCCCTCCCGAGCGAACCCGGCGCGCGGCTGGTTGCGAAGGTCGCTGGCGAGCCGTAGAATCAGGCGAACAACGATCACTTCGGACGGAAATCATGGCCAGTATACTGATACTTAAGGCGGGCGAGTCAGTCACACGCGAGTTGACGAAGGATGAAACGTTCATCGGACGCAGCCCCGAATGCGACGTACAGATTGAATCGAGCCTCGTGTCGCGCAAGCACGCCAAACTGCTGTGCGCGGCCGGGAAATTCGCGGTTGTCGATCTCGAAAGCGGCAATGGCACAACGGTCAACGGGGTGCGGATTTCGCCAAACACCCCTACCCCGATCGTTCACGACGATCGCGTCAAGCTCGGCCCGATTCTGGTGCGATTCATCGACCCCGCCAGCGCCGGGTCGGCGCGCGCGGGTTCGAAGCCCAAATTTACCGAAGGCGACGCCGCCAAACCGCCGGCGTTTGACTTAAACCTTACCGACGAAGCCGAAGATTCGGCGACGATCACCGGCGCGGTCGAGAGCGGAAGCAGCAGTCGCTTCGGGGCCCTCGATGTGCAACCCGCGGCGAAGTTGAAGGGAATTCTGGAAATCAGCCGCACGCTGGCCGGGACCGTCGATCTGGGAGTGTTGCTGCCAAAAATTCTCGATACGCTGTTCACGATTTTCCCTGGGGCCGATCGGGGCTGCATTCTGCTCAAAGACCCCACGACGGCCCAGATGATTCCCCGAGCCATCAAGCATCGGCGGCCGGGCGAGGACGAATCAGTCAAACTCAGCCGCACCATTCTCAACAAAGTGTTGACCGACAAGGCGGGGGTGCTCTCGGCCGACGCCTCGACCGACGGGCAGTTTCAGGCCAGCGAGTCGATCGCCAATTTCAAGATTCGTTCGATGATGTGCGTTCCCCTCTTGGGTCTCGACGGCGAGCCGCTGGGGATTATCAATATCGATACCCAAAACCCGCTCAAGCAGTTCCAGAAGGATGATCTCGATCTGCTGGTGGCGGTCGCCGGGCAGGCGGCGCTGTCGTACGAAAACGCGCGACTGGCCGTATCGTATGCCGAAAAGCAAAAGCAGGACAGCGAGATGCAGATCGCCGCCGACGTGCAGCGGGCGCTGTTGCCCGAGCATCTGCCGCAGGCGCCCGGCTACGAATTTTTTGCTTCCTACGAGTCGGCCCAGGCGGTCGGGGGCGACTATTACGACTGCCTGCTGCTGCCGAACGATCGCGTCTGTCTGGCGTTCGGCGACGTGGCGGGCAAAGGGGTGCCGGCGTCGCTGGTCATGTCGCGGCTTTCGAGCGTCGTCCAGAACACCTTGGAATTCGTCCAGGACGTTGGGCAAGCTGCCGAGCGCATCAATAATCACATGTGCAACAATGCCATTGAAGGTCGATTCGTCACCTTCACGTTGGCCATCATCGACATGAGTTCTCACACGATATCGCTCGTGATCGCGGGACACATGTCGCCCATGATTCGCCGCGTCGATGGCACGATTGAAGAATTCCCCGACGATTCGGTGGGGATGCCCCTGGGTGTCGCCGAAGGGCTATCGTACGACGTGCTCAAACGATCGCTGCAACCGGGCGAAACCATCGTGATTTACACCGATGGCGTCAGCGAGGCGATGAATCCCGCCAGCGACCTGTACGGTGTCGATCGGCTGCGCCAAATGATTACGACGCATACGCGCAAGCCCGCCGAACTGGGTAAGGCGATCCTCGCCGACGTCAAACGCCACGCGGCCGGCCGCCCCCAGAACGACGACATCACCTTGATGGTCTTCGGCCGAACTGCGGATGGCGACGACGCCACGACGATTGTCAGCGGCCCCGTACTCTAAGTCCAATTGGTTAAGACGTTCAAGTTCACTGCGTTCGAGCTGAAGGGCGCTGATAGCCCAGACTGCGCACGACTTCGAGCACTTCGCTCCACGTCGGGAACTGGCGACCCGCGCTTCGTTTATAGTCGTCCATGGCACGCATGAATTCGAGTTCGTCGCCCGAGTAGTCGCGCTCGCATGTCGTCGGGTCGATTTGGCGGCGCCGCTCAACCTTGTGCCGCGGCAAATCCGGCTTCGGGTCGGTGGTCGCCATCGGTGCGACTTGAGCCATGCTTGTCTGCCGCTGGATCATTCGCCGCCGCGACCCGCGGCAAGCGGCTCTCAGCAGCAGATCGGGATTGAGTTCAAGTTCGTTCATGGGCGAGATCCTTGCCGGGAGTCAGTTGTTGTACGAGCCAGTCGCCGAACGCGCCTGAATTCGCCGGAGAGTTTCGTCGCCTCCGGTGGCCCCTGACGCGTTCTGCAACCTGGGTCACAGTCAAAGACAGTCTTCCCGCTATTTGGCAGCTCGGCAAGCTGCGGAGGCTATTCGGACCGGCGAAAAAGTTGCGGCAGCAGCCACAACAACGATTGGCACGGATCTTCCGACGGGGAGACCAACGCCGGGCGATGGGGCTGCACCGGAGGGATGGCAGGGTGGCGGGGTGGGTGGCCTCGATCAGGTGCGGGAGTTGTCGGGCGCCTGCCCGGCCTGCCACAGAAAGTCGAAAGCGTCACCCACTCCCCGCCCGATCGGACGCAACTGATGCTCGAGGCCATCGATCCACCGCTCTGAATCAGCCCACCGCTCTGAATCGGTAGAGGCACCTTCAGAAACTGCGGGCTGCGGCGCTCCGGGGACGATACTCCACGCAAAATCCTCCCAGGCACCGATGGCACTGCGGGCCAGCGTCCCGTACGGCTCGTCGGCGGCGTTCGAAGCAACGGCCTGTAACGGGGCGGGATCCGAAACGGCGACGGCGAGTCGTCCTGCACGATCGCCTGTCGGGGCTTCCCCTGTCGCGACCGGCTGACCGTCACGAGCATCCCGATCGGGCTTCCGATCGGGCCAAAGCGCCCAAGCCATCAACACTGAGGCGACTGACGCCGCCAGAAAGCCGGCGGCTTGCAACCTGCGACGACCCGCCCCGGCGGCGCGGGTCGTATGTGCGACGCTCTGCGAGAGTTGAGCATGCATCGTCGGCGAGATCACGGTCGACCTGGGCGCGGTGTCGATTTCTGCCGCGACGATGGAGTCAACCAGATCGACCTCGGGAAGCTGCTCGCGCCAGGCAACGATTGCCTCGGCCAGCAGACGCGTTTCATGCCAGGCCCCCTGACAGTTGGGACACGATTGGCGGTGCGAGCGCAGCGACTCTGATTCGCCGACAAACCCGCGGTCGAGCCGGTCTTGCAATTCGCGTTCGAAATCAAAGCAATTCATGACTCACCTGCGGTACGATACCGCGCCGCTGCAAGTGTTCGGCCAGTTCTTTCCGGGCACGGTGCAGCCACGTCTTGATGGTGCCAACCGGCTTGTCGACGATTTCGCTGATTTCTTCGAGGCTCAATTCGTTCTGATGATACAGAGTGAAGCACAGCCGATAGTCGCCGCGCAGCCGCTCCAGCGCCAATTGCAATTCTTCAGCCAGATCGTGACGACCGACAGCAACATCGGCACCGGCCGGCTCTTCGACGAACTCGGCGGAAACGGGCCGATTGATCCGCTGCGACAACCTTGTCCGACAGCGGTTGGCGGCAATCGTCAACAGCCAGGGCGTCAGGGGTCGCACCCGATCCCACTTCGACAGGCTCCGAAACGCTCGCAAAAACACCTCTTGCGAAACGTCCTCAGCGTCTTCGCGATGACCGAGCATTCGAAAGCAGACCCCGAAGACGCTTGCCTGGTACTGTCGGACGAAGGCGCGCAGAGCGTCTGCGTCTCCCGTCAGGCAGGCCATTACCAGTTCGATGTCTTCGGTCACGAACACATCCCGTCGTCGAGTTCTACCCCGGTCGAACGAACGAAGTTTCAACGTGTCTGCCTCGATCGGGCAAACTACCGCGCGACGCACTCGCGGGCCACGCTTCGGGCCGCTCTGTAGGCATGCCTGATCGTAAACACGCGAGCTTCGATCTGCTCTTGGGTGTAATACTTTCCCGTCTCGCTGGACGGCAGCCCGGCCAGCGCCAGCGTAAGCGGCAGAAGTTCCAGAAATTCCTTGTCGTTGCGTTGCAGGTCATTGGGGTCGGGCACAGCCAGGGCTCCTGTTGACGCAGTTTTGAGCAACAAGCGTCAGGGGTTTCATTTGAAACGCCGAACGACGGACACAGGGATTATCGTCGCATGGCACAGGCCGCGCGCCTAGAGCAGCAGGCGGTCATGACCGCACGCGCTCTCGCGGCCGACGACGAATAACAACGCGATCCGCAGGAAAACCCGAAAGAAGCGCCGCATGGCCCGGCTGAGCTGTAACGGGGATCGCAGCGCCCGGTCTCAAAGCAGCGGTCTCAAACGCGACGAATTACACGATCGAACGGGGCATTCTCACATGCATCCGCGGCGAGCGGGGGACGTAAGTCCCCTGTTTCTCGGTCGAGTTTTTTGGTCGAGTTGTCTTGGATCGAGTCGCTGAGTCGAGTTTCCCGGATCGAGACGGGACGAAACCGAGAAAAGAAACAACGCCCCGCTTGTAGGCTAAGACGAGTCGAGATCGGCTGTCGCGGATGAAGCAGCGTAACGTGCTTCCAGTTCTGCCAGTAACCGAGAGCGTTTTGCATGGGAGCGAGCCCGTCGCATGATCTTGCGACGGGCGATGGCTTGGTGTTGCGAAACGGGAGACCGGCTGTTGAGGTAGGGGAGCAGTTCGCGGGAGGTGAGT